>JAIVHI010000317.1 GCA_020201155.1 Loktanella sp. | reverse complement strand
GGTCTGGTCGGCGTTGTGACCCGCTGCAACGCGCCGAAGGGCCTCAAAGCTATTGCGGTTGCAGGTCTTTCGGTGAAGCGTGATTTGACCGTCACTGTCAACAAGATCACTTCGAAGTGCAACCTTGCATCTTTTCAGGGTTCTCCTGTGCATGGCCGTCGCCCGAAAGTCTGCAGCATCATCGAGTTCGGAGGCACGCGCCGAGTGGCAGCTTTGGGTGGAGCCATCTCGAAATTTCTCAGCCGCAGCATGGCTGGCGCCAGATGTGCCACGTCCGGCCGCAAAGCGGCTGAGACCAGCCCGCTGCACAGGCAGCATCCGCAGTTGTGGTGGGTGGCCAGTGAGGGCTCGGAGGGGCCTTGCGGCAGCGCAGAACAAGGCGCGGTTCCGAGGTGGCCTGAATGTCGGCTCCCGCGTTTGCGGGATGTATGGCGCGCACTTGCGGCTAACGGCAGGTTCCCGCCCTTCATGTTGATCGCGAGGATGATTTCATCCAAGCGGCCCCGAGGCGACATGCGAGCTTTCAACCTAAAGCTCGCATAAATTGCTGGCAGCCCCACGCATCGCTGATGCAGCCTTTGAAAGGAAGAGCGTGAAAGCGGCGTTCAGCGAAGGGGGATCCGGGCCGCGTGATTTCCAGGGCTCGGACGGCCGGCACCCGGTCCAGTGCAGGGTTTCGCAAAGGGTGCGGTCGCGGGCAGGCCGTTTCCGCGCGATGGCCGTGAAGGCGCATTTCGCTCATGTTTAACAGTTTACGCGAAGACCGTTATACCGCGAAGGGAAAATCCGCCCCCTGCCCTGCCGATCCGTGGATCCCGGTGGCCGATTGTTTAACACTATGGCCAATAGTGTTAAAAAGGGTCATTTCTTGCTGTATTGCGTCGTGTGCGCCGTAGGCTCCGGCGCGCCGCACGGTTGCTTTCGTCCGGATCATCTTCTGTAGGATGCTGCCCCCCGCCCTTCCATTCATTGGACGCCAGCCATTCCTCGAAATAAATCAGCCATAGGTGCGTCCAAGGGATGATGGTGAGGTCCAGACGCTTGCTGGCATCCCATTGCCCGGTCCCGGGCAAATAGAGGCAGAGCCGGTCCGGGTTATGGTAGATATGCGGAAGGTCACGTCTGCCGGCAAGCAACCTCAGATCCGGGTCTACAATTCGTACATCCGGTGTCCCGTCCTTCTCCAAAACAAGAATCGCTTGATACGATCGGGAGAGCGGCGTGGGTTGTGCGCAAAAACGCCATTCCAGACGGCTCGGACCAAGCACCCCCTCACCAGAAATCGTCTTGGAACGCTGAAGGAACAGGTACAGCTGAGGCAGTGACAGCCTATTCTTCGTGGTAAAGTTCGACATCGCGCTCAGTCTCCAAAGAACTCATTCTTGGGAACGGGCGTCGAGGAGGCCGATCTTTGGGCAGTCAGCCCAACACCTGCGCCGAGCATGAGGGCGCCGGTCTTCCTGCCCTCGTTAAGTGCGTCCATCCGTCGGTTCATCGTCTTAGCGACGAGCTTTTCGCCCAGGCTGTTCTTCATGGACCCGACAATCGCGTCGAGGCCGACGAGATCCCGAAGCGCTTCGAAGTCGGCCACCGCCTTGCTGTGCCATTTGTAGAAGGCCGCGACCCGGGCAGGTTCTTCATTCCATCGCTCGGCAAAATTCTCGCCTTCGGTGGTTTCGTTCCAGACTGCGTAGATCTGGCGGCCATTGACCAGCGGTCGCTCGATGAAGACCGACATCAGGCGGATCGTGTCGATCAGCACCTGGAGTTCGTCGGCGAAGACGTGACGCCTGATGCACATCTCATAGGATCGCATGGCCAGGGTCGTAATTATTATCGAGATCGGCGCGACCTCCTCCTGGACGTGAAGAAATTCCTGATCCCGGTGGCGCTTGAGAAGCTGCACGGTCCGCCGCAGAATGCCCTTGACGGACTGGCGCACTGGAAAGGGCTCGGTCGTTGCCGCATCGCGCTGTGCCGCGATGATCGACTGCGTCATCGTCGGGACCAGGGCCGCCCGCTTGTCGAAGAGGGCCCGATAGGCCCGAGGATTCGTCGCATGCCAGACCCGTTGCTTGCGATCGGGCACCAGCTCACCGCCGTTCATGCAGTTCGGATTTGTAATGGTCGGAGAGATGTCGAGGTGAAAATCACCGGCGTAGTTCAGTCGCCAGCAGCGCGTCTTTTCGTCCAGGATCGACGCGTAATGGGCATGTTCGCGCAGGCGCTGGCCAATCGCAGCCTTCAAGCGTGCCGGCGCAATCTCCGGGCCGAGGCCAAGGGTGAAGCTGATTAGGTCGACGTCGAACTCGTCGCGCCCGATGGGTTTGATTGAGGTGCCGAGCGCGCCGGAACCGTGCAGGTAGACATGAAGGGAGGCAAGCAGCGGATCGCTTGATCCGGACAACCAGTCCGCGACGGCCTCGTAGCTAATTCGGGCCTTGTCGAACTGTGTCTGGGTCCATTCCAGTTCTTGGCAGATCTCTTCGAGGATCGTGAAAACCTGAGCGCGCCGCTGGATGGCGGTGTCGGCGAAGGGTTGCGAGAAGATCTGGTTCATGCCGCGTTCCGTTCGAGTTGATGCACGGGCACAAACGGCTCGGCAGGTTGCTGGAAGAAGACGGGGGCCAGAGTGGAACTCGCGTGCCGGGCGCTCGAGGCGCCAAGTCCTTTGAGCCTCTGGATCTTGGTGGTATCGTCGAGGGTAAAGAACCCGTCCGGTACGCTCGGCGAATACCGGTGAACAGCCTTCCGGTCGTGAGGATCGCCTGTCAGATGGCAAGCAATGCCGAGCGCACCGCGGGACTGACCGTCCATGAAAAGGCTGAGGGCCTTCAACCCGAGGCCGGCTTTGCCGGGGGATTCAGGCAATATGTAGACCTCGTCGACCCAACCGAGGCTCAGGATGTGAAGGTCCAGCGGGGCCCAGCCGAGCATCGAGACCGCTTCGACAGTCGCGACACCGACCGGATTGTTGCACCAGGTGCCGCCATCGAGGAGCCCGACATCATCCACCGTCTTGTGCCGCGCGAAGTAGGTCGGGGCGGCTGAGGTCGCCATGGCCGCATCGAGCGCCGGTTTCCTTCTGTGATGGTGTGGATACGCCTTACCGCCCAAAATGGGTATCATCGTTTGGGTGGCCCATAGCAAAGGAGTAGGGAAATGACACATCTTGTAGCGATAGACTTGG
>JAIVHI010000316.1 GCA_020201155.1 Loktanella sp. | reverse complement strand
GATCCCCGCTGCGGCATAGGCCGCAAGCGCCACCGGCGGGGTGATGTCGGCCAACACCCCGTAGTAGAAAACAAAGAAATGCGCGACCAGCGGCTCGATCCCCAAAAGCCCAAGGATCGGGGCCGCGACCGCAATCATAATGAGGTAATTGGCGGTCGTGGGTATGCCGCAGCCCATCAACACGCAGACCAGCGCCGTCATGATCAGGGTGAAGAGCAACGTCAGCCCGGAAACTGACATGATCTCGAACGGCAGAAAAGCAAACAAGGCCGACACGTTTTCGGCCCATATCGCGGCGACACCGGTAACCATATAAGCGATCTTGAAGCCGACACCCGTCAGGGTCACGACACCGATGATGACACCGACCAGCGCGGCTGCGGCCGTCACCGACAGCGAATATTTGGCGCCAAGAACAAAACCGTCCCAAATCCCCTCGACGACGGTACGCATTGCAGACAGTGGATCGCGCAGTCCGAATTTCACAAGGCTCTGGATGATCAGGACAAGGATGCAGGCCGTGATGCCGTAAAACGCGGCCAGATAGGGCGTATAGCCGTTGAGCAGGATCGTCACGAGCACGAACAGCGGCAGCGTGGTCAGCCAGCCCGCCTTGAACACCGTCCAGGCAACGGGCAGTTCGTCCCTCGTCAGACCGCGCAGACCGCGCCGCCGTGCTTCCAGATGGACCTGCACGAGCACGCCGAAAAAATGCATGAAAGCCGGCACAAGAGCCGCTGTCAGGATCGTCGTGAGCGGGACGCCGAGATATTCGATCATCAAGAATGCCACGGCACCCATGACGGGTGGCGTGATTTGGCCACCGGTCGAGGATGCTGCTTCTACGGCGGCTGCAAAATGACGGGGATAGCCGATCCGGATCATCGCCGGGATGGTCAGGGATCCGGTGGTCACGGTATTGGCAATCGAAGACCCGGAGATCGACCCCAGCATGGCCGATGACAGGACCGACACCTTGGCCGGACCACCGGCATAGCGCCCCGCGAGCGACGAGGCGAGGTCGATGAAAAGTTGACCGAGGCCGATCCGCGTCGCCAGAACACCGAACAGGACAAAGTGGAAGACATAGGTCGAGATCACGCCAAGCGCCGTGCCATAGATACCCTGACTGGTCAGGTAGAGGTGATTGACGATGTTGCTCCAGTCCGCGCCGGGATGGACCAGCACGCCGGGCATCGACTGTCCGAAATAGGTATAACCGATGAAGATCAGAGCGATCACCGGCAACGGCCACCCCATCGCGCGGCGTGTCGCCTCCAGCAAGACAAGGATCAGGACGGTGCCCATCACCACATCTATCGTAAGCGGATTGCCCACGCGAAACGCCAGATCATCGAAAATCCACGGCACGTAAAGCGCTGACACAAAGCCCGCGATGGCCAGACACCAGTCCCAGATTGGAAGCCCGAGCGGCGCAAGAAGGCCCCGTTTGTCGTTGCCCCGCCCGATGATGGCAAACGACAGGAAGATCAGTGCAAGGGTGAGAGCAAGGTGCGTGCCGCGATGTGTCGTGGCCTGGGGGATGCCGTAGCCGGATGTGTAGTAGTGATAGCAGGCCAATGCAAAAAGCAGTGCTGCGGTGAACCATGACAACAGCGGGTTCAGAGGCCTGAACCGGACCTCCGAATCGAATTGCTCTTCGATCGCCTTCATTTCGGCCTCGGAGAGCGCTTCCTTTCGGGTGTCCGCTTTATTCGACTCGGACGCCTCGCTGCGGGTCTTGTTCCGATCAGCCGCCATGTGCTGCATCCCTGTCTTTCAAAGGTCTGTCGACTATAAAAACGGGGCCGGACAAACCGGCCCCGTCGAAATCTGCGGGATTGCCGGACTTAGTCTTCCAGCAGGCCAACCTCGCGGTAGAAACGCTCTGCACCGGCGTGAAGCGGGATGCCGATGCCGTCAAGCGCGGTCTCTGCGGTGATCTCGCGGCCCTTGGCGTGACCGGAATCGAGCAGGGCGCGCGTACTGTCGTTCCACATCGCCTTGGTCACTTCATAGATCAGGTCTTCGGGCTGATCTGCGTTGGTGATCCATTGCGCGCCCACGGACAGGGTCGTCACGTCCTCGTCGACCCCCTCATAGGTGCCACCGGGAACCGTATTTTCAGCGAAGAAACTGTATTCTTCCGTGATCGAAGCGGCTTCGTCGCCAGCAATCGTGACGAGAGTGATGTCGTTTTGGCTGGCCAGTTCAGCGATTGCACCGGCCGGAAATCCGCCGACGAAAAAGAAAGCGTCCATTGCGCCATCACGCATCCGTTCGGCCGCCTGATCGGGCTTGAGATATTGCGCGTCCACGTCGTCTTCGCTCAGACCGAAGGCACCCAGAATGATGCGCGCGTCTACCAATGTGCCCGATCCCGGTTCGTCCAGCGACACGGTCTTGCCTTCAAGATCCGCAACGCTGGTGATGCCGCTGCCCGATGACGCGACCAGATGGATCGTTTCAGCGTAAAGATTGGCGATGGCCCGCAGGTTGTCAACGGCGTCGCGGCCTTCCCAGATGCCGGTACCGGTCTGCGCCCAAGTGGCGACGTCCGACTGCGAAAAGCCGGATTCGAGCGTGCCACCGGAAATGGAGTTCACGTTCGCGACCGACCCGTTGGACGCAACCGCAGTGGCGACCAGTCCGGGCACACCGCACGAACCGCCGTCTTCGCAAGCACGCGATCCGGGCGGGCTCGAGATCGCGTTCGCGATCAATCCGCCGATCGGATAGTAGGTGCCTGCAGTGCCACCGGTGCCGATCCGAAAGAACTGCATGTCCTGCGCCTGTGCGACCGAGCCCGCAAACGAGCCTGCGATCAGTCCGGCTGCGACTGTCAGCCCCGCGAGACGTTTTGTCGTGTTTGTCATCGATATACTTCCCTGTTTTGGCTAGGCGAATGAGTTGGCAGAGTAAAAGCGGGTGAAGCCGGATTGTCAATTCGGGGTCTGCTCGCTGCGACGCCGTACTTTCCGGGTGATCCGTGAAACCCGTCCTTATCAGGTATCAATGCCATGATTCACGCAGGAAAGATTACGATCAAAACCGTGAAGTCAGCAGGTTACATGGGGGATGCGGTGTAACGGCCTTAATCGAGAGCTTTGCAGCCTTATAAAAATTCCGTTGCGCGCAATTCTCGGCAAGCAAGAATGGCCATTGGGGGAAGTCTGCGCTGCAGTTCGTCATCGGTTT
>JAIVHI010000137.1 GCA_020201155.1 Loktanella sp. | reverse complement strand
GTCAGCGGCAGGGCAAGGGCGAGTGTCAGAAAGGTGCGTGTCATGTCCATCTCCGGGTTGCGATAACGGAACAACCGATCGACCCCCGTTTGCGTTCCCATGCAGCCGGACAGCGTCCTGGTCCATCGGCCCGCCCGATCAGGTGCAGGCATTTTGGGTGACCCGGCGGCATCAGCGGTCGCGCCGGAAATAAATCGCGGACTTGCGGGGTCTGTCGCATAACTTTTACATTGCGTTCGTAAAACTGTCACAGGGCATCGGTAACCGATCACGGAGCCTTTAACCTTATAGGAGGATCTCTGCTCATGCGTAACCTTACTCTCACGACCGCCCTTGCTGCCCTGGCGGTTGCGCTGCCCGGCCTTGCAACGGCACAGGACGAGGCCGTCGTCATCGACGGATCGTCCACGGTCTTCCCCGTTTCCGAAGCCTTTGCAGAAGAATACCAGATCGCCACCGGCAACCGCGTCACCGTGGGCCTGTCCGGTACCGGCGGCGGATTTCAGAAGTTCTGCCGCGGCGAGACCAGCTTTTCCGGCGCCTCGCGCCCGATCAAGACCTCGGAAGCGGAGGAATGCGCCGCCAACGACATCGAATTTCTTGAACTGCCGATCGCGATGGACGCACTTGCCGTCATCGTGCACCCCGACAACCCGATCGACTGCATGACCGTCGAAGAGATCGCGTCGATCTACGAGACCGAAGCGCAGGGCGTGATCACCAACTGGAACCAGGTGAACCCGGAATACCCCGATGCCGAAATGGGCCTCTTCGGGGCCGGCACCGATTCGGGCACCTACGACTACTTCACCTTTGCCATGATCGGTGAAGAGGGTGCATCGCGCGGCGATTTCACCGCGACCGAGGATGACAACATTACCATCCAGGGTGTGTCGGGTGACACCTACGGCATCGGCTTTCTTGGTCTGGCCTACGTCGAAGAGAACCGCGACCGCGTGAAGCCGCTGGAAATCTCGTTCAACGGCGGCGAGTGCGTCGCACCGACCACCGAAACCGCAGCGTCCGGTGAATACCAGCCGCTGACGCGTCCGCTGTTCATGTATGCGAACGCCGATCACCTCGACAATGTGGCGAACGTCGAAGACCTTGCCATGTTCATGTTCAACGAAGATTTGGCACCCGACCTCGTGTCGTCGACCGGCTATCTGGCGCTGCCGGACGAGGCCTTCACGCTGGGTCAGGCAAAGATCGAAGCGCGCAAGACCGGGTCGTTCTTTGACGGTGGGTCCGAGGTTGGCGTGACGCCGGCTGACCTGCTGGCCGCCAACTAAGCGCGGTTTATTGACATTGCGGCGGGCCTGGATCAGGTCCGCCGCATTCCATCTTCCGGACAAGCGAGGTCGCCGTGCCCGATAACCTTATCATGTTCATCGCCGTGCCTTTCGGGCTGATCATGGCCATCTACCTGAGCGAATACGCGCGGCCCGCCGTGCGCGAGACGGTCAAGCCCGCGCTGGAAATGCTCGAGGCGGTGCCCACGGTGGTTTACGGCTTTTTCGCGCTTCTGGTGATGACGCCATTCCTGCAAAATTTCATACCGGGCCTCAAGGGGATCAACCTGTTGGTTCCCGGCATCATCCTTGGCATCATGATCCTGCCCTACGTCGTCTCGGTCAGCGAGGACGCGATGCGCGCCGTGCCCAACAGCCTGCGCGAAGGCGGTTACGCGCTTGGCATGGCGAAATGGCAGGTGGCGACACGCATCGTCATTCCGGGCGCGTTTTCTGGCATCACCGCGGCCTTCATCCTGGGCATGTCCCGTGCGGTGGGCGAGACGATGGTGCTGGCGGTCGCCGCCGGACAGAACCCGAATCTGACCTGGGACCCGCGCGAGGGGGCGGCGACGATCACCGCCTATATCGTGCAGATGAGCCTTGGCGATGTGGCCTATGGCACCACGGCTTACGAATCGATCTTTGCCGTGGGGCTTCTGCTTTTCGTGATCACGCTGGCCTTCAACGTGATCGGTTTCTACCTTCGCCGCAAATTCCGCGAGGCATACTGAAATGGCTGTGACAACCGATGGACCGATGGGCGCTGCCTCAAAGACCAATCAGGAAGCGTTCGACGCGGTCAGCCGTGCCCAGAAAAAGGATATCCTTTTCGCCACCGGCGGGCTGATCGTCATGGCGATCGCGATGACGCTTCTGCTGACGCTGATCGGCGATCTGGTCATCCGCGGCGCCGGACGGATCAGTGCGGATTTCATGACCAGCTATCCGTCGCGCTTGCCGCAGCGCGCGGGCATCCTGTCGGCATGGGTAGGAACGCTCTACGTTATGGTGGTGACCGCCTTTCTGGCCATTCCCATCGGAGTCGCCGCAGGGCTTTACCTTGAGGAATACGCCAAGAAGGGGTGGCTTTCGAACTTTATCGAAATCAACGTCTCGAACCTCGCCGGTGTGCCCTCGATCGTCTACGGTCTGCTGGCGCTGGGTCTGTTCGTCTACGGCTTCAACCTTGGTAAGACGATCCTCGTAGCGGGGATGACGCTGGCCTTGCTGATCCTGCCGATCGTCATCGTCTCGACCCGCGAAGCCGTGCGGTCGATCCCCAAGATCATCAAGGAAGGCGCCTACGGCCTTGGTGCGGATCAGTGGCAGGTGATGTGGAACTATGTCATCCCGGCGGCGCGCCCCGGCATCCTGACCGGTGCTATCGTGGGCCTCAGCCGCGCCATCGGTGAAACCGCTCCGATCATCACTATCGGTGCGCTGACCTTCATCGCCTTTCTGCCGCCGCCGCCCGTGACCGGCGATTTTCCCTTTCTCTCCTTCGCCTGGCTGAACGAAGGCTTTACCGTGCTGCCGATCCAGATGTTCAACTGGACGTCCCGACCACAGGCCGATTTTCATACCATAGCGGCAACGACGGGTGTGGTGCTGATCGCACTGACCTTCTCGCTCAACGGCATCGCGATCTGGATCCGTTACCGGCTTCGCAAAGGATACAGGAACTGACCCATGGTGGATGACAACATGACCCTCACAAAGACAAACACCGCCAAGGTCAAGGCGGTCGAGCCCGACTTTGATGACGAGGATACAACCCCCCCGATCAAACCAGGCAAAGAACGTGAACCGCTGCGCGCCCGGATCGAGGATTTCAGCTTCTTTTACGCCGACGGGTTTCAGGCGATCAAGAACGTGGACATGCCAATCCTCGACCGCAAGGTGACGGCGATTATCGGCCCGTCGGGCTGTGGCAAGTCCACGCTGTTGCGCAGCCTGAACCGGATGCACGATCTTTATCCGGGCAACCGCTACGAGGGCCGTGTGATCCTCGAACCCGAGGGCGAGAACCTGATCGGACCGGAGTCCGACCCGGTTATCGTGCGGTTGCGCGTCGGCATGGTGTTCCAGAAGCCGAACCCTTTTCCCAAGACGATCTACGAAAACGTGGCTGCCGGTCTGCGTGTGCGCGGCATCAAGAAACGGTCGATGATCGACGAGGCCGTGGAAAACGCCCTGCGCCGCGCCGCGATCTGGGACGAGGTCAAAGACAAGCTGAACGGATCCGCCTATGACCTGTCCGGCGGGCAGCAGCAGCGGCTGTGCATCGCCCGGGGCCTGGCCCCGAACCCCGAGATCCTGTTGCTGGACGAGCCGACATCGGCGCTTGACCCGATCGCGACCGCCAAGGTCGAGGATCTGGTGCAGGAGCTGTCGGAATCGGTGACGATCGTGATCGTGACCCACAATATGCAACAGGCGGCGCGCGTCTCGCACCGCACGGCCTTCATGTATATGGGCGAGATGATGGAATTCGGCGAAACCCAGACCATCTTTACCAACCCCAAGCATCCCAGAACTGAGAATTATATCACTGGACGCTATGGGTGACGCCCGTAATGTCTGACGGGTCTCACGTTCTGAAGTCATTCGATGCGTCGCTTGATGGTCTGTTACAGGACTTCAAGCGGATGGGTGCGCTGACGGCCAGAAACTGCACCGTTGCGACAGAGGCTTACCTGACATCCGACAACGGTCTGGCCCTGGAGACGGTCAATCGCGATCTGGATATCGATACGGCCTTCGAGGATCTGAGGGCCGGGTGCTTTGACGTCCTGCTGCGGTTTCAGCCGGTGGCGCGCGACCTGCGCCTTGTGATGGGCATCGAGCATGCGGTTGGCGATCTGGAACGTGCGGGGGATCACGCCAAGAACATCGCCAGACGGGTCATTTCAAACCCTGCTCCGATCCTTGGCAAGGCCGATGCCGCAGCCATCGAAAGCCTGTCGAAGATCGTATCGAAGGCGATCGAGCTCAGTGTCACGGCGCTGATCGACCGCTCGCACACGGTTGCCAAGCAGGTGATCGCGGCTGATACCAAGATCGACGCCCATAACGACGCGATTTTCGATGCGGCGATGGTCGCGCTCAAGCGGCATCCGGCCCAGGCCGACAGGCACGTGCAACGCCTGTTCGTCTCGAAGGCGCTGGAACGGGTCGGCGATCACGCGACGAACTTCGCCGAAGAAGTCCTGTTCCTGACCCGGGGCGTGCCACCGGGTGCGACACGCACGGGGCAGGATTTCAGCTGAGCCGAGGCTGAAGGCGTTCAGGGGCGGTCCGGGTGACGGTC
>JAIVHI010000192.1 GCA_020201155.1 Loktanella sp. | reverse complement strand
CTCTTCGCCGTCGATATCCACATGGGCCAGCAGGTCGAAGTCGATGAAACTGTCGTTCAGCGGCGTGATCAGCGTATCGGCAAGGCTATGCGCCACCTGAGACAGCCGCGTATGAGAGCCGGGGCAGTCGATCAGGATGAAGTCGCTGTCGGGCTCCAGACCGGCCACGGCCATGGACAGGCGGTGGTCATAGACGTTCTCGCCCGGTTGCAGGCTGGCCTGATCGATCTCGGGGAGTTCGTGGTAGGTGGGGGTCGGCAGGTCCAGACCTTCCTTGGCCAGGTAGGTCTGGCGGTTGTTCATGTAGCGGCCCAGCGTCTTTTGCCGCAGGTCGAGATCAAGCGTGCCGACCTTGTGGCCCATGCGGGCCAGTGCCGTCGCCACATGCATCGACACGGTCGACTTGCCCGCCCCGCCTTTTTCGTTTCCGACGACGATAATATGCGCCACTGCCTGCCCCTGCGTTTGCCGCGTTAAGGGACACTATATGTTGTGGAGCCGCATGGGGAAAGCGTCGGCGGACCTTTGTCGCCGCTTTTTCCTGTCGCTTGACATGAAAGGCGCAAAGGCCCATGTGACCCATGAACGCAACGGCCCGTGCCGCGTGAGCACCGGCGGCCTGACCGCCCCGGCCCGCGTTTCAAACAGGTTCCCAATTCACGCGGGGGTCCCGTGCCCATTCCGGGCACACCCTTTTGCAACCAGCGTCCCTTGCGGGGCGCGGAACCCTATGTGCAGGGACCGCCCTGCCAGAAAGAGACTTATGGATTTTGACATGTTGGGCCTTGCGCCCCGCCTTGTGGCGATACTGAAAGAACAAGGTATCACCGACCCCACCCCGATTCAGAAACAGGCCATCCCGCACGCGATGCAGGGCAAGGACGTGATGGGTCTGGCCCAGACCGGCACAGGCAAGACGGCGGCCTTCGGCCTGCCGATGATCGACGCGTTGATGAAGGCCGGTGTGAAACCCGCCCCCAAGACCGCACGCGGCCTGATCCTTGCGCCCACGCGTGAGCTGGCCAAACAGATCGCGGACAACCTGACCGACTACACCCAAGGCAGCCACCTCAAGGTCGCGTTGGTCGTGGGCGGTGCCGGAATCACCGGTCAGTCGCGCCGTCTGGAAAAGGGCGTCGACCTACTGGTCGCCACACCGGGTCGCCTGATCGACCTGATCGATCGCAAGGCCGTGCGTCTGGACGAGACCATTTACCTTGTCCTCGACGAAGCCGACCAGATGCTCGACATGGGCTTCATCCACGCGCTGCGCCGCATCGCGCCGCTTCTGGCCACTCCGCGCCAGACGATGATGTTCAGCGCGACGATGCCCAAGCTGATGAGCGAACTGGCCGACAGCTATCTCGACAAGCCGGTGCGCGTGCAGGTGAACCCCCCCGGCCAGCGGGCCGAAAAGATCGAACAGTCGGTCCACTTCGTCGCCAAGGCCGCCAAGCTGGACCTGCTGGTCGAGCTGCTGGACGATCACCGCGACGAGCTGGCCCTGGTTTTCGGACGCACCAAGCATGGCTGTGAAAAGCTGATGAAGGTGCTCGAAAAAAAGGGCTTCGCTGCCGGCTCGATCCACGGCAACAAAAGCCAGGGGCAGCGTGACCGCGCCTTGCAGGCGTTCAAGGACGGCAAGATCCGCGTTCTGGTGGCGACCGATGTGGCCGCCCGTGGCCTGGACATTCCCGACGTGGGTTTCGTCTATAACTACGAATTGCCCAACGTGCCGGACCAGTATGTCCACCGCATCGGACGGACCGCACGCGCCGGGGCCGAGGGCCGTGCCGTGGCTCTTGTGTCGCCCGAAGAAATGATCGAGTTCAAGGACATCGAGAAGACGATGAAGGAAAACATCCCCGTCGCCTCGGGCCGTGAGTGGGAAATCATGCCCGGTCAGAAAAAACGCCCCAACGGTGGCGGCGGCGGCGGTCGCGGACGTGGCGGCCCCCGCGCCGGTGCAAAGCCCAAGCAAAGCAACAAGCCGGGCCACACCAATGCCAAGCCCGGCGGCGGTCAGCGCCGCAGGCGTCAGGGTGGCGCTGCCGCAAGCTGAAAGATCAGCGCAAGCCCGCCACCGGGCTTGCGCGCCGGAACATCGCCTTGGTCGGACCGTTGTCCCTTCACACGCAAGAAGGAGATGACACATGTCCATCAAGGAAATGATCAACGAACATCCCGATGTCGCGGGTCACATGAATGAACCGCTGGCCGAGGCGGTCAAGCACGCGATGTATTGCGCCGCGATCTGCAATTCCTGCGCCGATGCCTGTGGCGCAGAGGATGGCGACCGCCGCGACTGCATCCGGTCCTGCATGGATTGCTCGGACATCTGCACCGCGACCTACCGCGTCGCCTCGCGCCGGACGGGCCGGAATGTTATCGTGCTGCGCAACATGCTCGAAGTTTGCGCGTCGACCTGTGAAGCCTGTGCCGAGCACTGTGCCATGCATGACGACGCGCATTGCAAGCGGTGCGAGAAGATGTGCCGCGAGTGCGCCGCCGATTGCCGCAAGGCGATCCAAACCCTTTGATCTTTGAGCCCAGACAGCGACCCTGATGCTCGCCCCGTTGCGCGTTGGGGTCGCCGTGCTTCAATCCTGCCGGTCCTTGAAGTCGCCCATGGCCCAGCCGACGCTGAAGCCATGCAGGATTGTCGACAGCAGGATGACGATCGCGATGAGCGACCAGAGCTGCGCCTCGTCGGTGAACTCCATGTTCGCGCCAGCATAGCCAAGGTAATAGATCGACCCGATACCACGCACCCCGTAGACGGAGACAACGGCCTTGCTTCGCCTGTCGAGATCCGTGCCGATCAGTGATACCCAGCCTGCCGCAGGGCGGACTACGAGTATCAGGACTAAAGCCAGAACGATCTGCGAGACGGTGAGGTCGATGAAAAGGATGGGAAGAACCAGTCCCAGCCCGATCAGCAAGATCGCAGTAAGCGCATGTTCGATCGCTTCGGAAAAGTCGTGAAGGTGGCGGTGAAACGCGTGGTTTTCCTCTACCCGACGCAGGGTCAGCCCCATGACCGCAACGGCGATGAATCCGTATCCTTCGACAAGTTCCGTCGACCCGTAGCACAAGAGGACCCCGGCCAAGGCGATGATGCCTGATCCTGTCTCTGCAAGTGCCGCGTTCTTGGGGACAGAGAAAAGGACGAAGCCCAAAGCCCGACCGCCCAGCCACCCCATCGCGGTGCCAACTGCGATGCGATACACGACATCCCTCAGGAACCAGTCCATACCCCATGTGCCGGGGCTCCAGCCTTCCGCGGCGACAACCAGGCCAAGGTAGACGAAGGGAAAGGCCAGGCCGTCGTTCAGTGTGGCTTCGGTGGTCAGAGTGAACCGGACGGGGTGTTCCTGCCCTTGCTGCGGTGGGCCGACCTGAACGTCGGCGGCCAGAACGGGATCGGTCGGGGCCAGCACGGCCCCCAGAAGGATCGCACCGGCGATCGTGAGCCCCGTGATGCTCATTCCAAGCAAGGCAATCGCGAGGATCGTCAGGGGCATCGCGATGGCCAGCATCCGCACCGTCGGGATCCACCGACGCCACGGCCTCAGACTGTCGATCCGCATTCCCGCGCCAAACAGGGCAATGATGACGGCCATCTCGCTGACCAGTTCCCATGGAACGGGGTTCTCGCGCGGGTCGGGAATCGGCGGGAAGTTGGGAATGAACAGTGCGGCACCCGTGCCGAAGAGGATCATCAACGGGGCCGCCGCCGGTTCGCGCGTCGATATCAGCCGTGGAAGCCACCGCGCCGCGATGGCGATGAGCCCGATCGCGACGAGCGCGACGTGGTAGGGGTTCAGGGCAAAGAAAGTGTCATGCACGACTTGACGGTCCCGGCTGCAGGTTGGCTCTGCGCTAAGGTGTTGCGGGAGACGGTCTTTACCAGAAAAATCTTTCATCAAAATGACTTGGATCGCGGAAACACCGTCGCAAAGGCCGGAAAGCCCCAACCATCGGTCTGGAACGAAAAACGCCGCCCCGGCAGGGGCGGCGTTTGCATTGCTTTGTCGGGGGTGGCTTTAGAAGCCCAGACCGGCGTATTTGTTCTTGAACTTGGACACGCGGCCACCGGTGTCCATCAGGCGGGACGAGCCGCCGGTCCACGCGGGGTGAACGCTGGGGTCGATGTCGAGCGTCATGGTGTCGCCCTCTTTGCCCCATGTCGAACGCATCTGCACTTCGGTCCCGTCGGTCATCTTGACGTTGATCGAGTGATACTCGGGATGGATGTCTTTTTTCATCGTGTCCGTCCTTACGCTTCGGGCTGCTTGCGCGGCTTGTAGTTTGAAACTTCTGCGATGCGGGCGGACTTGCCGCGACGCGCGCGCAGGTAATAGAGCTTGGACCGACGGACCTTGCCGCGGCGGATCACGGTGATCTCGTCGATGTTGGTCGAATAGAGCGGGAACACACGTTCCACGCCTTCGCCAAAGGAAATCTTGCGAACGGTGAACGAACCGGCAATGCCCACGCCGTTCTTGCGCGCGATGCAGACGCCTTCGTAGTTCTGCACACGGGTGCGGGTGCCTTCGGTCACCTTGTAGCCGACGCGGATGGTGTCGCCGGCCTTGAAGTCGGGGATGGTTTTCCCCAGCTGGGCAATCTGCTCAGCGTCGATTTGTGCGATCACGTCCATGATGCGCTCCTATGGTTCAGTGCGGTTATTGTCCGCAACGTGGTGGCCCTCAGCGCTCTTGGTCTTCTTCCGGGTCCGCCATGCGCCCGCCAGAGATCAGGGTCCGTATCATTGTGCGTCCGGGGCGGGGCGGATGACCGGGGACCGAAGAAAGTCGCCCGCAGGTCCATGTCCACGCCAGACAGGTCCGAATCCATTGCTGGACCGGATGGGGCCTTATAAGGCGAGACGGGGGTTCGGGCAAGAGGGCGATCGCGGGATTGCGGGCCGGAATCAGTCGCGTTTGTGATAGGCTGCCCACATGTCGGGCCGTCTTTGTTTGGTCAGCGCCTCGGATTGCGCGCGCCGCCAGTCCGCGATCCGGGCGTGATGGCCCGACATCAGCACCTCGGGGATGGCGTGTCCCTGCCATTCGGCGGGGCGGGTGTATTGCGGATGCTCCAGAAGACCCGATGAATGGCTTTCCTCGACAGCACTTTCGGCGTTGCCCAGAACGCCGGGCAACAGCCGCACGGTCGCGTCCAGCATCGCCTGTGCCGCGATCTCGCCGCCGGTCAGCACGAAATCGCCCAGTGACACTTCGATGATGCGGAAATGGTCCAGCACACGCTGATCGACGCCTTCGAACCGGCCGCACAGCAGGGTGACGCCGGGCTCGGAGGCCCAGTGTTGCGCGATCTTCTGGTTGAAGGGCACGCCGCGCGGGGAAAGGTAGAAGATCGGCTGCGGGGCTGCGGCCCTTTCCTTGGCTGCCATGATGGCCTGTTCCAGCACGTCTGCACGGATCACCATTCCGGCGCCGCCACCGGCGGGTGTATCGTCCACGTTCCGGTGCTTGCCCATGCCGTAGTCGCGCAGCCCGATGGTATCGAGGTGCCACAGCCCGTCCTTGAGCGCCTTTCCCGTCAGGCTTTCGCCCAGAACGCCGGGAAAGACTTCGGGAAACAAGGTGATGACCTGTGCCTGCCATGCCCCCACGATGTGCGGGTTCTCTTCCATCAACGCGCGCGGCTTGACCGAGGGGCGAAGGGTCTTGCGACCGTGGGAACGGGGGGGCTGCGTCATGGCCTGCCTTTAGCCCAAGGGCGAAGGCAGGCCAAGGGTCACGCGATGGCGATCACGCCGAAGAGGACCAGAAGGAAGATCACCAGTGCGATGATGGCCAGCCATTTGGCACCTGTCAAAGCGGCACCCTGAAGGCCACCCATGCCCAGAAGACCGGCGACAGCCGCAACGGCAAGAAGAATGAGGATCCACTCTAGCATTTGATTACTCCTTTGAATGCGCTGACAAACGCACACGAAGTCGTGATTGTTCCGTCAGGCCCTGCGCCAGCCCCCGACCTCGTGCCGTTCGGCAAGGTCGTGTTTGCGGGCCTGCACCTCGTCGTCGGACAGGTCGCTGCGGTTCAGCGCAAGGTAGTCCTTCCAGACGCCATCTGCCGGACCCTCGTTGCCGCGCCCGACGGGGGTGGTTCCCACAAGAGCACCTGCAGGGATCGGCAGCTTGGCTACCAGTGCCGCCCCGGGTCCCAGTGGATGCTGCAGGGCCTCGGACATCGACAGTGTCTCGACGGGCACCGGCGCGATGGCGTCGGCGACCTGTGCGGCCATGCCGTCCAGCGCCGTCGCATTTTCATGCGCACGAGCGAAATCCACATAGTCCTGAGTCAGCCGGTAGCCTTTCAGATGGTGCCGGTAGGCACTGAACAGCCAGCCTTCGGCGTCGCGTGTCGTGTAGACCACGCGGACGTCCGCCGTCGGGAAGGTTTCCGCAAAATAGCCCACGATATAGCTGGTCAGCATCGGCACCGCACCGTAGTCCGCGACACCGGGCCAGCCGGGCAGGTGGCCTGACAGCCCTTCGCAGGACACGACCAGATGCCGGTCGGGGTGAGGCGGATTTTCGGAAATGGCGTCGTCCAGCAGGGTGACCAGATCGACAAGATCCATCGGGTTGCCCGTGCGCGAAAACCGGGCGCAATCCTTCACCACCGGTTTCATGTGCCGCAGCATCAGCAGGCTGAGGTAGGGTTCCAGAACCTCGCGGTTGAACCACAGGTAGTGCTGGATCGAAGATGTGCCGGTCTTGTGAAAACCCGGATGGATGAGGATCTGACGCATGGCGGCATTAGGGACGGCATTCCGCCCCGCTGCAAGGCGTTATGCGTCGGGAAACAGCCCCGGTGGCGGGTCTGCAACGATCCGGCCCGCAGCGATATCGACGAGTGGCACAGCCTCGCGCGTGAAGGGCAGCAGGACGGTTTCCGCCGATCCGGGTGCTGCGAGTTCCAGAAGATCGCCCGCGCCGTGATCCATCACGTTGCGAACGGTGGCGATCCGGGTGCCGCCTGAATCGAAGACCGGCAGGCCGATCAGGTCGGCGTAATAGTATTCGTCGTCCGCAGGGGGCGGAAGCCGGTCGCGGTCCGCGTAAAGCTGCACGCCCTTGAGGGCATCGGCCTCTTCCTTGGTGGTGACGGCATTGATCCGCGCGGTCAGCGCGTTCTTGGTCTGGCCGGTCAGGATGATCTGGTCGAATCTGCGCCCGTCCTCGGTATAGAGCGGCGCATAATCCGCAATATCGAGAGGGTCGGCACAGAAGGATTTCAGGCGCACTTCGCCCTGCACGCCAAACGCGCCACCAAGGGCACCTACGATCACGCGGTCTGACATGGGTCGATCCTTTGGGTCTGGGTCCGGGGCACTGCGCCCCGGACCCCAAGGCCGTTATTCTTCGGCAGGCGCATCTGCGGCAGGGGCTTCTTCCGCAGGTGCATTGGCGGCTTCTGCCGCGGCAGCCGTCTTGGCGGCTTTCTCTTCGGCGCGGGCTTGGGCGGCCTTGCCGGGCGTGCCCTTCTTGAGGTTGGCGCGCTCTTTCTTGGCGATCACGCCGGCGGCTTCCAGCATGCGGCTGACGCGGTCGGTCGGCTCTGCGCCCTGATCGAGCCAATGCTTGACGCGGTCGATGTCCATCTTCACGCGGTCTTCGCTGTCCTTGGCAAGCAGCGGATTGTAGGTGCCCAGCTTTTCCTTGAAGCGACCGTCGCGCGGCATCCGGCTGTCTGCGGCAACGATGGAATAGTAGGGGCGCTTTTTGGAGCCGCCACGGGCGAGGCGAATTTTCATGGCCATGAGTAGGTTATCCTTTGGGTTACGATTGGTGTTGCTGGTGGTGGTGGATGACTTCCTGAATGATGAAGTTCAGGAATTTCTTGGCGAATTCGGGGTCGAGATCGGCCCGCTCCGCAAGATCGGTGAGCCGTGCGATCTGCGCCTCTTCACGGGCGGGATCGGACGGGGGAAGGTCGTGTGCGGCTTTGAGCCTGCCCACGGCCTGCGTGTGCTTGAACCGCTCGGCCAGCGTATAGACGATGATCGCATCGAGGCGGTCGATGCTTTCGCGGTGCTCTTTCAGCAGGGCGGCCGCACGGGTCGTGGCGTCGGTCATCAAGGCCTCCGGTGGGTCAAGGGGCGGGTGGTCATGCGGCCAGCCCCGCAGGGTTGGGGTGGCGGTAGACCAGCGTGTCGGGCTTGGGGCCCCTGGCGTCGCGGTCGCGCACTGCCCCCAGCTTTTCGGCCAGCCGGATGGACCGGTCGTTGCCCGGCGCGATGTAGCTGACGGCCGTGGTCCATCCCAGGACCTCGTAGGCGTGGCGCAGGCTGGACTGCGCGGCTTCGGTGGCGATGCCTTTGCCTTCGGTCGCGGGGTCGAACATGATCCAGCCGATTTCCGTCTCGGGCCAGTCGGGCGGGCACCACGGGCCGACAAGCCCGAGCGCCGTGTCGTCACCGCGCGCGGTCACGGCCCACATGCCGAAGCCGAAAATCTCCCAGTGGCCCAGTTCGGCGGCGAACTGGCGCCAGATCTGGCCGTCGTCAAGGTCGCCGAAGTGGACGGCGCGGTCGGACCGGAAGAAGTCGCGAAACGGTAGCCAGTCGCCCGGTGCGGGGCGGCGCAGGATCAGGCGCGCGGTCTGGAGGGTCATCTCCATGCGGCGCACCCCGGATTGGCGCCCGCAGCACCGCGACCCCGCAACGCTGACCCCGCACGCGCGGGTGCGTCGGAGCCTCCGGCGGGGATATTTGGGGCAAGATGATGACGGGGCGCGGACATGACGGCGGTTACTTTTTCTTGCCGAAGCCGGACAGGCCGGGGGGAAGCTGCGCGCCGCCGCCCAGACCGGGCAGGCCACCGGGCATCCGGGCACCCATCTGCTTGGCTGCGGCCTCCATCGCGGCGGGGTCGTTCATGTCGGGGCCGCCCTTGCCGAACATGCCCTTCATGGCCTGCTTGAGCATCCCGCCCTTGCCCATTTTCTTCATCATGTCGGCCATCTGGCGGTGCTGTTTGAGAAGCTTGTTCAGCTCCTGCACCTCGAGCCCGGCGCCCTTGGCGATCCGCTTCTTGCGCGACGCCTGGAGGAGTTCGGGCTGGGCCCTTTCGCGCTTGGTCATCGAGTTGATCAGCGCGATCTGGCGTTTGAGGATGCTGTCGTCCATTCCGGCGGCATCCATCTGTTTCTGCATCTTTCCCATGCCGGGCATCATGCCCATCATGGATTCCATGCCGCCCATCTTGATCATCTGTTCCAGCTGCATCTTCAGGTCGTTCATGTTGAACCGACCCTTCTGGAAGCGCTTCATCATGCGCTCGGCCTGTTCGGCCTCGATCGTGTCCTGGGCCTTTTCGACCAAGGCCACGATGTCGCCCATGCCGAGGATCCGGCCCGCGATGCGGTCGGGCTCGAAGGTTTCGATGGCGTCCATCTTTTCGCCAAGGCCCACAAAGCGGATCGGCTTGCCGGTGATGGCGCGCATGGACAGGGCCGCGCCGCCCCGTCCGTCACCGTCCATCCGGGTCAGGACGACGCCGGTGACGCCGATCTTGTCGTCGAATTCCTGTGCGACGTTGACCGCATCCTGCCCCGTGAGGCCATCGACCACCAGCAGCGTCTCGCGCGGGTTGGCGACATCGCGGACCTCGGCGGCCTGGGCGATCAGTTCGGCGTCGATGTGCAACCGGCCAGCGGTATCCAGCATGTAGACGTCGTAGCCGCCAAGGCTGGCCTGCGTCTTGGCACGCTTGGCGATCTGCACGGGTGTTTCACCCTTGACGATGGGCAGGGTGTCGACGCCGATCTGTTTGCCCAGAATAGCCAGCTGTTCCATCGCGGCGGGGCGGTTGGTGTCGAGGCTGGCCATCAACACGCGCTTGCCTTCACGCTCGGTCAGGCGCTTGGCCAGTTTCGCCGTCGTCGTCGTCTTGCCCGAGCCCTGCAGTCCGACCATCAGAATGGGGGCGGGCGGATTGTCGATCTTGAGCTTGCCGGGGTCTTCGTCGCCGGTCAGCACGTGCTTCAGCTCGTCATGGACGATCTTGACGACCTGCTGGCCGGGCGTGACGGACCGTGTCACCGCCTGACCGGTGGCCTTGTCCTGGACCGCCTTGACGAAATCGCGGGCCACGGGCAGCGAGACGTCTGCCTCCAGCAGGGCCACGCGGACTTCGCGCAGGGCGGTCTTGACGTCATCGTCCGACAGCGCACCCTGCTTGGTGAGCCGCTCGAAGACGCCTGAAAGGCGATCTGATAGGTTCTCGAACATGGCGTTCGTCCCTTACGTTCGGTTGCAACGGGTCCAATGTAGGGACGCGATGCCAAATGCGGTAGCGCCCCCGTGGGCGCAACGCGCTGACGGAGGGCGATCCTTGATAGTCCAAGGACCGGAAAGCGTATGCTTACCGGGTTGCGCGCGGTTTAGGCCCGCGTGGGGCGCGAGTCAACTGCGATGGGCGTCAAGCCATGCGTTGATGGTTTCGGTCACGATCCGGTGGTTGGCCGAGCTGGTGTAGATCTTGGTGATCGGAATGTTGCCCGGCGCGTCTCCGCCCGAAAACCGCATCGTCACCCGCTGCCGGTCTCTCGCGTCGGCGCTGTTGGATTGCAGTTCGGCCCCGTCGAGATGCTGCATGGCCCGTGTCACGGTTCTTGTGCCCTGCGCGCGTTGCTGGCATGGCGGGACAGGAAGGCACCGATTTCGGCGACCGAGGCATCGGCCTCGGGGGAGCGGCCCACATTGAGATGCCAGACATGCGGCAGACCCTCGTGTTCGCTGTAGAACAGGGTGACACCGGCCTCGCGCAGCCGTTCCGCCATCAGACGGCTGTCGTCATAGAGCACTTCGGTCACGTCGCAGCACAAATAGACCGGGGGTGCACCGGTGAAGTCGCCGAGGATGGGCGAGGCGTCTTCCTGTGCAGGCGACTGGCCGTCGAGGTATTGCGCAATGCTTCGCCTTCCCCAGTCGGGCGACACGAGCGGGTCGCGCCTGCGATTGTCGGCCAGTGACGGATTCCGCAGCCGCAGGTCGGTGACGGGCGACATGCACGCGCAGGCGGCGGGCAGGGGCAGGCCCTGCCGCTTGAGCCGCAGGATCAGCGCGAAGGCGAGGTTGCCCCCCGCGCTGTCGCCCACCACGCAGATCGGCCCGCTGTCGGGATCGTCCAGCACCGCGCGATAGGCGGCCTCCACGTCGTCCAGACCGGCTGGAAAGGGATGTTCGGGCGCCAGCCGGTAATCGACGAAAATGCCGCGCATTCCGGCCTCCTGCGCCATGCGGCCCACAAGGTGCTGGTAGCTGAGGATATCGCCGATCACGAAGCCACCGCCGTGGATGTAGAAGAGCGTGCCGTCCTCTGGCGCCGCGCCGATCCGGCAGCGGTAAGCGGGTACGGTGCCGAGTGTCGTTCCTTCGACCTGCAGCCCCGTGGGGCGCTTGTTGAACAGGGTCGCGCTCAGGCTGAATGCCTTTCTGACCAGTGCTGGCGACTTGACCACGGACAGCACGGGTTTTTGCACATAGCGTGCGTAGCGGTTCAGGATGCGTTGGCGGCGAGACAGCATATTGACTATGTGGTCCGTGCCCGCGGGCCGGTCAATGGCCTGCGGTCTTGCCACCCAAGCGGAAATGACTGACACCTGTGACCACTGTGCAAAGCCGCACGAAAGGGAATGCCTTGGACAATTGGGATGAAATCCGCACGGCCTATCAGGTGGCGCGGGCCGGAACCGTCAGCGGGGCGGCGGACACGCTGGGCGTGCATCATGCAACGGTCATCCGGCATATCGACGCGCTTGAGTCGCGGTTGGGGGTCAAGCTGTTCCAGCGCCATGCGCGCGGCTACACCGCGACCGAAGCCGGTGCGGACCTCTTGCAGGTCGCCAAGGTCACGGACGAACAGTTCACGCAGCTTCTGGGGCGAATCAAGGGGCGTGGCGAAGGCGTTTCGGGTGATCTGGTGGTCACCTCGCTGGCCGAGCTGTCGATCATCCTCGTGCCGGTGCTGGCCGAGTTTCAGCAGGAACATCCGGGGCTGCGCATCCGCTACCTGACGGGCGAACGGGTCTTCAGGCTCGAGTACGGTGAAGCGCATGTCGCCCTGCGGGCGGGCTCTCAGCCGGACGAGCCCGACAATGTGGTTCAGCCCTTCATGGACTTCAACGTGGCACTGGCCGCATCGAAGGTCTATCTTGACCGCGTCGGTCGCCCCAAGCGCGAGGCCGATCTGAAAGGCCATACGCTGATCGGGCACGACGACGACACCAACCGCGCCCCGTTCAACCGCTGGATGCACGAGGTCGCGGGACGGGATGCCATTGCCTTCCGCACCACCGATACCCGCGCCACCCGCGAGGCGGTGCTGGCCGGCGCCGGCATCGGTTTCGTGACAGCGGTCGATCTGAAGCGGCACGATATTCTGGAACAGGTCCTGCCGCAGCGCCCCGAATGGGCCTCTAAGCTCTGGCTCGTCACCCACGTCGATCTTCACAGGACGGCCAAGGTGCAGGCCTTTCTCAGCTTTCTCAAACGGCGCGTGAAGGACTGGGACGCGTGATTTCTACGCGCATCGCCGGTCATCTTGCGATGCTGGCCTTTTCGGCACTGGTCGCGGGCAGTTTCGCGCTGGGCGCGATGGTGGCCAACGACATCGCCCCAACCGCGCTGAACGTCGTGCGGTTCTGGATAGCAGCCCTGATCATGGGCATCGCGGCCTACGCCAGCGGCAAGCTGGACCGGTCGGCGCTGGTCGCCCCCTGGCGCTACTTCGTGCTGGCGGGGCTTTTGGTGCTGTATTTCGTCCTGATGTTCGAAGGGCTGAAGACGGCGCGGCCGGTCAGTGCTGCGGCCGTATTTACACTGACACCGATCATGGCCGCGGGGTTCGGGTGGCTGATCATGCGCCAGCGCTTGACGCCCCGCATGGCCCTTGCCCTTGCGATCGGCGGGGCCGGGGCGGTGTGGGTCATCTTTCGCGCCGATCTGGCAGCCCTGCTGGCCTTCGATGTGGGGCGGGGCGAGTGGATCTATTTCTGGGGCTGCGTCGCCCATGCGGCCTATGCCCCGCTGGTTCCGCGTCTCAACCGGGGGGAAGGGGCCGTCGTCTTCTCTTTCGGCACGCTTGTCGCGGGCGCTGTCCTGCTGAGCGTCTGGGCCTTTCCCGCTGTCCTTGCGACCGATTGGACCGCGTTGCCGCGCATTGTCTGGCTGACGATCCTTTATACGGCGGTCTTTGCCACGGCCGCGACCTTTACCTGCGTTCAGTTCGCGGCCCTGAGGCTGCCCAGTGCCAAGGTCATGGCCTATACCTATCTGACACCCAGTTGGGTTATCGTCTGGCAACTGGTGCTGGGGCAGACACCACCACCGGCTCTGGTGCTGGGGGGCATCGGTTTGACGGTGCTCGCGCTGATGCTGCTGCTGCGAGACGACTCTTCTGTTGCACCGCGGCGAAATTTGCGGGGAACTGAATCTCGCGACGGGTCGTTAAGTTCTTAGCAAAGAAAAAGGACTAACCATGCGCAGCATCATTTACCTTGTCGGCCTCGTTGTAATCGTTTTGGCAATCGTTTCGTTCGTTCTCTGATCGACGAATGCCACCATTCTAAAGAAGCCGGTCGTGATGGCCGGCTTTTTTATGTGTCAGTCCGAAAGCGGCGTGCCCAGTTCCTGTCTCAGGAACTGTTCAAAGGCGTCGAAGTCAAGATCGCCCATCATTCCGAAGCCCCGCATCCAAGCACTGGCCTCGCGCAGGGCATCGGGCTCTAGTTTGCACCATTTCACCCGGCCCCGCTTTTCCTGCGAAATCAGCCCCGCAGATGACAGGACCGACAAGTGCTTGCTGACCGCGGCGAGGGACATCTCGAATGGTGCGGCCACATCCGTGACGGCCATGTCGTCTTCGAGCAACATCGTCAGGATGGTCCGACGGGTCGGGTCGGCCAAGGCAGCAAAGACGGTGTCGAGAAGCTGGGTCATGAGAGCGGTTTGCGCGTCGCTGCGGGAAACGTCAACCAGTTGGTTGAATGATATCAGGGCGCGGACAGCCGGTCATCCGACCGCGCACAGGCTTCCCATGAACCTTTATTACATATCAATTTCAATGGCTTGAGTGATGGTTCTTGGTGTATTGACTCTTTACACCCCCCTGCCTAGACCTCTGCTCAATCTCGGAAGGGGGCGCTTGCCTTGTCTGACCTCCAAAACCAGTCCGACGACCGAGCCAGATTGCAGGCTCTGGAAGCGAAACTGGCCAAACGTCGGACGCCAAAGGCTGAAAAGCACCACTCGGAAGAGCATTATTCCCAAGCCCAGTTGGCTTGGAGGATGGTGATCGAACTGGTGGCCGGTCTTCTGATCGGTTTCGGCATCGGATACGGGCTGGACGTTGTGTTCAACACCAAGCCCCTCTTTCTGGTGATCTTCATCTTCTTCGGCCTTGCCGCCGGCATGAACGTCATGCTGCGGTCCGCCAAAGAGGTGCAACGCAAGCAGTCGGAACAGTCCGACGACGAAGGTGGGTCCTGATGGAGCAAGACGCGGAAATCGTTGCGGGTGAAATCGTGCCCGAGGGCGCTTACGACGAAGGCGGTCTGGTTTTCCACCCGCTCGATCAGTTCATCGTCAAACCTGTCTTCGGTGACGGTCCCGTCCATTGGTATTCGGTCACGAACGTGACTGTATGGCTTGCCATCGTCGTTCTGGCGACGCTGGCTCTGTTCGTGCTGGGTTCGCGTTCGCGCAAGGTCGTCCCCGGGCGTCTTCAATCCGTGGTCGAGCTGTTTTACGGCTTCATCCACAAGATGGTCGAGGACATCACCGGCAAGGACGGGCTGAAGTACTTCCCATACATCATGACGCATCATCAGCCCGCTGTCCATTCTGGCCATCGTGGCGATCTACGGTCTCGAAGTTCTCGTGGCCGGGATCCAGGCTTATGTCTTCGTCATTCTGACCTGCGTGTATCTGAAGGATGCGCTGCATCCCGCACACTAAGGTCCGATACTCAACGACCCTCAAATTCCATCTGTAAGGAGAAAAGATCATGGAAGGCGATATCGCAACTCTGGGCGCAGGCCTCGCTGGCATTGGTACCGGTCTGGCCGCACTCGGCGTCGGCAACGTGGCTGGCAACTACCTCTCTGGCGCACTGCGCAACCCGTCGGCTGCCGCATCGCAGACCGCCACACTCTTCATCGGCCTGGCATTCGCCGAAGCACTGGGGATCTTCTCGTTCCTCATCGCGCTTCTGCTGATGTTCGCTATCTAAGACCGATCGATCGACTTTTCCTTACGGCTGGCCGGTCCCCACGGGGGCTGGCCGGTACGACGGAAACAAAGACCAACACGCGCATCCGGGGGCCAGCATGGCGACACCAGCAGATGAAATTGTCGTAGGAGCCTGCGTCGACGCAGGTGGCAGTGCACTTGGCATGCCGCAGCTTTGCGCCGACTGGATGCCGAACCAGATTTTCTGGCTTGTCGTCGCCCTGATCCTGACGTTCCTGATCCTGAGCCGTATCGCTTTGCCGCGGATCTCTTCGATCCTTGCGGAACGGTCCGGCACGATCACGAACGATCTGGCCATGGCGGAAGACCTCAAGCAGCGGGCGGTGGAAGCCGAAGCCGCTTATGAAAAGGCGCTTGCCGACGCCCGGCAAGAGGCGAACAAGATTGTCGCCGACGCGCGGGCCGATATCCAGAAAGACCTCGATGCGGAACTGGCCAAGGCCGACGCCCGCATCGCCGAACAGACCGCCGAGAGCGAGAAAGCCATCGCCGAAATCCGTGACAACGCCGCGACTTCGGTCAAAGACGTCGCCAAGGATACCGCCAAGGCTCTGATCACAGCACTGGGGGGCGAGGCCGATGCAAAGTCTGTCACCGCCGCCGTCAATTCAAAGATGAAAGGCTGAAAGACATGCGTATTCTACTGACCGCCGTCCTGACCGCCTTTGCCAGCCCGGCCATTGCAGCCGGAGACACTTTCGTTTCGCTGTCGAACACCGATTTTGTGGTGTTGATCGCATTCCTGATTTTCCTTGGGATCTTGGCTTATTTCAAGGTGCCGTCCAAAGTTGGTGAAATGCTGGACAAGCGCGCGGGTGGCATCCAGTCCGAACTCGACGAAGCCAGATCCCTGCGCGAAGAAGCGCAAAAGCTGCTGGCCTCTTACGAGCGGAAGCAAAAGGAAGTGCAAGAGCAGGCCGACCGCATTGTCGCCAACGCCAAGGAAGAGGCGCAGACTGCCGCAGACACCGCCAAAAGCGAGATCGAAAGATCTGTGGAGCGTCGCCTTGCCGGGGCCGAAGACCAGATCGCCAGTGCCCGTGCCGCTGCCATCAAGGACATCCGCGACCAGGCCATTGCCGTCGCGACAGCCGCCGCTGCAGAGGTCCTGTCAAAGCAGATGGATGCCCAGCAAAGCAACGCCTTGATCGATAGCTCGATCGAGACGGTGGGGCAGAAACTGCACTGACCCGGTATCTCCTCTGACCGTTTTCAAAAGGCCCGGTGTTCGCACCGGGCCTTTTTTACTGGTCGCCTACTGATTGCCGTTCAACCGGTCCCCCCACTCTGTGCCACGAGACATGAAAAGGCCGCCCTGCGAGGGGCGGCCTTGGTGGTGCGAAATCCGTGATCCCGACTTTAGTTCGGCGTGATGATGACTTCCACGCGGCGGTTCTGCTGGCGGCCATCCGGGGTCAGGTTGGATGCGATGGGCGCATCTTCGCCGCGACCGATTGCGGTGATCCGGCCCGGTGCCACGCCACCGTTGATCAGAACAGAGGTCACGCTTTGCGCACGCTGCTGCGACAGCGTCTGGTTGTAGGATGCCTCACCCGTGTTGTCGGTGTGGCCGATGACGCGCACGGTGCTGTTGGGGTAGTTTGTAAGCGAGTTCGCCAGCGTATTCAGCGAAGCGCGGCTGTTGGTCCCGATCGTGCTGGAATCCACGGCGAACAGAATGTTGTCGGGCAGGGTGACGGTCAGGTTGCTGCCGTCGTTGACGATGCCCACGTTGCTGCCCAGCGACTGACGCAGCTCTTCTTCCTGACGGTCAAGGCGGTTGCCGATCCCCGCACCGATACCGGCACCGACGATACCGGCAAGTGCTGCATTGCGGGCGCGTTCCTCGCTGGTGTCACCGGTTGCGATTCCGGCCAGAACACCCGCAGTGGCACCCAGCGCGGCACCCGAATTGCGGTTCTGGTTGTTGTTCGGGCCCGGTTCGTTGGTGACGCAGGCTGCGGTCAGTGCCAAAGCGCCAAGGCTCAGGGGGATACGGATCATGGACATGGGGTTCTCTCTCATTGGACGCAAGAATTAGGTTTCTACGTTACCAGTATTATATCGGTCATGATACTGCGCTATCCAATATCAGTGCAGTATTTAGCCGATATCAGCATCACATGACGTCTTCTCGTGCGCTTTCCCAAGCCAGAATGGCGCGTTTGACCGGTAGCCCCCAGTGGTAGCCGCCCAATCCACCGGACTTGCGCAGGGCCCGGTGACAGGGGATCAGAAAGCTGACCGGGTTGCGCCCGACGGCGGTTCCGACGGCGCGAACCGCCTTGGGATTGCCGATGCTTCTGGCAATCTCGGAATAGGTCGTCACATGGCCAGAGGGGACGCGCATCAACGCCTCCCAGACCTTGAGCTGAAAGGGCGCGCCGATCAGGTGCAGCTTCGTCTCCCCCCGCATGGCAAAGGCATTCTCGACCCAGAGGCGCAACCTGTCGGGGTCTTCGGCAAAGGTCCCGGCGGGCCAGCGTGCCGTCAGATCGCGCATCGCTTCGTCCGGTCCCGCCTCGCTGGAGAAGGCGATGCCGCAAATGCCCTTGTCCGTGCCCATCACCAATGCCGGTCCGAAGGGGCTGTCGAACCAACCCCAACGGATCGTCAAACCATCGCCTGCGCGGGCGAACTCACCGGGGGACATGGCCTCCCATCGCAGGAAAAGATCGTGCAGGCGGCCCGTACCGGACAACCCGACGTTTTCCGCCGTGTCCAGCGTGGTGAAGCGATCGGCCAGCAACCGCTTGGCATGACCCAGTGTCAGGTACTGCTGGTAGCGCTTGGGCGAAACCCCGGCCCATTGTGAAAACAGCCGCTGGAAGTGGGCCGCGGACATGTTCATCTGCCCCGCCAGCTCATCGAGCGATAGCGTGTGATCGGCCTGCGCGTCGATCAGTGTGATGGCGCGCCCCATGACGTGGTAGTGATAGGTTTGGTCCTGTTCCATGGATCCATTCTATCCCGCGCCGTGCATTGCACGCGACCCGAATTTTGCGCATTAGGGACGGATGGCCAAGCAGCTTGACTATCATACGATCCGCGAGATCTTTACCCGCTTTCAGGCGTCCGACCCCGAACCGAAAGGCGAGTTGGAACATGTGAACGCATACACCCTCGTCGTGGCCGTGGCGCTTTCCGCGCAGGCGACGGATGCGGGGGTGAACAAGGCCACCCGCGGGCTGTTCGCCGTGGCCGATACGCCGCAAAAGATGCTCGACCTCGGGCTCGACGGCGTGACGGACCACGTCAAGACCATCGGCTTGTTCCGGCAGAAAGCCAGGAACGTGATCAAGCTCAGCCAGATCCTCGTCGATGAATATGGCGGCGAGGTCCCGAATTCACGGGCCGCGCTGCAGTCGCTGCCCGGCGTGGGTCGCAAGACGGCGAATGTGGTGCTGAACATGTGGTGGGGCCAGCCCGCGCAGGCGGTGGATACGCATATCTTCCGCCTCGGCAACCGCACGGGCATCGCCCCCGGCAAGACGGTCGAGATCGTCGAACGCGCCATCGAGGATCATATACCGGCGGATTTCCAGCTGCATGCGCATCACTGGATGATCCTGCACGGCCGCTATATCTGCGTCGCGCGCAAACCCAAATGCGCGGCCTGCATTATCCGCGACCTTTGCCCTTTCGAGGAGAAGACAGAATGAGCAACTACGACGTGATCGGGATCGGCAATGCGATCGTCGATGTGATTGCCCCTGCCGATGACATGTTTCTCGACCAGATGGGGATCGAGAAGGGCATCATGCAGTTGATCGGTCGCGAAAGGGCAGAGCTTCTTTATTCATCGATGAAGGACCGGACCGAGACTCCGGGCGGCTCGGTGGCGAACACCATCGCCGGATTGGGGGCGCTGGGCCTTTCGACCGCCTTCATCGGCAAGGTCAAGGACGATGCGCTGGGGCGGTTCTACGCCTCGGGCATGGCCCAGGCAGGCACGGCCTTTCCCAACCCGCCCGTGCCGAACGCGGCGGCGCCCACGTCGCGGTCGATGATCTTCGTCTCGCCCGATGGCGAACGGTCGATGAACACCTATCTTGGCGCGGGCGCCGACATCGGCCGGGCGGACGTGGATGCCGCCGTGTTCGAAGGTGGCAAGATCCTGTTTCTCGAAGGTTACCTTTTCGACAAGGACGAGGGTAAAACCGCCTTCACCGAGGCCGCGCACCAGATGAAGGCCGCGGGCGGACGGTCAAGCATCACGCTGTCAGACCCGTTCTGCGCCGACCGCCACCGGACCGACTTCAAGCAACTGATCGCCGAGGGCATGGACATCACGCTGGGCAACGTGGCCGAGTGGAAAACTCTCTACGAAACCGATGATCTGGACGCCGCTCTCGATCAGGCGGCGGCCGCCTGCGATATCGTCGTCTGCACCCGGTCGGGCGACACCGTCATCATTCGCCAGGGTGACACGCGGATCGAGGTGCCGGTGCACCGTGTCACGCCGGTGGACGCCACGGGGGCGGGCGACCAGTTCGCTGCCGGTTTTCTATTCGGTCTGGCGACGGGCCGCGATCTGGACACGGCGGGCCGCATGGGCGTCATCGCCGCAGCCGAGGTCATCGGTCACGTCGGGCCGCGCCCGAAGGTGTCGATCAAGACGTTGTTCGAAGAGGCTGGCCTGCTGTAAGCCAAAGCGCGTCCAGCCTGTCGATGGCGTCCGTGTCGAACCGGTCCTCTTCCATCCAGTAGCGACCGGACGGCACGCAGTAGTTCAACGCATCCTCCATCGCCTGCGCCGTCGAGAGAGCCCCAGTCTCGAACACAGCCGGTGCCACGCGGGCGACATCTTCCGGCGTGCTGCGCGGAAAGACCAACCTGCTGGGTGCGTCGCTGAGGTTGACGGTCGCACAGCCCCGGGCGGCTGCCAGTGTCATCAGCCGCGCCGACTTCGCTTCTAGCGATCGCAGGGTGACGTCCTTGCGCAGGGGGTCGGCGGTGCCGGTGCCGTAAAAGTGGGTCTGTGCGGCATCATAGGTCATGTCACAGCCCAAGAATGCCATCACTTTCGGCTTCAGCGCGGCCAGCGCCCAATATCCTGCCGTGAAGGCCATCGTGCCGCCCGCGTAGACAAAGCCGCCCAGTGCGTTTTGCAAGGGCACATAGTCCTCTGCGGTGACGACCGTCTGATGGGCCGAGACGGATCGCGGTCGCCTGTCTTCGGGAAAATCCTCGGGATGGATGAGATAGTCCCAGTCCGGTCGGACCTGCCACGCGTTGTTGATCGCGACGATCGTGTCAAAAGGTGATCTTTGCCACTCCCGGCACTGGGTCACCGATGGGCCAGAGCCCAGAATCAAAACTGTCGACATGCTGCATCCCCGCATTGCTGCGTTGGAAATATTGCGCCAGTGCAAGAAGTCGATAGGGCAGAACGCCCCCGGCGGACATATTTTGTCTCGGATCAAGGGGGTGCGCCATTCCGGGCATAGTCACCAGGTGCAGGTCCCGGAATGGCGGCTTCATCGTCGACGGTCATCGGCATGCCTGCCTGTACCGCCCCTCAAAACTGTCAGAACGCCATTAACAACCGATGAATGCCCTTCATCCGAGTGGAAATATGCCGGGGGGAGTCCGCAGGACGGGGGGCTGGCCCCCCTTTCGCCGGACCTATTCGCCAAGCTTGGCGTGGACTTCCTTCAGATCGATCTCGCCCACAGGCATCTTGTTGCCCGGATTCTCGAAGTCATATTTGAACAGCTGGAAATCTTTCTTGTAGATTTCATAGACCAGATGCATCGAGAGGTCGTCGAAATAGTCCTCGACCGGATGCAGCCGCTTGGGGCCGTGGCCTTCGCTTTCGTTGAAGCGCGGGATGCTGGACAGGTCGATCGGGTGCGGGGTCTCGATATGATCCAGCACTTGCTGCATCCCGTCGTTGAACTGTTCGGTCCAGAAGATCTTGTCGTATGTGCCGCCGTTCACGATGAAGGTGCTGATATGGCCGGACATGGCCGACCAATGGATGTCAGGCTCCATCGGGCGGCGCCAGCGGATGGTATCGCGGGCGAACAGCAAAAAGCGGCGGAACGACTTGATCTGGTCGAACTCGAATCCGGTCTCGGGGTCGCCCACCTCGATCCCGTATTTCTGGATCAGAAGCGGGACAAGATTGCCGCGATAACGCTTGCCGTTGCGCTGGATGCCGCAGATCTTGTCGAAGAAGGATGACAGGATCCGGGTGTAGGGATTGCGAACGCAGGTGAAGGCGTAGGACCGGTGGGCCTTTACGTTGTCCGTGATCGGCTGCTGGCTGTCGTCCAGCGCCCACTTGTGCATCCCGTTCTTTGCGTCGTGGATGTCGCCGTCGAAAAATTCGCCGTGATCCGAGTAATACATGATCTGGCCGATGGTCGAGCAGGCGCATTTGGGCACGACGCGGTAAACCACGCTTTCGCTTTCCGTCATCCAGGTGCCGGGGAACCCCATGCTTGCCATCCTCGCTCTTTGCAGCCTCTGGCTGCCCGTCCCATCTTCTAAGTCAGGGCTTGGAGCAAAGAAACCCTGTAATTCCGTCGGAAATATGGGTTATGCAAGGCGACAACGGGACCACGACTGACGGATTATTCTTTGCATGGCAAAAATCGCATTTATTTTGCTGTGTCACAAGGACCCCGATGCGATCATCCTGCAGGCGCAGCAGTTGACAGCGGCCGGTGACTGCATCGCGATCCACTTCGATGCGCGTGCACCCAAGTCCGCCTTTCAGAAAATCAGAACCGCCCTTGCCGACAACGCCAACGTCACATTCGCCAAGCGGCGGGTCAAATGCGGGTGGGGCGAATGGAGCCTGGTGCAGGCCACGCTTCATACCGTCGAAGCGGCGGTCGAGGCATTCCCCCGGGCAAGCCATTTCTACATGGTGTCGGGCGACTGCATGGCGATCAAATCCGCCGTCTATGCGCACAGGTTCCTTGACGAGCGTGACGTCGATTACATCGAAAGCGTTGATTATTTCGAAAGTAACTGGATCAAGACCGGCTGGCGGGACGAGCGTCTGATCTACCGGCATGTCTTCAACGAACGCACCCAGAAGTGGTTGTTCTATACCTCGTTCGATATCCAGCAGCGGCTGGGCCTGACACGCGAGGTGCCGCATGACCTGCAGATGATGATCGGGTCGCAATGGTGGTGCCTGCGGCGACGCACCATCGAAGCGGTTTTGGATTTCTGCCGCGAACGGAAGGACGTGATCCGGTTCTTCCGGACGACATGGATCCCGGACGAGACGTTTTTCCAGACCCTTGTGCGCCATCTGGTGCCGGGCAACGAGATCGAAGCGCGGACGCTGACCTTCCTGATGTTCACCGACTACGGAATGCCGCTCACGTTCTACAACGACCATTACGATCTGCTTTTGGGGCAGGACAGTCTTTTCGCCCGCAAGATTTCACCCGAGGCTACGGAGTTGAAAAAGCGGCTCGGTCTGCTCTATGCGTCCGAAACGGACGGGTTTACGATCTCGAACGAGGGGCCGAACCTGTTCAAGTTCCTGACCGGCCGTGGGCGGGTCGGGCGTCGGTTCGCACCGCGTTTCTGGGAAACGGACACATCGCTCGGGCCCGACCGCGAACTGATGATCGTTGCCTGCAAGAAGTGGCACGTGGCCAAGCGTCTGACCGCCGCAATCCGGCAGAAGACGAACGTGCCCACGATCGATTACCTGTTCAACGAGGAAAACACGGAACTGCCCGATCTGGGTGGTATCCAGTCCACGCTGAACAAGCGCACACGGCACAGGCGGGCGCTGATGCGGATGTTGTTCGATCACTTCGAGACGAACCGTCTGATCATCTGTCTGGATACGGCCAGCATCGACCTGATGCACGACTTCTTTTCCGACCGGTCATTGACCCGTCTGCTCGAGATTCAGTGCACCTTCGACGATGACTACCTGATCGGTCACGCCCGGCGCACGGGGCTGGCGGGCGAACAGACCAACGCTGAAACTCTGGCTCAGCTCTTGCCTACGATCCGCAACGATGTGAACTTCGAAAGCGACCGTATCAGGGACAACAACTTCCCGCATCACTACCTGCTGCGCGAACGCTACGAGCCGGACGTCAACGCCCGGTCCATCGGTGACTTTCTGGGCGTGGGCGATGAAGTTGCGCTGGAACTGGCAGAAACCCCTCATCTATTTGTGGATTGAACATGCAATACGACTACGACGACCAGAACATCTTTGCGAAAATCCTGCGCGGCGAAATTCCGAACACCACCGTTTTCGAGAACGATCACGCGCTGGCCTTCGAAGATATCCAGCCGCAGGCCCCGGTCCATGTGCTGGTGATCCCCAAGGGAGCCTACGTGTCGCTTGACCATTTCGCACGCGACGCAAGCGCCGAGGAGCAAGTTGCCTTTTTCGCCGCTGTCGCCGCCGTCTGCGACAAGGCGGGCGTGGAGCATGGATTTCGTGCCATCGCCAACACCCGCACCCACGGCGTGCAGGAGGTGCCGCATTTTCACATGCACATCATCGGTGGCGCGCAATTGGGGCGGATGCTTCCGGCGGATTGACGCTGGTCCCGGACCCTGTCCGGGACGCCGCCCCACCCGCCATCCCGCTGCCTCCGGCGGGAGTTTAGGGGCAAGATGAAGCCCGGCCTCAGCGCCCGCTGGTAAGCGACAGGAACACGTCTTCGAGATCCGACTGTTCTGTCGTGACGTCCTGAATGGTGATGCCGGCGTTGCGCACGATGTTCAGGATCTGTTCGGCGGGCGTCGAGGCCGCGTGGTAGGTGAACACCATCTGGCCATTGTCGCGCAGCTGGCCGGTGATGCTGTCGGGCAGGGCGGGCAGGGCGGCCTGCGCACCCGGGGTGACGACCAGTGACTTGCTGTCGATGCGCCCCAGCAGGTTTTTGGTGGTATCGCGCACGATCGTCTCGCCGTGATTGATGATCGCGATTTCGTCGCACATTTCCTGCGCTTCTTCGAGGTAATGGGTCGTCAGGATGATCGTCATGCCCTGTTCGTTCAGGCGGCGGACGTTCTTCCACAGCATGTTGCGCAACTCGATGTCCACGCCTGCCGTAGGCTCGTCGAGAACGAGGATCTGAGGGTTGTGGACCAGAGCCTTGCCCAGCAGCAGTCGCCGCCGCATCCCGCCCGAGAGCGACCGCGCATAGGCGTCGCCCTTGTCCGTCAGGCCGATGAGATCGAGGATATCATCCGTGCGGCGCTGCGCCTTCGGCACGCCATAGAGCCCTGCCTGCACGTCCAGTGACTGACGCGGTGTGAAAAAAGCGTCGAGATGGGGTTCCTGCGGCATGATGCCGATCGCCGCGCGGGACTGGCGCGGGTTCGCATCCTGATCGAAGCCCCAGATCCGCACCGTGCCTGCGGATTTCACGACCAGACCGGCCAGAATGTTGATAAGCGTGGACTTTCCGGCGCCGTTGGGTCCGAGCAGGCCGAAGATCATGCCACGTGGAATTTCGAGGTCGACGCCCTTGAGCGCTTCTTTCGCGGGGCTTTTGCCGGTTGCGGCGTAGGTTTTGGTCAGTCCGCTGATTTCGATCGCGTTCTCGGTCATGTCGCCCTTTCTTCCGCCAATGAGTGACGGTAGTGTCGTGCTGATTTAGGGCGCATTCGCCCGAACGACAACCAGAGGCCTTGCCATGAACCGACCCGCGCCCGAAACCAAGATCGTCACCGACTGGCGTGTGGCCTGCGACGGCAGCGGTCCCGGTCTGGGCCACCCCCGCGTCTGGATGCAGATCCCGCCCGAGAAGGGCTTTGTCGAATGTGGCTACTGCGACGCACGTTTCGTCCACGAAAGCATGAAGGACGAGGTGGGTGACGCCTGAACGCGTTGCGCTGCGTTCTGCCGTGCCGGACGACCTTGATGCGCTTGCGCAGCTTTGGTGCGATGGCTGGCAGATCGGCCATCGCGATGT
>JAIVHI010000136.1:2051-6995 GCA_020201155.1 Loktanella sp. | reverse complement strand
AGGCCCGTTGAACCCGGAACATTCCCGCTGGCTGATGGGATACCCGGCCGCATGGGGCTCCTGCGGGGCTACGGCAATGCGATCGTGCCGCCGCTCGCGGCGGAATTCGTGACCGCGTTTCTGAAAAGCCTGCCGGAGGGGCTGGGATGAATCAGAGCCGGATCATGTCGCTGATCGAAGCCGCGGCAAACGTTGTCGTCGGCTACGTTTTGGCCATCACCACGCAGATTGTGGTTTTCCCGTGGTTCGGGATCGAGGCTGCGCTTGGCGAGCATCTGGCCATCGGTTTGATCTTTGTCGGGGTCTCTCTGATCCGTGGTTACCTACTGCGGCGGTTATTTGAGGCAATCAGGGTGCGGTACGGCGCTCGTCGCGACCACGGCGGTCGCCGGCGGCGCGATCCTGCTGGGCTGGTTCCACGGGCGCGTGCTCGCCTATGGCGGGGTGATCGGCGCGTCGATCTCCCCGCTCCTCGTCGACGGGGCCCCAGACAGCTCCGGGATGCTGTTTTATCACCAGGCACTGATCGCGCTGACCGGTGCCGCTGTCGGGGCGATCCGGGGCTGGCACGGGCTGACCCTGACCGCCCTCGCGATCACCTCATGGATGGCATGGGTGATCCATCTCAACCTGCCGCTGACCGGGCACATGACGGTGTTCGTCCTGATGTTCTTCGCGATCGCCGTCCTGGTCGCGGGTCGGTCCGTCATGCCGCGGCATGACGGTAATTGCGCCTCGGCGCTCCTGTCGCGCGAGGCGGGCGCGCCGCGGGCAGAGACGCTGATCGCAGCCGCGGGCGCGATCTTCGCCGCCGGGTCCCTCTTCGCTCTCGGCTCCGTGGCGGGGGCTTCGGGGTTCACCTACTCGGCCGCGGGGGCAGTCCTGGCCGCCGTGACGATGATCTTCATTGCGCCGCGCGCGCCGGCCCTGGCGGACCTGTTCGCGTCGTTCGCCCTGGCCCTGATCGGGATGATCGTGGGACAGGGCCTGACCGGGTCCGACGCGGTCGCGGTGATGCTGCCGCAGCCGCAGGCGGACATCATGGTCCCGCCCGGGGAGCAGATCGTCACCCTGACCACCGCCGAGATCGCCTTTCGCAGCTACGTCCCCGCCCTTCTTCCGCTCATCGGGCTCGCCATGGGCGCGTTTCTGCTGTTCGGCTACGCGTGGCGGCCCCTTCTTCAGCGCGCGGCCCCTTTCTGGGCCGTCTTCGTTCCGGGCGTGCCGGTCGGCATCGCCCTCGCGCTCCAGTCTCTCTGGGCTCCGGCCATGACCTTCGGGGACGGGCCCTGGTTCTTCATCGTGGCCGGGCTCGCCGCGGGGCTGGCCGGGCTCGTGGTTCCTGCCGCACGCGCGGAGGCCGGACCGGGCCCGGTCACGGGGCAGGTCGCGGCCGGCTCCGCGGTGCTGATCGCGCATGCGTTCTTCATCCTGCTGTCGGGGGCCGCCCTGACATCCGCGCTCGGCGCGTTGCTCGTGGCGCTCGCGGTGCTCGACCGGCTTTACCGGCTGCGCGGGTTCGCGCTCCTCATCCAGGCCGGCACGGTCCTGATCGGCGGGCGGCTTCTTTATGACCTATCCCTCGACCCGGTGCTGCACGGCTCCGCCGGCGGCGCGCTGCTCGCCCAGACCCTGCCGATCCTGCTCATGGGGGCGGCCTGGGCGCTTCTTGATCGGGACCGGGCCGGGGCCCGGATCACGCTGGACAACCTCAACTACTTCGGGAACAACACGGTCAGCGGGCCGTTCCTTTTCGACACGCTGGCCGCGGGCTATCTGACGATCGCGCTGATCTTCGCGGCGGGGGCCTGGTTTCTCACCAACACGCCACGCTGGTTCCGGGGCGTCCTCATCGTTCTGTCCGCGTCCCACGTGCCGCACCAGCGCCGCCCATTCGGCCCGTGCCTTTCACATTCGGTCAGGTTGCGCCACGCGTCGAGCGAAACAACGCGGCCCGTCCATGTTAGCGGGTTGCCCGCGACGGATGCGCCATGCGGCCACATATCGGTTTGGCCTGACTTATCGCACCTTCCCCAGCCTATGCCCTTCCCTTACTTGCGTGCGCTCACGCCCAAGGGGGTGTGCAACGCATGGGGGTATAGGGGGTCTGGAAGCACATAGGTTTCGCATAGGTTTGGCAGGGGTTCGGCATAGGTTCAGCACCCACGTTCAGCAGGGGGTTCAGCATAGGTTTCGCAGGGTTCAGCAGGGGTTTCGCTGGCCCTGACAATGCGCTTTGTTTGCTTAGAAGGTGGCCCGCTTCCCCCTAGTTCCTCGATGATCTGCCCGCTGGCGAAAAGGCGCTCCATAGCGTCGTGAAGTTGGCGCTTTGTTTGCCCCTCGGCGCGCCCGCTACTTGCAAATGCCTTTGGCGCATATCCCGCCGCATTGGCAGATTTCACATGCCGCCCTTGTGCCGTGAATTCGTCCAGCAGCTTGAGAAACACGCGCTCGGCCTTTGCTGTCGCGGCTTTGCGGTCCAGCCCGGTTTCCTGCTCTTGCGCCACGAAAACGCCATGCTGCCAGCGTAGGGATATTTCCCCGCCGGTCCTGCCATAGTTGGCTTTCATGGTGCGCAACACGCGGGCGTCGGGGTCGGCCTCATATCCTTCCTGAATGACGCGCTCCAGATAGAGCCTCGATCTGACGCTATTGTTCCAGCCGGTCGATCCTGACGTGCCGCTGCCGGAATTCAGCCCGGACAATGACGGGTGCGCCAGCATCACGACGGCGCATGCGTGGCGGATTGCCAAGCCGCGCAGCATCCCGACGAATTGCCGCGCCTGCGCCCTGTCGTTTTCATTGCCGGGGAAAAGATCGGCCAGGGTGTCCAGCACCACAAGCGCCGGGGCTTCATCCCTCATGCGCGTGTCGATTTCCTGATAGAGCGGTGACGGATGCAGCTTGCCGGATCGGTCAGCCATTGCCAGCAGTGCATCCTCTCCCGCAAGGCTGCGCACCGTGAAGTTGTCCAGATCGGAAAGCGCGACGCCCTCAGCGAGCGCAATGTCAGACAGGCGGCGGTGCAGCTCGTCGCGGTCATCCTCGGCGCTGATATATAGCGCGCGGCCAGGTGTGACTTGCAGGCCAAGCCATGTCCCAGAAAGGGCAGTGCTGGCCGCAAGCTGTAGCGCCACAAGGCTCTTTCCTGTGCCACCATCGCCCCCCAAAAGCGTGACAGTGCCGGACGGGATAAGCCCCTCCACAAGCCATCTGCGCGGCGGTATGTGCAGCCCGTCCAATTCGGACGCGACAAAGAAAACCGATGATCGGCGCGGCGTAGGTTGTAGCGCCTCGATCTCATGGGCCTCGATCCCGTATGCTCGCACCCATCCGTCCAGATTGCCGCGATATACCTTCACTGTCCCGTCAGGCATGGCCCGATATTGCCCGTATTCCGGCGTTCCATTTCCGCTGTAAACCTGCATCACGCCCCCTTAGCCCATTCAAGGAAGGCGGCTTGATCTGTGGCGCTCAGGCTTTGGAAAAGGGCACAAATCATCCGCTTGCGCGCCTTCAAGCCCAGCGCTTGATTGTTCAAACGCCGCAATGCGCTTGTGAAATATGCCTCAAGTTCGCCCGAATTGGCGCGGTAAGCCCATTCTCCGGCTTCCTCGCGGGTGTCGCCCCACCAGTCAAGGCGCGGGAAACCTGCGCCGATTTCGTCCAAAACGGTCGCGCAGATCGTCGCAGCGTCTTGCGGGTCAAGATCAGTCAAAGCCATGACCGCCGCTTCGCGTTTAAGGTGGCGATACCTTGCCTCGGGGTCTCGGATTTCGCATGTCATTGCAGCTTGCCCCCGCTCGGATCACGCTCGATCAGATCGGCAAGGTCGCGGATACGCTCTGCGGTCGCCATGCGGCCCATAGCGTGCGCCTCGACGCTTAACGCCGCCTGCATCATGCCTGCCAGCATTGCCGCCTTGTGCGGCTCTTCCTGCGCGGAAAGGTGGCGTAGAAAAAGCTGGCAGTAACGGTCGCGCAGATCGTCAAGATCATCATGGTCGGCCATCATCGCGCACCGCCTGCGGCGCGGGGTTGCGCTTGCTCTTGTGCGAGTAGCCAAGCCTCTATCGCCTCGCGGCGGTAGAAAATACGACGCCCCAGCTTGATAAAGGGAGGTCCTTCGCGCCGGGCGCGTTCGCGTTGAATGGTTCGCACATGGACGCCCCGCGCCTCAGCGAATTCAGTTTCTGTCAGAAGATTGTCGAGCATGTTTGCCTCGCGTCGTTGAACATGACGCAAGATTGCCCGTTGTCGCTAGGTGTGTCGGTGCACGTTAAGCGACAAAAACTTACCTAATCCAGCTTTTAAGCGCGGCCTCAATATGACGGCGCGGGGCCTTCATTCCTGAAAATGCCGATATGTAAGCGCTAAAATCGCTGTCATCCTTTGCAGAAGGCGCGCGCCCCGTTGCTTCTGAAAAATGACGTGCCAGCATCACAATGGCGGGCGCGTCCACCTTGGCCCGGCGATTTGCACAACCCGCGCCCGGATCTCGAAGGTCAGCAATAAACGCCGCGATTGTGTCGGCAAGTTCCTTGGCAAATTCGGTGCGGTCGGGATTTAACCGCAACTCTTGGCAGGCCCGTTCAAAGCGGCTGCGCGTCGGATCATATGAAAAGCGTGCGGCCCGTCCAGTGATATAAATATCAGCCCATCGCCATTGATCGCGCACGATACCGTTTAGCACGCCGTCCAGCCGGTCTAGCGCCGTCGCTTCGCGCCCTCGGCTTTCCGCAAGTCTCATCAGCCATGCGTGCGCGGCGTCCAGTTCACGGCGAAGATCACGAAAGGAAAGGCCCGGCGAGAAAAGCGGCCCCAGCGTGTCTTGATATCGCCGCGCCTCTGCAAACCCATGAACCAAGGCGGCAAGCGTGCGCGCCTCTAGATCATCGCCAAGGGCTTGTTGTATTTTTTCCGCATCCGTCACGCCCGCGCCCCT
>JAIVHI010000136.1:0-1947 GCA_020201155.1 Loktanella sp. | reverse complement strand
CTTTGCCCCGAGTTCGACGTGATAGCGCGCCACGGCCCTGCTAACCGCGTGACGGGTCAGAGGCTTGCCCGGTCTGGCCTCGAAGATGTTGCCGCTCCACGGCTCCCGGCGGCGCTTGTGCAGGCGGTCTGTCTCGGCTTTGGCGTCCTCAATAATCCGCAATGCAGCGTCCGTCAGGTAAACGTCATGCGTGTTTTCGGTCTTGCCCCTGCGGCTTGCCGGTATGGTCCACCAGCGCCCGCTGATTTCATCCTCGCGCATCCCGCTTACCTCGCCCGGACGCTGGCCAGTCACCAGCACCAGCTTGAGGCTAAGCGCGGTCAGCCGGTGCAGCCCGCATGTTTCGACACTATGCCAGAAGGCCCGGATTTCATCGTTATCCAGAACGCGGCCCCGCGCTACCGCCTTAAGCGGATCGCGTTTGCCCTTGACGGTGATGCTCGACGGCTTGAGGCCCGCCAGAGGGTTTGCAGGGATAAAGTCGCGGTCGGTCGCATAGTCCATCAAGCGCCGCGCATAGATCAGCACCTGTGCAGCGGCGCGCGGGGTCTTTTCCGCCTTGGCCTCAACAACCTCAATCACGTCGCGGCGGCGAATATCCGTAACCTTTATGTGTCCAAGGGCAGGCAACAGATCGTTGTTGATATAACCCCGGATCGCCTTTTCGCTCTTGAGGCCCGTTGTTGCCTTGTCCAGCCATTCCCCGGCCAGTTCCTTGAGCGTCGGCTCAGCTTTTCGGCGGCGCTTTTCCTCTAGCGGATCGCTGCCCTTGCCGATCTGTTGCGACAAATCCCGCGCCTCGATTCGCGCGGCCTCAAGGCTCCATGTCGGCCAGTCTCCGATTGTCTTGCGTCTCTGGCGTCCGTCCACCGTGTATTGCAGAACAAACGCCTTGCCCCCGGCTGCGGTGATCCGCAACGCCAAGCCGCGCGGCGCGTCCCGGTGGTCATCCCAGATAAAACGCTGCCCCTTGGCCGGTGCCTCGGCCTTGGCAATCGTGCCGCTCCTACCGTCTGTCAGTTTGCCCATGATCGTGCCCTTGATGCTTTGCCAAAAGGTCAGCGGTCAAATGCTTGTCACCGGATTTGTCACTGTTTGTCACTGCGCCCGGTGTCATCGCTTGTCGCCAACTGTCAATTTACATGCAGCATGTGTCACGCAATTTCAAGGGTTTATCATGCCGTCTTTAGGAATTTGTCACTGAAACAAGCGCTTAAAACTGGTGGAAAAATCGCCTACGAATCAAGGGGTCGGGGGTTCGAATCCTCCTCGGTCCGCCAACGCCTATCCCTCAAAAATTTAAATCTTGCAACTAAATCAACGGTTTACTGGACATAATGGGTCGTTCGATAAATCGTGAGGCTTGTTTCGCACCCTATTTCGCTACGCATACTGCTACGCACACGGGCGTAGGAGGCTGGCGTGAGTATTCATCAGCGCGGCAAGGTTTACTGGCTCAAGCGGCGGGTTCCCGCGCGTTATTCGGGTATCGAGACGCGCAAGGAGGTCTGGCGGAGCCTGAAGACCGACTCGCCCGCTTTGGCGGCGCAGAAGGCCGAGGCGGTCTGGAATGAGCTGATCGAAGGGTGGGAAGCCCGGCTCGCGGGGCGCTCTGCGGAGGCCGAGGAAAGGTTCGCGGCGGCGCAGGATCTGGCCGCAGCACGGGGTGTAAGGTTTCTGTCCGCACGGGCGGTCGCCGAGTTGCCCGTCGGACAGGTCCTCGAACGCGTCGAGGCGGTGGCCCCGGCCGGCGCGCCGGAGGAGCCTGACCGGATCGAGGCCGCCGCGCTCCTCGGCGGTGCTGGCGAGGCGCCGATCACTGTCAGCCGGGCGCTGGAGCTTTACTGGGACATGACGCGGGACCAGGTCCTCGATAAATCGGCCGACCAGGCGCGGCGCTGGAAGAACCCGCGCAAGAAGGCGATCCGCAACTTCATCGACGTGGTC
>JAIVHI010000025.1 GCA_020201155.1 Loktanella sp. | reverse complement strand
GCAAAGGCCGCCGCCATGTCGTCGCAAAGCACGATCTCGGCCCCCAGCGCCTCGCACCCCTTGACGCGCACCGGATCGGTCGCGCGCGGCATGGCGATCAGCGCCGATACCCCCACCGCCCGCGCGGCCCATGCGACGGCCAACGCGTGGTTGCCGCCACTGGCCGCGACGACACCCGACGCGCGCTGGCTGTCCGTCAGGCCCAGCATCCCCAGATAGGCCCCGCGCGCCTTGAACGATCCGGTCTGCTGGAACAACTCCAGCTTCAGCGTCACGCTGGCCGCATCGGGGAGCACCGCCCGCCACCGGTCCGACATCAGCGGAAGCACCGGCGTCTCGAGCGTATGACCGCGCAGGGCAGCGGCGGCATCTTGGATCTGATCGAGGGTCGGTATGGTCATGGCGGTATCCCCACGCAAAAGGCCCGCGAGATGTCTCACGGGCCTTCGGTTACTTCAATGGATGCGGATCACATCCGGCTGGCGACGTTTTCCCAATTCACCAGCTTGTCGAGGAAGTTGCCCAGATAGTCGGGGCGCGCATTGCGGAAGTCGATGTAGTAGGAATGCTCCCACACATCGCAGCCCAACAGTGCGGTCTGGTCAAAGCACAGCGGGTTGATTCCGTTGGCTGTGTTGGTGACCTTGAGCGACCCGTCGGTATCCTTGACCAGCCAGACCCAGCCAGAGCCGAACTGACCGCCGCCCTTGGTCTTGAATTCGTCCTTGAACTTGTCGACGGAACCGAAGCTTTCGGTGATCGCCTTTTCCAGCGCGCCGGGCATTGCGGCATCGCCCGGACCCATCATTTCCCAGAACTGACAGTGATTCCAGTACTGCGACGCGTTGTCAAACAGGCCGGACTGGGTGACCGATGACGGATCATAGGTGCCCTTGACGATCTCTTCGATCGACTTGTTTTCCCACTCGGTCCCTTTGACCATGTCGGTGGTCTTGGTCGCGTAGGCGTTGTGGTGCTTGTCGTGGTGATATTCCAGCGTCTCCTTGCTCATGCCTTTGGCAGCAAGGGCATCGTGGGCATAGGGCAGATCGGGAAGTTCGAAAGCCATCTCGGGACCTCATTCTTTGGGTTACATTTACCGCTTAAAAGAGCGCTTTGCCCGGGTGCGTCAACCCCTCGCATCCCCGGCGTCGTCCGAAACCAGATGCCCGACGGCACCACCCTCGGCGGCCTTCGCCAAAAGACCGAATGCATAGGCCGCAGTCGACCGAAAAGTCATCACCTCTATGTTCTCATCATCCCGCATCCAGAAGGCCGCCGCGACCTGACCCAGACGACTGCGGTAAAACGACCCCGGAGCGAAGGCATGGGGATGCAAATCGACAGGCGCAAGCTTGGCCAGCACTTCGCGGACAAAGGGGCCCTCAACGGCGATAACGGACCGTGCATCCGATACGTTGGTTGCGAGGAAATGAATCCCTTTCAGACGTTCCTGTATCATATCAACGGTTTGTTGGGCGTCGCTGTAGGGTGCAAGGATCAGGATCTCGTCGGGCGACATCCAGACCAACCCCTTGTCCGCACCGACCATCGCCTGACCGGCCTGCGGAAACGCCACCCCCGTCAGATCGGTCGCGCAGGTCCGCAGGACAGTGTCGGACAGATCGCCCCGCAGGCTGATCATGCCCCGCAGTCCCGTTTCACGGACCCGCACCGCACCTTCTTGAACTTTGCCACCCAAGGCACTGACAGCGTTAGACATTCTGCTTTTTCCCTTCGGGATCATAGACCACGGGGTCGACAACCTTTGCCGCCATCGTGCCGCCATCCAACAGGTTGAATTCGACCGTATCGCCAAGCCGGTCCATGCCGCCCTTGATCAGGCCCATGCAGATTCCACGGTCGAGCGTCGGGGAATAGTATGTCGACGTCGCACGGCCCTGCGTGTTGCGCTGACCGTTGGCGTTGGTGCCCTCGGCCACGATGTAGGCCCCTTCCGGAATGACCTTTCCGCCTTCGGCTTCGAAGCCCGCCAGCTTCCAGCGGTTCGGGTCCGTCATGTGACTGCGCTGCTGGCCGCGCTTGCCAAGAAAATCCTCTTTCTTCTTGGAGATCGCCCAGTTGAGGTTGAGGTCCTGCGGAATGATCGTGCCGTCGGTTTCGTCCCCGATCATGATAAAACCCTTTTCCGCCCGCATGATATGCAGCGCTTCGGTGCCATAGGGCATCATGCCGAACCCGGCGCCCGCCTCCAGCAGCGCATCCCAAAAGGCGCGGCCTTGACCGGCGGAAACGGCAATTTCAAAGGACAGCTCGCCCGAAAAGGAAATCCGGAAGACGCGCACGTCAAAGCCGCCCAGTGTGCCATCAGCCCATTGCATGAAGGGCAGCGCCTCTGGTGACAGGTCCATGCCGCCCAGCTTGTCCAGCACATGACGCGCTTTCGGACCGACCACCGCGATCTGTGCGAACTGTTCGGTGACATTGGCCACGTAGACCTTCCAGTCCCACCATTCGGTCTGCAGCCACTCTTCCATGTGCCCGTGGATGCGCTCGGCCCCGCCCGTCGTGGTGTGACACAACCATGTATCCTCGTCCAACGCAGGAAGGTGTAGGGACGGCGCCATTGGCCGACAGGCTCGAAATGGGCACCGTTCGCTTCGTGCCACGCGCTGATCGGCGTTTTGCGGACAGGCTGGAACAGATCGAACTGCGCCGGACCCGCAATCGCAGCCAGCGAGATCGGCGTATAGGGGGGCCGGAAGGTCGTGGTTCCGACGCTGGGGATCGGCGCGGACAGCGCATGAGAAAGCGTCGCCAATCCATTGATATTACTCAACTTTCCCTGATCCGTTGCCATACCGAGGGTCGTGTAGCGCTTGGCATGCTCGACACTTTCGTAGCCTTCCTGCGCGGCCAATTGCACGTCCGACACCTTGACGTCGTTCTGGTAGTCCAGCCAGGCCTTGGACCGCAGCGCATAGCCTGCACCTTGCGGCATCATCCAGACCTGCGCCAGCGCTCCTTCCCCGGCGTCGGTGCCAAGGGGTGGCGTGCCCGCGTCGTCGGTCGCACCGGTGGCTTTTGCCGCGTCGCGCCCTGCGGCGAAGCCGTCGGCGATGGCCTCTGCGGTATGAAGGTGCCCGTTGGCGGTGCCTGCCGCATGAACAAAGCCCTGACCGTCCGCGCCCAATGGCGGCCGGCTGGGGTCGGGGCGGAACATCGCCTGCGCGTCATCCCAGTTCAGCTTGCCGCCACAATGCGACCACAGGTGAACCACCGGCGACCAGCCGCCAGACATCGCGATGCAGTCGCAGGCGATCTCTTCCAGCACAGCCCCTTCGCCGGCCTGATCGCAGACCGCGACACCCGTGACGCGCTTGCCGCCCTTCACCTTGGCCACAGCCTTTCCGGTTTCGATCCTGATCCCGAGATTGCGCGCCTTATCAATCAGTTCACCACTGACCTTCGTGCGGGCATCGAGGATGCACGGCACGTCCAACCCTGCCTCTTTCAGTGCGATGGCCGTGCGATAGGCATCATCGTTGGTCGTCACCACGACGGTGCGATCCCCCGACGACACACCGTAGTCGATAACATAGTCCCGCACAGCCGAGGCCAGCATCACACCGGGGATGTCGTTGCCGGCAAAGGACAGCGGACGCTCGATCGCGCCCGTCGCGGTGATGATACGCCGCGCGCGGACCCGCCAGAGGCGCTGCTTGGGGCCGGCCTTCTTGGGGTCGTGGTCCGTCAGACGTTCGAACCCCAGCGCATAGCCGTGATCGTAAAGGCCTGCCCCCATGCAGCGATTGCGCAGGGTGACGTTCGGCAGCGCCTCCAACTCGGCGATGGTCCGAGCGATCCAGTCCACGGCCGGCATATCGTCGACCGTGGGCTGATCGACCCCTGCGCGTCCCCCCCAATGGGCGGTCTGTTCCCAGACGAGCACCCGCGCACCTTGCCGCCCCGCGGCCAGCGCCGCCGCAAGCCCCGCGATCCCGCCGCCCACGACCAGAACGTCCACGCTGGCGTGAAAATGCTCGTAGCTGTCGGCGTTGCGGTCCTTGGGGGCCGCCCCCAGACCAGCGGACTTGCGGATGAAGGGCTCGTAGACGTGCTTCCACAAAGGCCGCGGATGAATGAACATCTTGTAGTAGAACCCGGCGGGCAGAAACCGCGACAGGTGCGTGTTGATGGCACCGACGTCGTAGTCGAGGCTGGGCCAATGGTTCTGGCTGGTCGCCTGCAGCCCGTCGAAAAGTTCGGTCGTCGTCACACGCGCGTTCGGCTCGAATGTCTCGCCCCAGGCGAGATTGACAAGCGCATTGGGCTCTTCGGCGCCAGAGGCCACGACACCGCGCGGGCGATGATACTTGAAGGACCGCCCCATCAGCATCTGGTCATTGGCCAGAAGCGCCGAGGCAAGCGTATCGCCTGCATAGCCGTTCAGCTTGCGCCCGTTGAAGGTGAAACGGCGTGGCTCGCCCCTGTTCAGCAGGCGGCCTGTGTTGGCAAGACGGGTGCTCATGTGTCGCTCTCCCACGACCAGTTCGGACGCTTTTCGGCAATCCGGTCGATGATCTCTTTCGGCGGTTCGGAAGTCTGGGCGGAATAGGTGCCGAAGACCTCCAGCGTGGCGGTATCGCGGGCGGCATGGAACCATTTGCCGCAGCCAAAGGTGTGGTGCCAGCGTTCGAAATGGACGCCCTTGGGGTTCTTGCGCATGAACAGATAGTCCTCGAAGGCTTCGGCCGAGGCCTCTGCCCCTTCGCGCCTGAGATGTGCCTCTCCTCCTGCGTGCAGGTCGGTTTCATCCACGTCGCGTCCGCAATTGGGGCAGTGAAGCATCAGCATGGCAAACATCCGGTGAGTGCGTGGGAAGGGAAGCGGGTTGCAGACACGCGAATGGCGGCAACTGCTGTGCAGTCGCCGCCATGGTATCGTGTCAGTGGCATGCGATTATCCGCGTGCCGGGATATCTCTGACCGGACGAGCCGGTCAGATGACGAGCGGTTACTCGTCGTCTTCGGTGCCGTCCATGATCGTGACAGACTCATCGAAGTTGTCGTCGACGGTGATGTCGGCGTCGCCAGTCGATTCAGCGGCGTCGGAGTCCTCCGCGCTATCGTCGGTCGGCGCAGCGGTGCTGTCGCCTGCGTCGGCGCCATCGTCGACCGGAGCGGCGTCGTCCATAGGTGCGGCGTCGTCCATCGGCGCGGCGTCATCCATTGGTGCCGGGCTTTCCTCGGCCGGTGCAACGGGATCGTCAGCAGGAACGGTCGTATCATCGGCCGGGGCTGTCGTGGACATGCCGGTGTCGTCCGTGCCGATGGCGCTGTCTTCTTCAACTGCGGCGGGCGGCACAGTCGCGTTATCGACCGTGTCAACGTCGTCGGTGCCCCAGAAAAAGAACCAAAGCAGCAGCAGAAGGACAACGACAACAACTGCGGCAATGATGCCGGTGCTGCTGCCGCTGCGCGCAGGCGCTGCGTTGTGGGTGGTGTTGGTCGTCTTGGTGCTGTGATCGGTTGTGTGTGGGCGATTTGGATCGGACATGTGTCTTTCCTCGTGTTCAGATCGATTGCAGACCCAACACGCCCCAAAGCGTCCCTGTTCCCGAACACCACCAAGAATAAGCGACAATCCGCCACACCCCAAATCATCAGTGGGCGACCCCTGCCGCGACGCTCTCGTCGATGAATTTGCCATGCCGGAACCGGTTCATCGTGAACTCCTCGGTCAGGGGGCTGTGGCCCTTTGCCATCAGCTCTGCCATCGCCCAGCCCGACCCGGGGATCGCCTTGAACCCGCCGGTGCCCCAGCCGCAATTCACGAAACATCCGTCCACCGGTGTCTTGGACAGGATCGGCGACCGGTCACCCGTCACATCCACGATCCCGCCCCACTGCCGCAGCATCTTGAGCTGGGCCAGCATCGGGAACGTCTCGACCAATGCGCGCACCGTTTCCTCGACATGGTGGAAGCTGCCGCGCTGGGTGTAGTTGTTGTAGCCGTCCGTCCCGCCGCCGATGACCATTTCGCCCTTGTCGGACTGCGACAGGTAGCCGTGGACGGTGTTGGCCATGACGACGATGTCCATGCAGGGCTTGATCGGCTCGGACACCAGCGCCTGAAGCGCCACACTTTCGATCGGAAGCTGAAAGCCCGCCATCTGCGCAAGATGGCTGGCGTGACCCGCGACGACCATTCCCAGCTTGTCACAGCCGATATCGCCTTTGGTCGTGCTGACACCGGTGACCTTGCCGCCGTCGGTCGTGACGCCTTTGACTTCGCATTGCTGGATGATGTGCATCCCCATGTCCGAACAGGCCCGCGCATAGCCCCAGGCCACCGCGTCGTGCCGCGCCGTGCCGCCGCGCGCCTGCCACAGCCCGCCCAGAACCGGATAGCGCGGGCCGTCCGTGTTCATGATGGGGCAGATTTCCTTGACCCGCTTGGCATCGACGAACTCGGTCGTGACGCCCTGCAGGGCGTTGGCCTGCGCCGTGCGCTTGTAGCCGCGCACCTCGTGTTCGGTTTGGGCCAGCATCAGCACGCCGCGCGGGCTGAACATCACGTTATAGTTCAGATCCTGGCTCATGGTCTCGTAGAGCGAGCGGGATTTTTCGTAGATCGCAGCAGACGGGTCCTGCAGATAGTTCGAGCGGATGATCGTCGTGTTCCGCCCTGTGTTGCCGCCGCCCAGCCAGCCTTTTTCGATCACGGCCACGTTGGTGATACCGAAATTCTTGCCAAGGTAATAGGCCGTGGCCAGACCATGACCGCCCGCACCGACGATGATGACGTCGTATTTGGAACGCGGCTCGGGCGAGGCCCAGGCGCGGTTCCAGCCCTGATGCTGGCGCAGGGCTTCGCGCGCGATTGCAAAGACCGAATAGCGTTTCATGGTCGAATCCCCTTGGGCCGTGCGGCTGCCGTATCGGACCCTAAATGACGCCGATACGGCTTGAAATGGATACTGACACCGCCGCACTGCATGTCATTTGCGACATGGTGCCACGCGGATGGGAACGGTGGGGACTTTCCCTTTCATCGCAGCGGTCATAGGTAGGGGCAAACAAGGGAGATCGCCGTGCTATTTTGGGTAATTTGTGGTGCTTTGACTGTGCTGACCGGGCTTTACATCGGCTTGCCGATGGTGCGTGCGCGTCGCGCGGATGCGGCCGCGAACCCGGATGTCGCGCTCTACAAGGCGCAGCTGGCCGAACTGGATCGCGACGTCGCGCGCGGCACGATCGATGCGACCGAGGCCGAGACCGCCCGCACCGAGATTTCACGCCGCCTTCTGGCCGCCAGCCACCGCTCCGACAGGCAAAGCGCCGCCGGACCGAAAACCGTGGCGGCGCTTGTGACCTTTGCCATCGTGGTCGGCATCTCCCTTGTCACCTACATCGGCATCGGCTCGCCCGACATGTCCGATCAACCGCTTGCCGCCCGCTTGGCCGAGGCGGACCAGCGGCGCGCCGAACGCCCGTCGCAGGTCGAGCTCGAAACGGCGGCCCCGGCCCCGCCCCCTGTCGACGCGGATCAGGAATATCTGGAGGCCGTCGCGCGCCTGCGCGAAGTCATGGATTCCGATGTCGGGGACGCACAGGGGTGGAGCCTTCTGGCCGAACACGAAGCACAGTTGCGCAACTATCCCGCCGCCCGCCGTGCGCAGGCACGGGTCGTGGAACTCAAGGGCGAAGAGGCCAGCGTGCAGGACCTGCAACTCTGGGCCGATCTTCTGGTCGCAGCCGCCGATGGCTATGTCTCGCCGGAAACCGAATCGGTGGTTCGCCAGATGCTCAACCGCGACCCCGAAAACGTGGCGGCGCGCTACTACATGGGATCGCTCTACAACCAGACGGGGCGGCCCGACATCGCCTTCGTCACGTGGCGCAGACTGATCGAGGCGGCGCCCGACAGCTTTCACGTGGCCCTTGCCCGGGCCCAGATCGAAGGTGCTGCACGGCGCGCAGGCACGGAGTACACCCTGCCGCCGGAAACGGGCCCCAGTGTGGACCAGATCGAAAACGCGCAGGACATGAGCGACGAAGACCGCGAGGCGATGATTCAGAACATGGTGGCGGGCCTTGCGGCCCGGCTGGCCAATGACGGCGGGCCGCCTTCGGAATGGTCCCGCCTGATCCGCGCCTACATGGTGCTGGGCGAGGAAGAGGCCGCACAGTCCGTGCTGGACGAGGCGCTTGGCGTTTTCGGGGACGTGCCCGAAGCGGTCGCCGAGTTCGAGGCCCTGCGCGCCGAAATGGCCGCCACCGAATGATCTGCGCCGACCCGGCCAGCTTCCGTGCAGCACTGCCCGCCTTTGGCGCCGTGGCGGGGCTCGACCTTGGCACGCAGACCATCGGTGTTGCGATATCCGACCGGATGCGCGGTGTCGCCACCCCGGTCGAGACCATCCGGCGCAAGAAGTTCGGCGTCGATGCGACCGCCCTTCTGTCGCTTCTGACCAAGCGCGAGGTCTGCGGCATCGTGCTGGGTCTGCCCCTGAACATGGACGGCTCCGAAGGGCCGCGCGTCCAGTCCACACGCGGTTTTGCCCGCAATCTCGAGAAACTGACCGACCTGCCGATCACCTTCTGGGACGAACGGCTGTCGACCGTCGCCGCCGAACGCGCGCTGATCGAGGCGGATACGTCACGGACGCGTCGGTCCCAGATCATCGATCACGTGGCGGCCAGCTATATCCTGCAGGGGCTGCTGGACCGGCTCGCACATCTGGGGCAAGCGACATGAGCGACGACATCTGGAAACGCGCCGAGATCGAAAGCCCCTGCGTCAAGACCTGCGTGATCGAGCCTGCATCCCGCCTGTGCATCGGCTGCCTGCGCAGCATCGACGAAATCGGGGGTTGGAGCAGTATGACCCCGGACGAGCGCCGTGCGATCATGCAGGAGCTGCCGAACCGTCAGGGCCAGTTGAGCAAGCGGCGCGGCGGACGCCGCGGGCGCTTGGGCTGAAGGGGCTTCAGGTTCGCGGAAAGACAAAGCACCGGTCACGCCGGATCATGACCCAAAGCGGGGTGCCCGGCTTGGGCAGAAAGACGGATGGCACAGCCGCCGTCAGCACCGACCCGTCGAACTCCATCTTCAGATCGACAAGGCTTTCCGACCCTAAAAACCGCGAGCGCTTGACCACGCCCAGTGCGGCGGTACCTTCCACGGGTGTCGGGCTGGGACCGCGCCCGCCCCGGTCGAAGTCGATCTTGAGATGCTGCGGCCGGATGCAGATATCGACCTCGGTGCCGTCGGGCACGCCGGGGGCAAGGAACTGCCCAAAGGCCGTCTGGGTCAATGCGCCGTTCACGGTGCCCTTGATCGTGTTGATATCACTGAAGAACCCGGCCGCGGCCCGATCCACCGGCGTATTGTAGATGTTGTAGGGCGCCCCGCGCTGCACGATCCTGCCATCGCGCATCAGCGCGATCTCATCCGCCATCCGCATCGCCTCGGTCGGCTCGTGGGTGACCAGCAGGACCGCCGTGCCCTCGGCCGTCAGAACGTCGAGCGTCTCGTCACGGATGTCGTCGCGCAGCCGGTCGTCAAGCCCTGAAAAGGGCTCGTCCATCAGCATGATCTTGGGCCGCGGGGCCAAGGCACGGGCAAGCGCGACGCGCTGTTGTTCGCCGCCCGACAATTCATGGGGAAACCGGTCGATATAGGCCGTCATACCGACCTTGCCCAAAAGCTCTTTCACACGGGCCGCGGGGTCTTCCGTCCGTCTCAGGCCGAAAGCCACGTTCTGCGCCACGGACAGATGGGGAAAGAGCGCAAAGTCCTGAAAGATCAGACCGATGGGTCTTTGTTCGGGCGGACGCATGGTGGTGCCGTCCGCGATCAGGTCACCATCGACGTGAATTGTGCCGGTGTCCTGTTCTTCGACACCGGCCACGATCCGCAACGTCGTCGATTTCCCGCAACCCGATGGCCCCAGCAGGCAGGTCACCTGGCCCGGCATCACATCGAGCGACACGTCCGAGACGACCCTCCGCCCGTCGTATGACTTGCTGATGTCCTTGAGGGACAGGCGGGGGTGGGACACGAGGCAGCTTCCTGAGTGATTTAGTCAGTCAGCCCCCTCTATCGCCCCCTGCCGCGCAGGACAAGCCGGGGGTCACCGTCAGATCGTCGCGTTGACCGCGCCGCCGTCGAGAACGATGTTCTGCCCCACGATGAACCCTGCCTTTTCGGAACACAGGAAAGCGCACATCGCCCCGAATTCGGCGGCGGTGCCGTAGCGGCCTGCGGGAATCGTCGCCTCGCGCTGGGTGCGTGCCTCCTCGACCGTGATGCCCTTGGCCTTGGCCACGCCACCATCAAGGCTGTCGGCCCGGTCCGTCGCATGGATGCCCGGCAACAGGTTGTTGATGTTGACGCCTTTGCCCGCGACCTGACGCGCAGTACCCGCGACATAGCCCGTAAGGCCCGCGCGGGCGGCGTTCGACAGGCCCAGCTGCGGGATCGGCGATTTGACCGACTGCGAGGTGATGTTGACGACCTTGCCCCACCCACGGTCGATCATACCCGGCATCAGCGCCTTCATCAGCGCGATCGGCGCAAGCATGTTGGCATCAAGGGCCGCGATGAAATCCTCGCGCTGCCAGTCCGACCACAGGCCCGGCGGCGGCCCGCCCGCGTTGTTCACAAGAATATCGACATCGCCCGCGGCCTCGAGCAGCGCGTCACGCCCCTCTTCCGTCGCGACATCGGCTGCGACCGTGGTCACCGTGACGCCGTAGGTGTCGCGGATATGGGTCGCCGTGGCCTCAAGCGCCTCTGCCCCCCGTGCGTTCAACACGATGTCGCAACCGGCTTCGGCCAAGGCCTCGGCACAGCCGCGCCCCAGTCCCTTGGAACCCGCACAGACCAACGCCCGTTTTCCCTTTATGCCCAAGTCCATGATCTTTCCCTCCAATTTATTTCCCGCTCGTTAGCATGCCCTTGCAGGGACCGGCAATCGTTGACGCCTTCCCGCCCCCGGCATAGTGTCCGCCAACCTGCCAGACCCTCGCGCAAAGCCCCTGTGATGAACGCCCAAGACCCCACCACCCAGACCGTTGCGGTATACCTTGCCGACGCCTTCACGGTCACCGATGGCGTGGCCGAGGGCGACGGCATATCCTTCGCTGACGAGCTGGTGATGGACGATGTCTACCAGCTGGCCACGCGGGCCCAACGGCATCCCATCACGCTCGCCGCATCGGACAAGGCGGGTATCTTCACGGTCGCGGGCCATTCGAAACTGGGCACACCCGGCAATCAGGCGGTGCTGGACTGCTGCGTCACCCTGATGGGCGCCGACGGCAAGACGCTCGAGGCGCTGGTGCTGGTCGAGGTCGAAAGCGGCGGCGTCGAAGCCATCTACCTGTTGCCCCTCGCGACGCTTGAACCCGCATCGGACTACAGGCTGGTCGGTCTGGACCGTCACGCCGCCACGACCCGCTTTGCCGAAGTCGCCTGCGTGTCCTTCACGCGCGGCACCCACATCACGCTCGCCTCGGGGCAGCAGGTCAGGATCGAGGATCTGAGGGTCGGCGACAAGGTCCTGACGCGCGACGACGGTCCACAAGCGATCCGCTGGATCGGAGAGACGACGCTGCGGGCCGTCGGGGATTTCGCACCCGTGGTCATCACAAAGGGCACGCTGCACAACGAACACGATCTCGTCGTCAGCCCCGACCACCGCCTCTTCGTCTACCAGCGCGAAGACAGGCTGGGCGCGGGCCGGTCCGAAGTTCTGGTCAAGGTGCGCCACCTGATCAACGGCGACACGGTCTACCAGCAGGACGGCGGCTTCGTGGATTACTTTCAGCTTTTGTTCGACGAGCACCAGATCATCTACGCCGAGGGCATCGCCGCCGAAAGCCTGATGGTCGACCCGCGCACCCGCGCCGCCCTGCCCGCCGATCTTGGCAGTGACCACAGCCGCAGGCCGCACATGGATTACGAGGTGCAGGGCACGCTTTTCAGCCAGGCGGATGCGGCCGCACTGCTGCGCAAGGCTTCCTCCAGCTAGGGGGCATCTTCTTCTATCTGACGCTCGGCGGCGAAACTGCCGTCGAAAAGCTCTTCTCCCAGCGAAGAGGTGACATCACCGAAGACGACGCCCTGCACGCCCTCCTGATTGAGGCCGCGAAACTCACCGGCGATGCTGCCGTCAACGACCATGGCACCGACATCAGGGTGGTTCAGACGCCCCGCAACGGCCCCTTCCAACGTGTAATTGCTGTCAGGGTCGTTGCCGCGGAAAACGGTGCCGCCACCAAGGTCCAGTTGGCCACCCAGCGCGACGTTCAAACGGTCGGTGAACCCCGCCGCCGTCCCGCTGAGCGGTTCGGCCCGCTCATCGAAGGCCACCACCATCCTCATCTGACCCACATAGGCCGTCTGCAAGGACGGGTTATCTGGCGTGACAGGCAGGTCGATGAACATGAAGCCGCTGTATTCAGCCGTCCCGAGCGTCGGAAGCTGCGCAGGCGGGCTGACGGGCGTTTCATCCAGCCGGTCTTTCAGGGCATCCGCGGCGGCGGCGTTATCCGTCGCCTGCGACAACCCCGAAGAGGAACCGCAGGCAGTCAGGGTGACCGCCAAAAGAAACGGGACGAAAACACGCATGTAATACCCTACCAAGTGGTATTTCATGCTAGAGCTACGATGGTTAATTCTTGATTAAAGTGTTTTGCGAAAAACCTGATTCACAGATTTTCGCGAAACGCAGTGCTCCGCTCAATCGTTGCACGCGTTCCGCCTTTCGCTGATGCCTCAGGTTAAAGGCGGAACGCTTTAACGGCAGGTGACGTCAGGGCCGCCGCCGGTCTGGCAGCGGCCCCAGGGGTCTACCGCTCGAGCGCGGTCAGGCCCGACAAGCTGCCCGGTGCGCCATCCACAGAAACACGCCCGTCGAGGTCGGCGCCGATATAGCCGACATCCCGGCCCGCGAAACCGCCAGACAAATCGCCGTCCACGTCGATCCGCTCACCACCCGGTCCGGTCAACCGCCCCCCGAAGTCGGAAAAGATCGCGACCTCGCTGCTGTTCACGCGACGGTCGAGCCGCCCGTTCTGCAGACCCAGCGTGCCGGTGATGCGCTCACCGTCGGCCTCGACGAAGTTGCCCATCGCGCCGGTGACGCGGTCCCGACCGAAGTCGACGTCCATCTCGATCAATCCGGCCACATCGGACCGTGCGCGCGCTGTTTCGATGTCCATCTGCATGGTCCCCGCATAGCCCGCGCTACCAGCAAAGGGCACATCCGCCTTTGGCGTGGCGGTTTCATTGCGGACCCCTTGGAAAATATCGTCGGAGACCGCAGCGATCTCCCCGCGTGTCCAGGCATCGTTGGCTCCGGGTGACGTGTCGATCTGCGCCGAGGTTCCCGCCCCGCCATTACAGGCGGTCAGGGCCATCAGGGCTGCAGGCAGGATCATCATCGGTTTGGAAATGGGCATGGCAGGCTCCAGTCTTTGCATCATCCGCGACGGCGTATCCGTGCGGTTCTGCGATCAGACTTGGGTGAACCTGCTGCGCTAAACAAAATCCGGGCCCTGCTAGGGGATAGCAGGGCCCGAGGCCGCGAGTATGAGGACGCCGGGTCAGTCGGCTATAAACTCAAGCTCGAAAAATGTACTGTCCGTTCCATCAGATGACGATACCGCTACGTTGCCT
>JAIVHI010000315.1 GCA_020201155.1 Loktanella sp. | reverse complement strand
GGGACGCGGTGAACCTGGCGACAGGGTTAGCGCCGCGCGATGTGGTTGCCGAAGCAATCGCCGGTGGCATCGGTGGCGAGGCCGATGCCACCACCAAGGCCGCCAAACTTGCCGACATCTACGCCAGCGCCGGCGCTGTGCCGCAGCGTTTCGAAAGCACGTTTTTCAACGGTACAAATCTGGTTGCGGACGACGGCACGCCTTCGGCCCGCGTGACGGCCCGCATCGATGAATCGACCGTGATCTCGCATGGGATTCAGGCGAATGACCCGGCCTTCACCGATCTGCTGCGCGGACTTTCGATGCTCGCGTCCACCGACGCATCTGAAATCGACGATCCAGAGGCCTACCGCGTCTGGGTCGGGGCGGCGGTCGAGGCTGTCTCGGCGGGTGTTGCAGGGCTAATCGATACCGAGTCGCGTCTGGGCGGGCAGCAAAAGGCGGTGGAAAATGTCCTGCAGATGCAGCGGGACCGGCACACATTGTTCAACAGCCAGGTCCTGTCACTGGAGGGGGTCGGACCCCTACGAGGCGGCGACGCGCCTGAACCAGCTGCAAACGCAGCTTGAAGCGACCTATGCGGTCACGGCCCGGCTGTCGAAGCTTTCGTTTCTCAACTTCATGTAGTCACCCGTTCGGGCGCGGACATCTTGTAGCCGCGACCATGCACCGTTTCGATATAGCGGTGGCCAGATTTGGTTGCGGCATCGATCTTCTTGCGGATCTTGCAGATGTAGACGTCGATCACCTTGTCGAAAGGCTGGTCCTCGACCATGCCGTAAACCGCATCGTAGATCGCGGCTTTGGTCACGACCTTGTGGGCATTCAGTGCAAGGTGCTGAAAGATGGCGTGTTCGCGACCGGACAGGAACACCCGTTGTCCCGCGATATCGGGATCGCGCCCGTCGAAATAGGCCTTCACCTCGCCGATGCTGATGCTTTCGGCGGCATGACCATTCGCGCGACGCATGATCGAATTGATACGCGACCGCAGTTCCACGCCCCTGAGCGGGATGACGATGTCATCATCCGCCCCATGATCGAGCGTCTGCGCGGCGGCGCGTGCGTTCCGGAAATCGCGCATGATCACGATCGGATTGCTGCATCCGGCGTCCCGCAGTTTCGCGATGTGGTGCATGACCGACGGTCCATCTGCCAGCAGAAACGGGCGAACACCCTGCCCACCGCGATTCAGCAAGCCCAGATCACCGTCGAAAAAGGCATCGGCGACGCGCATGGGAACGATCCGAGAGGCCCGCAATTCTGCGGCAATGCCGACCACACGGTCGTCCCGTGGTTCGTAGAGGTAAAGATGCATCCGGTATGTCCTTCGCTGAAGACAAGCGCGGGAAACATGTATAATTCTTATACTGACGCGCGTCTGTGAAGTATAATAGTGCCGTAGCAAACAAAATAACAAGCATAGTTTGAATATATACTTGAAGTTTTTGCTCATTCATTGTTTGACTGCTCCAGTATCCGCCTCCGGAGGTTCGTCATGCGTTCGCAGTCACGCCACATCACCCGCTTTCGCGTCGCCCTCGCCGCTCTGTGCCTTGCGCTCATGGGGGGACCGGCTGTGGCCGATGTCCGGATCAAGGATATCGCGACCTTCGAGGGCGTTCGCGAAAACCAGCTTGTGGGCTACGGCCTTGTCGTCGGCCTGAACGGCACGGGCGACCGGCTGCGCAACAGCCCCTTCACCCAGCGGTCGATCGAGGGGATGCTGGAGAGGTTGGGCGTCGGCAACCTGTCGAACGAACGGATGAGCACCGAGAACACGGCAGCCGTGATGGTCACGGCGATGCTGCCACCCTTCGCCCGGCGGGGATCGACCATCGACGTGGTCGTCTCGTCCCTTGGTGACGCCGAATCCTTGCGGGGCGGCACCCTGATCGTGACGCCGCTGACCGGGGCGGATGGCGCCGTTTACGCGGTCGCGCAGGGGCCGATTGCCGTGGCGGGCTATGCCGCACAGGGCATCAATGCCAGCATCGTCGAAGGCGTGCCGACCGTCGCACGCATCGAGAACGGCGCGACGGTCGAAAACGAGATTGATCTTGCCTTCAACTCGCTGGGAAGCGTGCGGATCGCGCTGCGCAACCCGGATTTCACCACCTCTGCACGCATCGGCGAGGCGATCAACAGGGCGATAGGGCCGGGGACGGCGACCGTTCTGGACCCCGGCACGGTCGAGGTGCGCCCTGTCGCCAAGGGCGATCTTCTGGGCGTGATGTCACAGATCGAAGAGCTGCGCATTCAGCCCGACGGCGTGGCCAAGGTCGTGATCGACGCACGGTCGGGCACCATCGTCATCGGCGCGGACGTGCGGATCGCCGAGGTCGCCGTCAGCCAGGGCGGGCTGACCGTCATCGTGCGCGAGGATATCGAGGTCAGCCAGCCGGAACCCTTTTCCATCGGCGAGACAGTGGTCGTGCCGCAAACCACCGTCGAGGTCGAGGAGCGCGAGACGCAGTTCACCGTTCTGACCGGCGATGTCAGCCTGCAACGTCTGGTGGACGGGCTCAACGCCATCGGGCTGACCGCGACGCAGACCATATCGATCCTGCAAGCGATCAAGGCCGCAGGTGCGCTTTACGCAGATCTGGAGATCATCTGATGGAGCTGACACCGGCCACCCCACTTCGTCCCGCGCAGACGGGGGGCGCCACCCCACGCAGCGACGCCGATCAGGCTGCCTTTGAGTTCGAGGTCGTCTTTCTGTCGCAGGCGGTCGAGGAAATGATGCGCGGCACGACGGCGGGTGACTTCGGCGGCGGCCACGGGGAAGAGACATGGCGCAGCTTTCTGGCCCGCGCCTTTGCAGAAGAGATCGCGGGGCACGGCAACACCGGCATCGCCCAGTCCATCGCGACGGGCATCTCGGCTTATGAAAAGGGCATGGACAGCGAATGACAGAGACCGACTACACCGCCATTGCCGCCATCACGCGGCTTTTGCAGGACGAGATCGCGGCGCTGCGGCGGGGCGATCTGGCGCAGGTCGAGGCGCTTGTCGCGCGCAAGACCGAGCTGAGCGCAGCACTCGAGGCGGCGGGCCCCGCCATCGCCGCCGCCCTTGCGGCCGATCCGTCCGATACGGCGGTCAGGCAGCGCATGGTCAAGCTGAACGAGCTGATCGAGACCGACCGCGCGCTGTTGGAGCGGATGACGCAGGTCACGGGCGCCATGGTGACCGAGGTGGCCCGCATCCGCGACCGCCACGGGTTGCGCGGGGTTTACAGCGCAAAAGGCACCCAGCGTGCGC
>JAIVHI010000314.1 GCA_020201155.1 Loktanella sp. | reverse complement strand
GGAATACCCTGCCGTGGTCATCCCCGTCATGACACAGCACTACGCCATGCTGCAGCGCAATCTGATCTATACCGGCGTCACCCGAGGCAAGAAGCTCGTCGTGCTGGTCGGCCAGAAAAAGGCGGTGGCGATTGCTGTGAAAAACATCTCAGGGCGGCGGCGCTGGTCGAAGCTCAATGAATGGCTGCATGGCCCTGAGACTTCTTCCGGCCAGCACATGCGGTAGCTCCGCTGTCATTGGCGCGACGTGCTGGGAGCCGCGCCAGCACCTCGCCCAGCACTTTTCGGCGTAAGCACCCACTCGTGCGGTCTGCCCTGAGCGGCGACTGAGCGCAGGAAACAGAATTTGCAAAGTTGCCAACTCTTGGTGTCCAGTCGAGGTCCGACCAGACATCTGTTGGCCTCACTGGGATGGACGCATATCCAACATGCATTCGTATTCTTGGAAACGATGCCGACTGCTGGTTAGGCGGACCCCAGAACCCGGAGAACTTTCTATTTCCCGATCCCTCATATACTAACTTTTTGACAATACCTAAGTGATCACCTCTGCTTTAGATTATTGTAATTGATGGCCGCGATTTTTCCGGCACTACTATTTCGCTGGCGGCTGCCTCGAAAGAGTTCGTGCGATGCGGTTCAACTCGCCACGTCGATGTGCGCTGGTCCTGTTGAGGACCGCCTCACAATGGCGCCTCGCGGTATTGGGGCTAATGCCCATCTGGGCGGCGGCGTCCCGGGTCGACAGACCATCCAATAGACAGAGCGCAATGTCCTTTTGACGTTTCGTAAGGCCATAAGCGGCCTTCAACCGTTCCGCCAGCGTCGCCGTATCCGGCGGTGATATGACAAGATTACCCTTGGCTGGTTCCGGCAATGGCAAGTTCAGACATGCTCCTGAACTGTCTATAGAAACAGGGTTTTCGTCACAAACCCTCACCTCCATATCGCTCTCTGCGATTGCGCGCTGTAGGCGTTCAAAATCGCGCGCCTGTTGATCCAGCGCGCCGAACGTGCGCGCGAAGGCCGGCAACAGCAGGTTGAGCATGACCTCCGCACGGCCCTCTATTAAGGCGGGCGCGTCGCCGCTTGCATACCCCATGGCGAACACCGCCTCGCCCATTGCCAGACGCGTCGTCATGCTGAGGATATGGTTCATTCCCGCCGGACGGAATGCTTCACGATGGTATGCGCTGTTTTCAATCGTGGCGCGGCTGGCAAAGGCACTGTCCTGATACACGCCGCTGCCCATCCGCCGCCGGGTGAGGTTTATGCTATCCAGATCCGGGTCAGTCGAGCGGATATTGCCATCGCGGTCCATGCCGGCAAATGTCCGCAAAATATAGAACTTGATTTTAGGACCCGCGTTCCATGTGACCATCGATGGCGCTTCCTTGTTAATCCAGGCTGCCATGGCTGCGTCGGCATCCACAAGCTGTGCGACATCGGTGAGAATGTCCTCAACAGCGCCCGGATCGCCCTGAAGGCCCAAAAATCGCCGCTGTATATCGCAAAGCGTGGCGGCCAGTGTCAGATCAATTTCCATTTTTACGGTCTAACACGCTTAAAAAATAGGGCAAATGCACCATGCACGCTCGCGCACAACATGCCACCATTAAGTTTGACAAGGCAAATGGAGGCATGGGTGTTTGTGAATCGCTTGATAGTGGGACTGATCGCAATTGCCGCGCTCACCAGCTCTGCTGCGGCACAAAATGCGGGTCGGACGATGCTGATTCTTGACGGGTCAGGCAGCATGTGGGGCCAAATCGACGGCACGCCCAAGATCGAGATCGCGCGCGGGGCTGTCGACGGAATGCTCGCGAACTGGCCGGAAGATCGCGAAATCGGGCTGATGTCATATGGCCACCGGCGCGAAGGGGATTGCACGGATATAGAAGTGCTGCGCGACCCTGCACCTCTGGACCGCAAGGCGCTGCGCAAGACGATGGCCGCGATCTCGCCGCGCGGCAAGACACCGATCGGCAACGCAGTGGAACGCGCGAGTGAGGCGCTGGCGCGCATCGATGCCCCGGCTTCGGTCGTGGTGGTGACAGACGGGCTGGAAACCTGCGGCGCCGATCTCTGCGCGCTGGGAGAGTCCCTCGCGAAGCGCGGCACGCCGCTTACTGCGCATGTCATCGGCTTTGATGTCGCGGATACCGAGGGTCAGCTCGCCTGCCTCGCCAATGCCACCGGCGGCCAATATCTGAGCGCGGCTAACGCCGACAGCCTGACCGACGCCCTGCAGCAGGTGAGCCAGCCAGAGCCAGAGCCCAAGCCGACCGGGCCGCTTTTCGAGGACGATTTCGACCGCGCCGAACTGGGCGGTGGCTGGCAAGTGCAGAACCCGGACCCTGCTCGCTATATCTTGGAGGACAGCACCCTGATGGCAATGACGGTGGAACCCGGTTACATGGGCAAAGCCGAAGATCAGCCCAACGTGTTCCGCTGGCGCGCGGCCGAGCTGCCGGAGGGCGACTGGGAAATCGCGGCCCAATTCACCGCACGCATGGGTGAGGTGCAGTCGCTCGGCGGGCGCCGGGCAATTGTGCAGGTGGGCCGCTATGCGGATGCCGATAATTATATCGCTGCCGAAATCTATCGGCAGGGCAATTCCAACGACGACATGTGGCTGAAGCTGCTGGCGTTCTCGGGTGGCACGAAAACCGAGGCCAAGCTGGAAATCGCAGGGGATGTGCGGGGCTTTGACCTGGCGCAAATCCTGCGTGATTTCGCGGACAAGGGCGCGCGGCTGAGCGTGGTGAAATCGGGGCGCGACTACGTTGCGCGGCTGAAGATGAATGGCTGGACGATGCAGGATGGCGGCCCGGAGGTGTTGGAGACCGACCCGATCACCGTGCTGCGCACCAAGGGCGCCCCGGCCCTGTTCGTGGGCACCTTGGACGATGAGCAGACGATCGCCCGTTTTGACCGGATCGAGGTTCTGGAGCGTGCGCAATGATGAAACATGACGTGATCCTGCCGCTTGTGGCGGCGCTTGCGATGTCTGTGGCTGGTGCAGCCGCTGCGCAGCCCTGTGGCACCGCCGCGAACTCTGCCGCCGCGCCGCTCTATCCGCTGCCCGAGGGCTCACAATGGGGATTTGTCGGGGCCGACGGCGAATGGCGCCTGGCGCCGCAATGGCGGCAGGTGCGCCCCTTCTCGGAAGGGGTCGCGGCGGTCGAAACCTCTGAGGGCTGGGGGTTGATCGACGATGAGGGCAACCGTGTCATCGCCTCCGGCGCGCGTGACGCCGATCGTGTGGTGATCGA
>JAIVHI010000191.1 GCA_020201155.1 Loktanella sp. | reverse complement strand
AAGCGGTCCTCGACCAGATCGCGGATGCTGTCGATACCGTTCTCGTGGACCGTGATCTTGATCCGCGCCTTGAACTTGTTGTCGCGGCGGCCCAGCAGGTTCCAGACGCTGACCACGGCCTCGACGTAGGGTAGCAGGTCATCGACCGGCAGGAAGGCGCGCAGCACCTTGCCGATCATCGGCGTGCGGCCAAGACCACCGCCGACCAGCACCTGAAAGCCGATCTCACCGTCCTTCCTGACGATCCGCAGGCCGATGTCATGGGCCTTGGTCACGGCGCGGTCTTCGGGCGAACCTGTCACGGCGATCTTGAACTTGCGCGGCAGGAACTGGAACTCGGGATGGTCGGTGGACCATTGGCGCAGCAGTTCGGCATAGGGGCGGGGGTCTGCGACCTCGTCCGCCGAGGCACCGGCGAAATGGTCGGCGGTCACGTTGCGCACCGTGTTGCCCGATGTCTGGATCGCGTGCATTTCCACATCGGCCAGCGCATCGAGGATATCGGGCACGTCGCGCAGCTCGGGCCAGTTGTACTGGATGTTCTGGCGCGTGGTGAAATGACCGTAGCCTTTGTCCCAGCGGTCCGCGATCATCGCAAGCTGGCGCATCTGGCCGCTGTTGAGCGTGCCGTAGGGGATGGCCACGCGCAGCATGTAGGCATGCAGCTGCAGGTAAAGTCCGTTCATCAGCCGCAGCGGCTTGAACTCGTCCTCGGTCAGCGAGCCGTCGATCCGGCGTGCGACCTGCCCGCGAAACTGGGCGACGCGTTCACGCACGAAGGCTTGGTCGAATTCGGTGTATTTATACATGGGTCAGGTCCTTTCGGCAGGCAAGGCGCGCGCGGGGCGCATCACTCGGCCTGTTTGCCGTGGGCGTAGTTCGAGGGGCCGCGCGTGCGGAAGGCTTCGCGGAAGTGGGTCGGGGCAGGCCCGTCCGGTGTCGGTGCCGCGTCGGCCAGATAGGCCCCCGCGATCTCGTGCTTGCGGGCGTTGGCCTCCAGAAGCCGCAGATCGGCGTGGGCCTCGTCCGTCAGCAGCTCGGCCTTGGCCATGTCGCGGGTCCAGGTGCTGTCTTCGGTGAACCAGACCGCGTCGCCTTCCAGCAATGCGTTGGCGGTGACGACCTTGGGGGTGAAAGCGCGGGGCATCAGATGGCCTCCTGTTCGGGAATGTCGATGGCAAGGGCTTCGCGCGGGGCGAGGCCAAGGAAGGTGACGGCGGGGCCGGTGATGTCGCTGCCGGACATGGTCGGTTCGAGATTGCCCAGCGTGGTGGCGATGATGCGCTGGTCCGTGCGGCTTGCATTCTCGATGATCGTGACCGGGGTCGCGGGATCGGCCCCGTGCATCAGCAGGCGGCCCTGAATGAACCGTGCGGCGCGCTTTCCCATGTAGATCGCGGCGACCTGACCGGGGGCGGCCAGCGTCTTCCAGTCGTGATCGGCGTAGCCCTTGGTGTCGTGTCCCGTAACGAAGCGCACGGCGGAATTGCGCCCGCGCCGGGTCAGGCTTTGCCCGATGCCTGCGGCTGCGGCCGAGGCGGCGGTGATGCCCGGAATGATCCGCGCGGGGATACCGGCGGCCTCACAGGCGGCAAGTTCCTCGTCCAGACGCCCGAAAACCGTGGGATCGCCCGCTTTCAGGCGCACGACATGGGCACCGGCCCTGGCGTGTTCGACGATCAGCGCGTCGATGTCGTCCTGCGCCATCGCACTGCCGAAGCCTTCCTTGCCGGCGTCGATCACCAGCGCTTCGCGGCGGGCGAGCTCTAGGATGTCCTTGGTGACCAGCCGGTCGTGAATGACCACGTCTGCGGTATCGAGGGCCTTGCGCGCCTTGAGCGTCAGCAGGTCGGGGTCGCCCGGTCCCGCGCCGACGAGGTCGACGCGGCCCGACGTCTGCCCTGCGGTCACGTGACGATCAAGCAGATCACCAAGGGCGGGCAGGATCGCCTCGGGCCCGCCACGTTCGATCGCCGCAGGTCCGTCGTTGAAATAGAAATCCGACCAGAACGACCGGCGCTTGCGCCCCATCGGCAGGATATCGACCGCATGGCGGAAGCTCTTGCCGATGCGGGCCAGCACGCCAAGATCCTTGGGCAGCCGCTCTTCCAGATCGGCCTTGATCGCGCGAGCCAGCACGGGGGCAGCCCCCTCGGTGCCGATGGCGACGGTCACGGGGTCACGGTCCACGATGGCGGGTGTGATGAAATCGCTGTCGCCAAGGTTGTCCACGATATTGACGCGCGCGCCGTCGGCACGGGCGATCGCGGCGACGCGGGCGTCTTCGGCGTCATCCTCGTTGGCGGCATAGAACAGGGCGGCGCACAGCGCATCGCCATGGTCCAGCGGGCGCCGGACCAGCGTGATGCGCCGCTCCGCGGCGAGGCGGTGCAGGTCCGCATGCGGATCGGCCGCAAAGACCGAGACATGCGCGGTCGTCTTGAGGATGATCCGCAACTTGGCAAGCGCGGCCTCACCCCCGCCCGACAGGACGATGCGGCGGCCGGCGACGGCGACAAAGACTGGAAAATGATCCATGGTGACCCTCGTGTTTCTCTCCCTCTATATAGAACATTGTTCTGTTATCTGGCCACGTCCGGCGGTAGATAAGGAAAATCGTTCCAAGTTGACTGTCAGGAAGGCGGGTATTCCACGATGACCGAAGAAAAGAGAATGAGCGTCCGCATCGACGCCACGGACCGGAAGATCCTTGCGGCGCTACAGGCCGACGCCGCCCGGTCGCTGGACGATATCGCCAAGGAGGTGGGGTCGTCCAAGACCCCTGTCTGGAACCGGATCCGCAAGATGAAGGAGGCCGGAATCATCGGGCAGCAGACGGTGATGCTGAATGCCGAGGCGTTGGGGTTCGAGGCCTGCTTTTTCGTGCTGATCCGCACATCCGAACATGACGCGGACTGGCAGGCCAAGTTCCTCAAGGCGCTCAAATCCCGCCCCGAGGTGCAGGAGGCGCACCGGCTGGCGGGGGATATCGATTATATCCTCAAGGTCCGCGTCTCGAATGCGCGGGCCTACGACGTGTTTTATCAGGCACTGATTTCAGAGGTTCGGGTCCATAACGTCACGGCGCTGCTGTCGATGGAAGAGATCAAATCGACCGTGGCGCTGCCGCTTTAGGGGGCGTCAGCGCGTGACCTGCAGGCTGTCGAGGCCGTGGAAGTGATAAACGTCGGCGTAGCGGGGCGGCGCGGCCAGCGCGAGGCCGGGGCACCGTGCAAACAAGCGCGACAACCCCCGTTCCAATTCCAGCCGCGCCAGCGGTGCGCCGACGCAAAAGTGGATGCCGCCCCCAAAGGCGGTATGCGGCTTGGCGGACCGGGCGGGGACAAAGGTGTTCGGCTGGTCATAGACCAAAGGGTCGCGCCCGGCGGCCCCAAGCAGGCAGCCCAGCTGCTGGCCCCGCTTCAGCGGCACGCCGCAAAGCTCCATGTCTTCGTAGACCCATCGGGTGAAGATATGCAGGGGCGGATCATAGCGCATGACTTCCTCGACGACCGGGCCATCCACATCGCAATGGCCGGTCTCGATCATGGTCTTCACACCATTGCCGATGGTGTGGACGGTGGCTTCGTGGCCCGCGTTCAACAGCAGGATGCAGGTGGTGATAAGCTCCTCTGTGCTGAGTTTCGCGCCGTCTTCTTCGGCGGCGATCAGCGTCGAGATCAGGTCGTCCTGCGGATCGTGCCGCTTGGCGGCGATGAAGTCGGTCAGGAAGGCGGTGAATTCGGTCGCGGCGGCGCTGGCTGCATCCTCGATCGCCCGTGTCCGGCTGGCTTGATACATGGCGACCATGGCGTTGGACCAGCGCAGAAGGTCGGGCGCGCTGCTGTCCGGCACGCCCAGAAGCCGTGCGATGATGATGACGGGCAGGGGCCGTGCGAAGGCGTCCAGCAGGTCGAAAGGCCCGTCCGGAAAGGCGTCGATCAGGCTGTCGGCCAACGCGTCGATTTCGGGGGCAAGCCCCGCGATCCGGCGCGAGGTGAAGGCCCGCAGCACCAGGCTGCGCAGCCGCGTGTGCCGTGGCGGTTCGAGTTCGAGCATCGAATGCGCCTCGATCGCGTAAAAGGGTGCGAGGTGGTCGGGAAAGCTCAGCGGTTCTGGCGCTTCCCGCCCCATCCGACGATCCCGCAGCGCCATCGATACGGCCTTGTGCGAGACCGCGCAGGGCATGTCGTAATCCGCCCACCAGAACACATCGCCAAGCGCGCGGGCGCTGTCATAGAAGGGATAGGGGTTCTGGACGAAATCGGGATCGGTCGGCGATTGGGAAAGGGTCTGCAAGAGGCGTCCTCTGGGAAGCGATGGCATGGGTAAACCCGCGGTTCCGCAGGCAAGGCACCGGCGGCATCGTGGTTTTGCCCCAGAAGGTCAAGCAACTCAAAGAAATGGATCAGGGAAACGCGTCTGGCTGCAGCATCGCCAAGCGATCCTGTCATGACCTCGTCACTCGGTGCAGATGGTTGCCGTTCGTGAAAGACGGGTCGACCCATGAACGGCCGATTTGAAGCGCCCTCAGGCCAGCCTCTTCACGACTGACCCAGCTTTTCGTCGAACTTGATCGACTCGCCACAGCCGCAGGCATCCACGACGTTGGGATTACGAAACTTGAAGCCGCTTTCCAGCAGGCTGATCTCGTAGTCGATCTCGGTGCCGAACAGGAACATCTGTGCCATAGGTGCGATCATCACGCGCGCACCCTCAAGTTCGACGACCTCGTCATGGGGGTCGACCTCGGCCACGTAGTCCATGGTGTATTCCATCCCCGCGCAGCCGCCCTTCTTGACGCCGATGCGCAGCCCCTGATGACCGTCGCGGTGCATCAGCTTCGCGATCTGGCCAGCGGCCTTCGGGGTGATGGTGACGGCTTGCTTGCCGGGGATGCCGAACATGAATCTACTCCTGTGTCTGACCACAAGATAGGCGCAAACCGGCGATTTCTCAAGGGATCAGACCGCTTCGGCGGGCGAGACATTGGGAAAGACCTGCCAGCCTTCGTCCTTGCCGCGCTTTATTGCCTTGGTGATGATGCGTTCGCGCACCTCGCAGGCTGTCATCCACGCCGTGTTCGGCTCGTCGCAGGGCACTTCGAACAGAACCTCCTTGCCGAAGACATCCTGATCCGAGACGACGACGCCACGGTCGTCCTCTTGTGCATTGGACAGCTTGTCTTCGACTTCGGCCAGCGCTTCTTCGTAGATTTCGCGCAGAAGATCGACGTCCACATCATGGGCGAATTTCAGCCGGACCGTGCGGATGAGGTAGGGGTCCTGCATCGTCCAGTTCTCGAACACCGTGTCGACAAAATCGTTGACCGGGACGACAAGGCGTTCCCCGGTCCAGACCCGCAGCTGGACGTAGGTGAAATTGATCCGCTCGACCGAACAGATATGCCCGTCGTAAAGCACCTTGTCACCGATCCTTGCGGATTTGTTCATCGCAATCTGAAGGCTGGACATGATGTTGGACAGCACGTTGCGCGCCGCATAGGCAAGGATGATCGTGATCGCGCCGGCCGACGCCAAAAGCGAGAATCCCATCGTGCGCAGGACATTCGCCTGACTGAGAACGATGCCGAACCCCACGAGCGCGACCACAACGATCACCAGCCGGCGCGCGGCGGCGATGTTGGTCGCCATCTGGCGGCGGGCGTCGCTGCCTTCACCGACTTCGGTCAGGTCCGCACCTTCGAAACTGACCAGACGGTCCAGAAGGGCATCGACCACGCTGACCAGCAACCAGAGCACGGCAATCACGTAGCCCGTCGTCAGAAGGGGCGTCAGGACAAGGTCGATCACCCCTGAAAACACAAAGACATGTCGGGCGGCCAGCCCGATAAGCGTTGTGACAGCGGCGATCACGGCGGGTGCCCGCGCGGCACGAATGATCTTGCCCATGCGCATGCCGGCAATTTTGGCCTGATCGACCGAAAGCAGGCGGTAAACGATGCGACCGACGGCGAAGGCCGCGAATATCAGCAGCGGAAGCGCCACGGTCTCCCACCACCTCAGGCCCCAGAAGGCGACATCCCTCAACGGGTCGGGCAGGGCACGCTCGAACCGATTTGGTCCGTACCGCTGGAAAAGCGCAGGGACGTTCGCGATCGATTGCGGTGCGAAAAGCCAGACGGGGTCGGCGTCCGGTGCCTTGAGCCGGTTCAGGCGGATCGACACCGGGTGATCGTCCAGATCGATCAACGCCAGAAGGATCGAGCGGCGGGGCTCACCTGCGACCGCGCTGTCCGAACTTGCCATGGCATCCATGCCGTCGGGGCGGTCCATCAGGCGCGACCAGTCGATCATCGTCTTGCGGTTGAGAACGGCATACAACTGGTAGGCCAGCGTCTCGGGGTCATGTTCCATGCCGTCGGGCAGCGCCAGCAAGTGAGCGGCGCTTTGCCAGTCGTCTTCGCGACCGAAATCGAGGAAGGCTTCGACCGTGGCCTGCGGTGTATCGCGCATCAGATCGGTTGGCGCATCCGAAAGCGGCGGGATAATCCGGTCGACCTCAAAATAGGGGTCCTGTGCGCTGGCCGCCAAGGGCAAGAGCAAGGCGGTTACAAGGGCGAAGGCTGCTGCGAGTAGTCTCATCGCCGGCAAGATGGGTCAAACCGGCAGGGCGTCAATACGTCACATGCAGCCGTCGCTACATGAAGCCCAGTTCAAGCCGCGCTTCGTCCGACATCATGTCCATGCCCCACTGGGGCTCGAACGTCATTTCGACATCGACATGCTTGACGCCCGGCAGGGGTTCGATCGCATCCGCGACCCAGCCCGGCATCTCGCCCGCGACGGGACAGCCGGGGGCGGTCAGCGTCATGATGACCCGTACCGCGTTCTCGTCATCGATCTCGATCGTGTAGATCAGACCAAGATCGAAGATATTTACGGGAATCTCGGGATCGTAGACGGACCGGCACGCCTGCACGATATCCTCGTGCAGCGGATGGTCGGTCGTCGAGGGCTTGATCAGCGGTGTGCCCTCCATCGGGGCCTGTACATCAGTCATGACGGTATCCTGCTATTCCGAGTGAATATATAGGGAATGACTGACAAAGCGTAAAGGGCAGAGGCGGGGCGGCATCGCAACTCTGGCCGAATTCTGCGGTGCACGGCCTCTTAACTTCGCGGCGGGCTTGCCCTATGCGACCTGTATGACTGACCGTTTCTCATTCGACCTGACCGCCACCGACGGACGCGCGCGCACCGGGGTGATCCATACGACGCGCGGTGACATCCGCACGCCTGCCTTCATGCCCGTCGGCACGGCTGCGACCGTCAAGGCGATGATGCCCGAAAGCGTCGCGGCCACCGGTGCCGATATCCTGCTGGGCAATACCTATCACCTGATGCTGCGCCCCACCGCCGAGCGGATCGACCGGTTGGGCGGCCTGCACCGCTTCATGAACTGGGACAGGCCGATCCTGACGGATTCGGGCGGATTTCAGGTGATGAGCCTCGCCGATCTGCGCAAGATGACCGAAAAGGGTGTGACCTTCCGCAGCCATATCGACGGGTCCAAGCATGAGTTGACACCCGAACGGTCGATGGAGATCCAGCGGCTGCTGGGGTCGGACATCGTGATGTGTTTCGACGAATGCCCTGCGCTGCCCGCGGATCGGGACCGTATCGCACAAAGCATGCAGCTTTCGATGCGATGGGCGCAGCGGTCCCGCGATGCCTTTGGCGACCGGCCCGGCCATGCGCTTTTCGGTATCCAGCAGGGCGGGCTGGAACAGGACCTGCGCGAAGAAAGCGCCAGGGCGCTGCGCGACATCGGCTTTGAAGGCTACGCCATCGGCGGTCTGGCGGTGGGCGAAGGGCAGGAGGCCATGTTCGCCTGCCTCGATTACGCGCCGGAACAGCTGCCCACAGACAAGCCGCGCTACCTGATGGGTGTCGGCAAGCCCGACGACATCGTGGGCGCGGTCAAGCGTGGCGTCGATATGATGGACTGTGTGCTGCCCAGCCGGTCTGGCAGGACAGGGCAGGCCTTTACCCGCAAGGGTGTGGTCAACATCAAGAACGCGCGTCACGCCGACGACCCCCGGCCTTTGGATGAAGACTGCACCTGTCCCGCCTGCCGCAACTATTCACGCGCCTACCTGCACCATGTCTTCCGCGCGCAGGAGATGATCTCGGGCATGCTGCTGACCTGGCATAACCTGCATTACTTTCAGGACATCATGTCCGGCATGCGCGGGGCGATCGCGGCGGGCCGTTTCGCGGGTTGGGAGGCCGATTTTCACGCAATGCGTGCCGAGGGTGACATACCGCCACTTTGACAGGGCGCAATTATCCGCCGGGCGCGATAATGGTCATTCCATTCTTGCGGCCCGCGCCGTGCTTGGGGCAGACTGACGCGGATATGACACGACAGGGATGGTTGAAACCCACCAGCGACCACCCCAGATATTGAATCCAAGAAGGAAGCCGCCGCGCCGCCGCAATCGGGGCAGGGCGGTTTTGCCGATAAAAGGAAAAGAGCATGCAAGAACCATTGAGTTCCTCCTATCCCGTCCTGCCGCTGCGCGACATCGTGGTTTTCCCCCACATGATCGTGCCGCTTTTCGTGGGCCGCGAGAAATCCGTCCGCGCCCTCGAAGAGGTGATGCAGGACGACAAGCAGATCCTGCTGTCCAGCCAGATCGACCCCTCCGAGGACGATCCCAGCGTCGACGGCATCTACAAGGCCGGTGTGCTGGCCAATGTGCTGCAACTGCTCAAGCTGCCCGACGGCACGGTCAAGGTTCTGGTCGAAGGCAAGAGCCGCGTCAGCGTCACGGGGTTCGTCGAGAATGACAGCCACTTCGAGGCGACGGCGGAATACCTGACCGAGATACCTGGCAACGAAGACGAGATCGAGGCTCTGACCCGCTCGGTGGCGGCCGAATTCGAACGCTATGCCAAGATCAAGAAGAACATCCCCGAAGAGGCGATGGCCGCCGTGGGCGAGGCCGCCGAGCCGGCCAAGCTGGCCGACCTTGTCGCCGGTCATCTTGGTATCGAAGTGGCCCAGAAGCAGGAGCTTCTGGAAACGCTGACCGTCACCGAGCGGCTTGAAAAGGTCTACGGCCTGATGCAGGGCGAAATGTCCGTGCTGCAGGTCGAAAAGAAGATCAAGACGCGCGTGAAGTCCCAGATGGAGCGCACCCAGCGCGAATATTATCTGAATGAGCAGATGAAGGCCATTCAAAAGGAGCTGGGCGACGGCGAGGACGGCCAGAACGAAGTGGCCGAACTCGAAGCGAAGATCGCCGAGACCAAACTGAGCAAGGAAGCGCGCGAAAAGGTCGATGCCGAGCTGAAAAAGCTCAAGAACATGTCGCCCATGTCCGCCGAAGCCACAGTCGTGCGCAACTACCTCGACTGGATTCTCGCCGTGCCGTGGGGCACCAAGTCGCGCACCAAGAAAGACCTGAACCACGCCCAGAAGGTGCTGGACGACGACCACTACGGTCTGGAAAAGGTCAAGGAGCGGATCGTCGAATATCTGGCCGTGCAGCAGCGCAGCAAGAAGTCGAAAGGCCCGATCATGTGCCTTGTCGGCCCTCCGGGCGTCGGCAAGACATCGCTTGGCAAATCGGTGGCGAAGGCCACGGGGCGCGAGTTCATCCGCATCAGCCTTGGCGGCGTGCGTGACGAATCCGAAATCCGCGGCCACCGCCGGACCTATATCGGGTCCATGCCCGGCAAGATCATTCAGGCGCTGAAAAAGGCGAAGACGACGAACCCGCTGATCCTGCTCGACGAGATCGACAAGATGGGGCAGGACTTCCGCGGCGACCCCGCGTCGGCCATGCTCGAAGTGCTTGATCCCGAACAGAACAACACCTTCGTCGACCACTACCTCGAAGTGGAATACGACCTGTCGAACGTGATGTTCCTGACGACGGCGAACTCCTACAACATGCCCGGCCCGCTTCTGGACCGGATGGAGATCATCAGTCTGGCGGGCTACACCGAGGATGAGAAGCGCGAGATTGCCAAGCAGCATCTGCTGCCCAAGGTCATGCAGAACCACGGTTTGAAGGACAAGGAGTTCAGCATCTCGGACGAGGCGCTGACCGCAATGGTCCGGGTCTACACCCGCGAGGCCGGTGTTCGGAACCTCGAACGTGAACTGTCCAAGATCGCGCGCAAGTCCGTCACCAAGTTGATCAAGAAAGAGGTGGAGTCCATCGACGTCACGAAGGACAACCTCGACGATTTTCTTGGCGTGGAAAAGCATCGCTACGGGTTGGCCGAGGAAGAGGACCAGATCGGCGTCGTGACCGGTCTAGCCTGGACATCTGTCGGGGGTGACATCCTGTCGATCGAAGCCCTGCGCCTGCCCGGCAAGGGCCGGATGAAGACGACTGGCAAGCTGGGCGATGTGATGAAGGAGTCCATCGACGCGGCCAGCTCCTACGTGCGGTCGATCAGCCCCAGTATCGGCGTCAAACCACCCCGCTTCGACACGTTGGACATCCACGTTCACGTGCCCGACGGGGCGACGCCCAAGGACGGGCCAAGCGCCGGTCTGGCGATGGTGACCTCGATCGTGTCGGTTCTGACGCAGATCCCGGTGCGACGCGATATCGCCATGACGGGTGAGGTCAGCCTGCGCGGCAAGGCGATGCCGATCGGTGGCCTGAAAGAGAAGCTGCTTGCGGCACTGCGGGCGGGGATCAAGACGGTCTTCATTCCACAGGAGAATGAGAAGGACCTGATCGAAATCCCGTGAACATTCCACGGAGGCGCGAAAGCATGACGAAAAAGGAAACCGAGCGTACGGGTGCCACGGTCAAGCTGAACGTCAAAACCCCGCCGCCGCCCGTCACCCCAACTGCGGCAGCGGGCGCATCCACGCTCAAGATCGCCGACGCAGAGGGGGCATCCCACGCCGTCAAGGTAGAGGGCGGCGAGATGTTGAAGAAGCCCGAGTTTCTGGAACGGGTCATGACCCGCACCGATGTCAAGAAATCACAGGCAAAACCCGCGATCGAAGCGGCGCTGGCAACCCTGGCCGAAGCCCTGATGAACGGCGAGGAGTTGCAGTTGCCGCCGATGGGCAAGCTCAAGGTCGTCAAGGCGCGGGACATCGGTGACGGGGCGCAGGTCCTGACGCTCAAACTTCGCACGATGAAGGATAGCGCGGGGCAGGGCTGATCCATGTGATTTCCGGGTTGCGAACCTCTGCGGAAAGCCCTAAATCCCGCGGCACGGGTGATTAGCTCAGTGGTAGAGCGCTTCGTTCACATCGAAGATGTCAGGAGTTCAAATCTCTTATCACCCACCACTTCTCCTTTCTTGATCCGGGACAGGTCGCCGTTTCAGCGCACTGACGTCTGCCGCCCGTGTCATGGTTTGGCGAAAGCCTAGCGCAGGACCGGAACAGCGCGTCCGATCCTGCAGCCAAAGCGAGGCAGCCCATCAGTGCGCCAGCAAAACAGCAAAGTCCGTTTGGTCGACGACTGATCGTGTCGTGCCGCCAAAGACGGTCTGACGCATGCGAGAGTGGCCGTATGCGCCCATCACAACCAGATCGGCACCGGTCTCGGCAGAGCGTTTGTGGATGCACTCTCCGATTTCCTGACCACCGCTGGGGTATTGCTGCAGGTTCACATGACATCCATGATGACTGAGCCATCTTGCAACGTCCGACCCCGGGTTTTCCCCGTCCTGATCTTTCGAGGCCACTGGATCGAAGACGGCGATCGTCACCTCCTCTGCCGCTTTCAACAACGGCAGGGCGGCGTGAACGGCACGGGCTGCCGGAAGGCTGGTGTCCCATGCAACGAAGACACGGGCCGGGGTGAGCGCCTTGCTGGACGATCCCGCGTTCAGGATCGTGGCGACGGGCGAGTGAAAGAGAGCGCCATGGATCGCATTGCGGAACGTATAGTCCTGCTCGCGCAGGTCGTTGGATATGACCACGGCATCGCAGGTGGCCGACCGTTTGCCGATAATCGACGGCAGGTCTGCAGGATAGCAGCCGAGGATTTCGACATCACCCGGAGCCCCCGCATCGACAAGCCTTTTTTCCAGCGTTTTCGAAGCCTTCTGCAAGGTGGCCTTCGCGGCTTCGAGATCTTTCTGCCAGCTTTCCGCGATCACGGGCATGCCGTAGTACCCGACGCCGTAGACCGGTGGACCCTGCAACGTTTCGAGTATCAGAAGCGATAGATGCGTTTGATCGGCGGCTGCCGATTGCAGGATCGGTTCAAGGTCCGGGCTATCGGCAGCCCCCCCGACCAAGACAAGAATACTGGCGTGTTTCATGGTGACGTCCTCTCAGAAGGATTCGGATCTGCCGTCGTATCGCGGTGCGA
>JAIVHI010000190.1 GCA_020201155.1 Loktanella sp. | reverse complement strand
GACATCGAGGACTACGAGAGCCGGCTCGTCTCGGGCTTCATCACCTGTCTCGGGTTCGAGCCCGACGGCATGATCCTGCACTGACGATCCACCCCTAGTCTCATGATGCCCAACGGGTCTGCGCCACGGCACGGACCCCGACCTTGCCCCGGCGCGCATTCTGCGCGGTCTCTCTAGTCATGTTCAAAATGAAAGAAATCCCATGACCGACATCGTAAACCACACGTCAAACGACGCATCGAACAAGAACGTGCTGGCCTTTCCGGCCGGCTCCAGCGCCGCAGCGACCACCACTGCGCCTACATCCACCCCGACAGCCGCTGCGGCTACAAACACGCAGCGCGATGACCCGTTCGCCCCGGATGGCCTGCCTGCCAGCTACGTCTTCGATGAAGACGGCATCTCCGAGTTGCGCGAGAATCAGGATGGTGACCTCGTGCCCACGCGCATCTGCTCTCCGCTCGTGGTGATGGGACGGTGCCGCACGGCCGACGGTCGTGGATGGGGCCGTGTGCTTTCGGTAAAGGACCCGGACGGCACGTGGCATGATCTGGTGCTCAGCGCGCAGCAGCTCAATAAATCAGCGAACGCGGCCCTGGCCCCGCTCTTTGACCTCGGCTTTGAGCTGGCACGGGTCGAGAAGGCCGCAGAGAGTGTGATGAACTTGCGGTCTGGGGTGCACGCCCGTTGCTGCAGAGCTGGGACGGCACGCCGAGTGGCTTCGAGGGGATCGCGGCCGCCTGCAACGACACGCTGCTGAACATCGAGGAACTGCACAAAGCAGATCCCAAGACGGTGGGGGACATCGTCTACATGCTGGCCAACGGCGAGGGCCGGCTCAGGGCAAGGTCGAATGGAAAGCTCCAGACACCGCAGCGGTGGCGCGTGCCCGTCCTGTCGAGCGGCGAGGTTTCGCTCGAAGACCACATGGCCAGTGCTGGTCGCAAGACCTTCGCGGGCCAGGAGGTGCGCTTGATCAATCTTGAAGCCGACGGTCGGGCGCACGGCGCCTTCGATGCCCTGCATGGAGAGACCACAGCGAAGGCCTTCGCCGAGCGGGTCGATCACGCCAGTCTTGAGACCTACGGCCACGCCGGTCCGCGTTTCGTGGAGGCACTCATGGCCAACATCGGAAACAGTCGGAAATTTCAGAATGTCATCGATATCTTTTGCAGCGATGCGAACAAGAAGGCAGACCTGTCGTTGGGTGACGGACAGGTGCAGCGTGTCCTGAAGCGCTTTGCCATCGCGGCACTCGCGGGAGAGCTGGCCACGAAGTTCAACCTCACCGGTTGGGAACCCGGCGCTGCGAAAGCTGCTGCACGGGAATTGTTTCTGGAATGGTTCGAGGCCCGGGAGGGCACGACGAATCAGGAGATCGCCACGGCGGTGCAGCGCACGAAGAGCTATGTCTCGAAGCACCTCGATCGCTTCCAGACGATCGACACCACGGACCACGACCCGGTCGACGGCTGGCGGAACAAGGACTGGCTCTATATCCGGCCGGACCGTTGGCGCGTGATACATGGTGAGGAGGATCCGATCGAGATGGCACGCCTGCATGCAGATGGAGGGCTTCTGAAGACCCAGAACGGCGGCGGCCTCCAGTTCAAGATGGGACGGAACATCCCGGGACGCCCGAGGGTATATGCCATCCACGCATCGAAGATCCTTGGAGCGAGCGAGGCCTGACCCGGAACGTCTACGAGGTCGCGGCGTATGAGAGGGGCGATATGCCTCTCTCATACACCGGACCACTTGGACCGGCCAGACCAGAAAAACGACGTGTTTTCAGTGTGGTCCAAGTGGTCCAAGCGGTCCCGTCCAAAATCGAACACATCGAAACTTACAAGGCAGCCGGTATATGCGCCGTCTCCGACATCCGCGCGAAAGCGTTCTCGATCCTGAGATGCCGCCGTGTGTCGCCGTCAGACATATCCTCGCGGGCATCACGCAGCGCGCCGGGGGCGAACAAGAAACATCACGCCATGCTGCGAACGATCTCCGGCCAGCGGCTGTCGGCGCGTGCGATGAAACCGTCGATGTCGGCCTCCCACTTGCGCTGGATGTCGTCGTTGAAATTGAGATAGAGCTTGCCGTCCACGACCGACCAGTTCTCTGGCTGCGTGCTGTAGAGCTTGCCGCGTGCGGCCACGGCCCAGGCACAGAAGCCACCGTATTGCGGCGCGAAGCGGTCGGGCGCGGCGCGGAAATCGTCGCGGTTTCTGGCGCTGGCAAACCGCCAGCGCGCGCCTTTCCAGTCCGCCTCGAAGGCCGGATTGCCGGCCACCGGGCGGCCGTCGCGGAAATACGCCACAGGATCGGTGCCGCGGATCGCCAATCCGTCCTCGGCGTAAATCGGGGTTGGCGGCAGTTCCTCGAAGCCTACCAGACGCTCAAAGGCGCCGCCCCGGACAGCCAGAGCCGCACCGGCGATGACAATCGTCGTGCCGCCAGCGATCATGAAATTACGTTTGGTCAGGATAGTCATCGGGCGATCTCCTCGTCTTGCTCGTGTGGAAGCATGCCGCACATCGCGAGATCGGCATAGCCGCATCCCGCACAACTCCACGCATTGTGATGGTGATGTGAAGACAGGTGTGCGGCGCTTGCCCTGCGCCCATGCAGGCGCGCGGCTGATGCAGAACTTCACCGCCGCTTTGGCAGAAGAGAGGCGATGTGCCTGTCTCATACATTGGACCACTTGGACCGGCCGGACCAGAAAAGCGCCGTGTTTTCAATGCGGTCCAAGTGGGTCAAGCGGTCCAAGCGCATATCATCGATATTGAGCGTCAGAGCCGCTGCTTTTCTACTCCAAGACAAAGCCAGCGCCGAAGACCAAATCGGCATATCCATGAAAATGGAAAGCGCAGAACAGCTCGGGTTTTCTCATCCCGCCGCGCATCCCCATGCACGCCTTCACTATAATGAATGTGTGCAGCGTGTGCTGCGTCACAAGTGGGAATCGACAATGACCAAGAAACCGCATCAGGACACCCGGCTCGCGAAATATGTCGAGCGCCGTATACTGGAATTGAAGCCAAAGAAGACGCAGGCCGAGATCGCCGCGCAGGCGGGATACCCGAACCCAAACATGGTCACGATGATCAAACAGGGCTCCTCGAAGGCGGCGCTCGATCGGATCCCGTCTCTTGCGCGCGCTCTGGAGGTGGATCCTGCCTATCTGATGGGTCTCGCACTGGAGCAGGCGATCGGGAAGACGGCGGCGGCCGCTGTGATTGAGATCTTCGGCGATCCGATCAGCCAGAACGAGCTGGGCTGGGTCAAGGCGATCCGCGAGGCGTCGGATCACAGCGATCCGCGGCTGACCAGCCGGTCGCACGCAGCAATCAACGCGATTTTCGGGAGGTAGGCAGATGCTGCAGATGAAAGATCTCACCGAGAACGAGCGCGCGTGGTTGGTGTTCCTGCGCATGATCTGTCTCGACCGCGATCCAGCACCGACCCTGCGGCGGGTGCAGCTGTTGCGGCGGGTGTGCGAGACTAGGAGGGCGTGAGGGGACTTGAACTTGTTCATGGCGGTGGGACGCTTGGTATCCTTCTTCATCCTCGCCGCCAGAAAGCGAACTACCTAACCACGAAGCCGCGTCCGACTGGGTCCGTGTCGTCCAGCAGCCATTTGGCGTAGCCTGTCACCTTGGCCGTTCCCTTTACTGTCGGGATGACAGCCCGAAGGTCACCGAGCTTTGTCTCGCCAATCAGTTCGCCCTCGAAACGGCCAATGCCGAGCAGGCCCTCGGATCGAATTTTCTGGTGGAGGCCCATTTTTCCACGGGCTTCGAATGTAGCCATCATCATGGATGTTCCCGTTCCACCTGGCGAGCGATCCAGCTTGCCGTCGCTGAACACGTGCACGTTGCGATACAGGCTGTCGGCGTAATTTGGTTCCTGCCAGAAAGTCGTGAAGTTCAGGCCGCGGATGTGAGGGGCCGTCGGGTGCACGATGTCCATCTTGGCGTTGATCTGGTCCTTCACCATCACGCCCAGTTCCGACAGCATCCGGCCGTTATCGGGACCAATGGGCTGGCTCGGGTATGGCCATTTGACGACGGCGAAGAAGTTTCCGCCGAAAGCAATGTCGGCCATCACCTCGCCGACCTCGGGAAGCGTGACCGGAACATCCTGGGCCAGCACAAAGGCCGGGACGTTCTGGAAACGGGTCCAAGCGACCTGGCCGTTTTCGCGACCAACTTCCGACGTGACTGGTCCTGCCGGAGTCTCAAAACGGATATTCACGACGTCGCCACCGCCATTTTGCACCATGCCATGCGCGACCATCGCCATGGATAGCGCGATGGTGCCGTGGCCACACATCTCCATGAAATCATCCCCGTCGCACCAGAGCATTCCAGCGTCGAACTCGGGGCTGGACGGCGGTGTGACGAAGACGCCAACCATGTCGTGGTGGCCGCGCGGTTCACGCAGCAGACCGGTGCGGACGGTGTCGTAATGGCGCCGGATGAAGTCCCTCTTGGCGACGATGTCCAGTCCGTGGGGATAGGGGATCCCTCCGGGGATGATGCAGGTCGGTTCTCCGTCGGTGTGTGTGTAGATCACGTCTAAGAAACGGTTGGATGTCATCATGGTGTCGATACCTTCTTTCTTTCAGGGCTAGAGACCCAAGGCGCGCGGGACCCAGAGAACCATCGCGTTAGGGAAGAGAATTACGGCGGCAAGGACGAGCACCATCACCGCGATGAAGGGCAGGTTGGCGCGCGTAAGAGAGAACATGTCTACCTTCGCGATCACACTTGTGATGAACAGCGCTGCGCCGACCGGCGGTGTCTGCTGACCGATGCCCCAACAGAGAACGACCACCATGCCGAAATGCACCGGGTCGATGCCGAGGAACTGAATGGCTGGGAAAAACAGTGGCACAATGATGAAGATCATCGCGATGCCGTCGAGGAATGTCCCCGCCACGATCATCACGATGCTGAGTAGGACGAGGAACATCACCGGTGACAGCTCCATCTCGGCGAGGGGACGCAGGACGTCTTCTGCGAGTTGTTCGTAGGTGAAGGCGAAGCCCATGACATGGGCCGCGGCCGTGACAAGCATCACCGCTCCGCTGAGGACGGCTGCCTCGCAAAGCGTCTGGTATAGCACCCTGAACTTTAGTGTCCTGTAATAGAACATCCCGACCGCGATTCCGTATACCACGGCGACCGCAGACGCTTCGGTTGCGGTGAAGACGCCGCCCAGAATACCCCCGAGGATGATGGCCGGCATAAGGAGGGCTGGCAGCGCCCGTCCAAAGGCTTTCAGCGCGCGGTTGGCCGAGAACGGCGCCTCGACCGGATAACCCGCCCGGATGGAAATGATCCAGGCCGTGATGATCAATGCGATACCGAGCACGACGCCCGAAATCAGGCCTGCCGCGAACAGGGCCCCGGTCGAAATGCCCAAGTATGCGCCGAGAATGACCATCGGGACGCTCGGAGGAATGATAATGCCGATGGTCGATGATGCTGCCGTCACGGCACCGGTGAAAGGGCGACTGTATCCTCGTTTGACCATCGGGTCGATCAGCATCCCGCCAACAGCGGCGGTGTCGGACATCGACGTGCCGCTCATGCCGGCAAAGAACATGGACGTGACGATGTTCACGGCCGCAAGTCCACCGCGCATTTGGCCCACGAGTGTCTTGGCGAATTCGACGAGGTGTCCCGAAATGCCGCTTCTGGTCATGACTTGACCGGCAAGGATAAAGAGCGGAACGGCGAGAAGTGGAAAGCTCTGGACGCCCCTGTAGAGACGCTGTGCCACGATGAGCTGATCGACATCGGCAAGGAAAAAAATTCCCACGCCGACCGAGATCAATGCGAAGGCAATGGGGAGGCCAAAGCCGATCAGGCCGAGAAGGACGCAGAGTGCGAGCACAAGGGTCATATCGATGCCTTAGAGGTCGATTGAAGTGGAGGAGTGTTTCGAATCCGACGACACGGGCTCCTCGCCCCGAAACATCCGGATCAGGCCCCGGATCGTGGTGGTCACGACATCGATGCAGATCAAACCGCCGGCGATAGGTATGGCCGCATAATACCACGAGTTTGATACTTCGAGCACATTGGTGTGCTGGTCCGAGAAGCGCAGCATCTGTCTTGTCCCATACCAGGCCATGATCCAGCCGATGAGACCGATCAAAGCCTGGTTCAGAAGGAATGCTGCACCCCTCATCGGGAAGGGGAGACATGCTAGGAGAAGATCGACCTTTAGATGCGCACCTTTGCGCAGGGCGAGGTAGCCTCCGATGAAGGTGATATAGGTCAGAAGCGCCAGAGAAACCTCAAAGCTCCAGCTGAGCGCGGAATTTAGCGCGTAGCGGTAGATGACGGCCAGAAAAGCGACGCCGACTGCAGCAACGAGAAGCACCGCGATGAAGCCTTCGAGAATACGGTTGATCATCGCGATGACTCCTTTCTTTCGATTAGGGACGCGCGGCGACGATTGCGTCGATCAGCTCTTGCGCTGCGGCAGGCTGCTCTGCGGCCCACTCGGTCCAGATGGCAGAGGACGCGTCGGTAAATGCCGTGATGTCGGCTTCATTCACCTGCATACCCTGCTCTACGAGAAAGCCGACAATCTCGGCGTCCGCTTTCGTCCCCAATTCGACCGAATAAGCTTCGGCAGCATCACCTGCTTCCATAACGGCTTGTTGCTGTTCCCCGGTGAGGTTTTGAAACTTGTCGTCGTTCATCAGCAGATAGGTGACGGAGTAGAGGTGATTTGTCAGGGATAGATAGTCCTGGACCTCATAGAACCGCTGGGACTGGACCCAGATCACGGGGTTTTCCTGACCGTCGAACACGCCGGTCTGCAGCGCCGAGTAAAGTTCGCTGAATGGGAGCGGCGATGCATTGGCACCATAGTGGTTGAAGATCTTGATCCTGAGCGCGCTGCCCGGGGTCCGCATCTTGATGCCTTCAAGGTCTGCGGGCACGTTGATCGGACGAACGTCGTTCGTGATCTGACGAAAGCCGCCCTCTAGGAAAGCAACCGGGCGCAAGCCTTTGTTGAGGAGCATCTCCTCAATCATCTTGCCGGCGTCGCCGTCCATCGCCGCTTTGACGTGATCGCGACCAGAGAAGATGTAGGGCAGTGCTGTCGCACCGAGTTCGGGCACGACGCTGGTGATCGGGGTCTCGACTGTGGCCATGTCGAGAAGACCCGTTTGCATTGACTCCAGTGAACTTTCCTGGTCACCGAGAGCGCTGTTGGCAAAGAGGTTGATCTCGACGGCGCCAGCGGTCAACTCGGTCAAGACCTCATTGAAACGCTCTACCGACTGGTAGGCGATCGACTGTTCGTTGCCCGGCATATTTGCCTTGAACGTGTGCTCTTGTGCGGTTGCCGGAAGCGAGAGAGCCCCGCAAATGGCGACGATCGCCGGAATGGGAAGGATGCGGTAAATCATTGTCAATTTCTCCTGTCATGTCGCTTTTCTGTCTTGACAGGGTAGAACCAGAACCACCATCGAAATAGAATAATCCAGCCATAAAGCAGAATATAACGGTAAGATTTTTCAATTTGGAGTCGCGGAATGTCACATGTGAAGACACGCCAGCCCTTGCTTGGCGCTGGACAGCAGAAGTTTCGGGTTGCGATTCTTCTGCTGGACAATTTCACTCTCAACGCATTCTCGGGGTTTGTCGACGCGCTCCGACTGGCAGCTGACGAGGGTGGGCGAAGTCGCCAGATCGAATGCGGCTGGGAGATCTCGGGTCACGGGACGGTCCATGCCAGTTGCGGCCTGACCGTGACGCCGCAGGGACCGCCCCCCCATCCCAGGGAAGTGGATTATATCGCGGTGAGTGCGGGGAACGACTACACGGATCGGCGACAGCCGGCCTGGCTGGACGCTTATCTGAACGATGCAGTCGACAAAGGTGTGACCCTGATCGGTCTCTGCACCGGGACGTTCAACATCGCGCGCGCGGGCCTGATGCAGGGGCGCACAGCTTGCGTGCACTGGAACGTTCGGGAGGAATTCCGTGATCAGTTTCCCGGAATCGAGACAGTCTCGGACCGCATATTCCTGGATGACGGAGACCGCATTACCTGCGCTGGTTCGACCGGTGCGTCGGACCTGGCGCTCTATCTGGTTTCAAGGCATTGCGGTGCCGAGCGAGCGCAGCAAAGTCTGCGCCACATGATCCTGAACCGGCAGCGTGATGCCTCGTCGCCCCAGCCACAGTTTGTGGCCGACATGACCAGGGTGAAGGACGCGTATGTCAGACATGCGATAGGTCTTATGGAGCAGACTCTGAACGCGCCGATCTCCGCCGATGACTTGGCGCAGAAGGTAGGCCTCAGTCAACGTCAGTTGAGCCGTCGATTCATGGAGTGCGTCGGCCAGCCACCCTCCAGAGTATACCGCGTCATGCGCCTTCGGTATGGAGCCTGGCGGCTGCTTCATACGACAGACAGGATCGGACATGTTGCTGCGGATCTCGGCTTTGCGGATTCTTCCCATTTCTCGAGAGAGTTCTCGGTGCTGTTCAAAGTGAGCCCAAAAAAATATCGTTCAAATTCAAGCCAGCCGAGCGAGCGATCACTTGAAGGTTGAGGAGCTAAAAGCTGCAGCGGCAGTTCAACTTTGGCGGGCAAGCAAGTTCATTTGCCTACGTCTACCGAAAGAGCAGGAGGCGGTGCTTATTGGCATCTCGGGGAGGAATGGCTGGATCGTCGTCCCTCGCCGGATCCCGCGCAGAGAACTTCCGGGCGACTCCTGCGCGGCACGGTGGCCTCGGTCAGCATTATGACTGTTTGCTGGGGGCGAAGTGCTGCCGGCGCCGCGTTCGAAGTCTGGCCGGTCGGAGGCGCGGAGGACCGGTGCGGGCTCGTGCAAGCCGCCTCGACGCGGCCGGTGCCTCGACTACGACACTCAGATCTGCACGTCGGGTGTCCAGCCGGCATCATAGAGGTCGACGAGAGGTTTCGGCGACAGGACGCTGACTTCCTCCGATGGCGATGCGTCAACATCCCGGTAGCCAGAGAAGCTCCATGCGAGGAAAGCACCATTCCAGCGCAGGATCGGGGCCTCAATGCCGGCGAAAATCGTGCCATCCGGAAGATCCGCCGGCTTTGCATGAAACGTGACCTTGGTGCCATTTCGAGAAATACGGGCGGCATGCAGGATCCGGTCGATCGCCTGCGGCACCGAGCGCCCGTCTTCGGCACGACCATGGACCTGACACCAGGCGTCGATGAAGGACCTGTAGCGCTCGCGCCGGCACGTGGCACAGGGCCGGTGCCCGGCACTCAGCGCGGTCACCTCGTCGAGGAAGAACAGCTGCGTATAGCGTCCGGGTGCCATCACCGCCTGCTTGCGGTCCTTGTAGTGCAGCCGCATGTCACCCAGTTCTGGTGCGCGTGGGTCCGGAGGATATTGCCCTCGTCATCGTGAATGATCCCGCGGTTACCCATCAGCGTGCCCTTCGCGGACACGGCGTGAAGCGCACCTGTTGGGGCGACGCGGTTTTGAAATGGCATGAGTGCTCCTCTGTCCGGGAAAAAGCGGCTCGGTTCGATGGTCATCGCTTTGCCCTGCGATCATGAATGCGTTTCCAGCCGAGAGGCAACGAGCCGTTGCTATCCGCGATCAGAAGCTGCCAAACACCGTGCCCAGACCGATCAGCAGGATCAGCGCAAGGATCGGGATCAGCACGGCCACCACGGCAATGTCGCCATACGCCTCTCGATGCGTCAGCCCGCAAATGGTCAGCAGTGTGATCACCGCACCGTTGTGCGGCAAGGCGTCCAACCCGCCGGTGGCCACCGCCGTCACCCGGTGCAGGAGTGCGGGCGCGATGCCCGCTTCGCGGCCCATCTGCAGGTAGGTGTCGCCCAGCGTGGACAGCGCGATGCTCATCCCGCCCGAGGCCGATCCGGTCATCCCGGCCAGTAGGCTCGTGCCCACGGCCAGCGAAATGAGCGGGTTGTCGCCGCCCACCGTTACCACCCAGTCGCGGATCAGGGCGAAGGCCGAGAGCGAGGCGATTACCGCGCCGAACCCCACGAGGCTGGCGGTGTTGAAGATCGGCTTGAGCGAATCCGCTGCACCCCGGTCCAGCGTCTTGCCCAGTATGGCGCGCAGCCGGCCAAGGTTCAGGACCACCAGCGCCACCGATGACAGCGTCAGCGCCGCGATGATCGACCAGACCCCGCGCAGCGATCCGACATCGGTCGCACCGTATTCGGGCCGGGCCGGATGTTCACGACACGGCCTTTTGGGTTAACCGTCAACGAACCTTGAAAAAACGTCTCAACTCGCACCACTGGTGTTGGGTCAAAGCCATTCCGTCAAGTTTTAAAGTATCACGATTGTTTCGTCAGTTTCTGAATTCTTGTGCATGGCCCTTGCTTAAGCCGTGTGATCCGCATTATCGAGACTACGGTGTTGGCAGGAATGCTAAACTACCGAGGAATGTGATTGGTAGAGCCATGGGCGTTATGCAAACCTCAAAGATTTTCGGATTAAGTCGAGGCACACTGTCATCTATAAGGGTGTGTGTCACGCGGCAGTGATCAAGAATTGGTGATTGGCGGTTGAAATATGAATATTCTCTCAGAGTTTACTTTTGACGGGCCATTCGGTAGCGGTTGGCCTTAACATGTCACTTTTGTTTAGGACTGTTGAGAGTTTTCCGCGCGGTCGAACGACAGAGGAACTGCTTGTCCTTGTCGGCGCGGGGTTTTCCCACGATGCACGTCTCGCTGCACTGGCTGAATTGGAAGGTCTCGTTCGCGAGGGTCGCGTTGAAAAGGGGCGCGACGGTAAATGGCGAGCCGTTTCACGCAGGCTTGCTGCAGGATTGAGTGCCGCCACAATCAAACCTGTCACTAGTCCGGGAAATGGGCAGGATGAGCTTATCGCGGCCCCTGCCCAGTTCTCACGCACCCTCGCATCAGACCAGGAGATTCCCCGACTTGATGCGAACGCCGGGGACGAGGGTGTCGGTCATCAAGCGGTTTTGCGCTACTGGCGCTCTGCCTTGCGAGCAGATCCACGCGGGGCGACCACGCAGGTGGGCGACAAACATGGGGTCGAGTGGGCGCTCATATCTGGGCGTGGACCGATTGCACCGTCGGAAAGTGAAACCATCACAGTAACAATCGCGCTCGACACGCTTGCCCCCTCTTTCCGCGAAGCAATCGTTCGAAGGGAAGGCAACGAAAACGCGCTGGCCATCGGCTGGCCCATCGCCGTGACGAGGAGCCAGGGCGCGCCGGCGTTTCAGCCTGTCGGTTTGCTTTCCGCCACTTGGGAAAGACACGAAAATGATCTGGTTTTGACGATAGATGCCGACGATGTTCTCGTGAATCCAGAATGGTTTCGCAATGCAGCGCGTCAGACCGGATGGCGCCGAGAGGCCTTGGCAGAACTGTTTAACGCTGAGGACGGTGTCGGGCTTCATGCTTCCGACTTCCTTCTGAAGATAAAGGACGCCTTGGCAAGTCAGATCCGCGGACGTATCGCAGGTGAGGATCTCGCCTCACGGCTTGATGCATCCTCAACAGGAATCTTTGACGCAGCCGCTCTTTTCCTTCCGACCGACTCCAGTTTTACCGCCGGGGCAGCACGGGATCTGGATGTCATCGCTAACTGGCCGGCGGAGCGGGTCGCTCGCACGGCTCTTGCAAGGATATTCAACTTCTCTTTGCAAAACGATCATGCAGATATTCCCGCGCTCAACGTCGGTGCTCTCAATGGGGAACAAACCGCCGCGGTCCGCAATGCCTGTGCGGAGCCGCTATCCGTCGTGACTGGTCCGCCGGGAACGGGCAAGAGTCAG
>JAIVHI010000135.1 GCA_020201155.1 Loktanella sp. | reverse complement strand
CCATATTCGCAAGACCCTGGCCCGCTCCGGCATCCCGCTGGACATCGTGAACCGCTCGGGCATCGGCTACGAGCCGTGCCTGCCCGAAGGCTATCGGCTCCCCTGGGCCGAGGAAATCCGGTGATGCTGGCCCTTGTGAGCAATATCGGCCTGGGCGGGGCCGTGAAGTGGCTCACAGGCCCCACAGGCCGCGTTGTGGTGGCCCTCGCGCTGTTCGGGGCATGGACAGGGTATCAGCGCGCCGACGCAGCACACGAGGCGCGTGAGGCCGTCTGGGCCGAGGTCGCGGAGGAATACGAGCGCCAGCAAGCCGAAGCGGCCCTCCTGCAGGCCGAGGCGCGCCAGCGCGCGGACGCGGCCGAGGCCCGGCTGGAAGAACTGACCCGCGCCAAGGACGCGATCCTCGACACCAAAGATGACGAGAGCTGCGACATCCCCGCGGATGTGCGCGACCGTCTCCGAGCCATCAGGTGACGCCATGATTTCCGACGACGACCTCCGCGCCCGCGCCGCAACCTCGACCATCAGAGAAATCTCGGATGACCTCGACATACCCTACGACTCCGTGCGCGCGATGCTCAACAGGCGGAACATCCGGGCGCGGCGCGAAGCCGAGAAATCCCTGCTCGACAAGGCCGACGAAATGCCTCCCAAGGAGGCGCGGGATTTCCTGATGCAGGTCGTGTCGGCGATGTTCGCCCTCACGCTGCCGAACGCGGAACACCCCGTCTACGAGATCCCCGGTCTGGCCCCCGTCGAGCGGGCCATTCTCGCGCGCCTGATGGACGGGGGCGGCAGGACCGTGCCGGTTGCCGCGCTCGTGGCGGCCGCCTCTGTCGCCAGCAAGCATTTCGAGACCATGGATAGATGCTGCCTGCGGGTGCATATCTCCCATCTTCGCAAGAAGCTGCCCCCGCAGATCGGCCGCATCGTCGTCACCTATGGCGAAGGCTACAGGCTGGAAAGGGATCCCGCACAGCTCGACCGCCTCGTCTGCAACCCCGGCGAAAACTACAGGCTGGAAAGGGACCTCGAATGACCGGCAGGCCCCTCACCGCCCTGGTCGCCCTGGTGCTGGCTGCGGCCTGCGGCCAGACCGAGCCGGTCGGCCTCGCCCCGCGCTCGGTGCCCGACCTCGACCCCCGCGACGAGCGGACCTGCTACGATCCGGGCGTGGAAGGCAGCTACCGCGACGCGCTGGCCGAGAACCGGCTGGCGCTGGCCGATTGCCGCCTGCGGCACGCCAACGTCGTCGAAGCCTACCTTCAGGTGATGGAGCGCGTTCCCGCCCCGGACTGACGCGGAGTGACACGCTGCAATCAGTTTCATTTTCTATTGCAAACCCCCCGCCCCTTCAGCAGGTTGGCCGGGTGATCCAAGGAGGGAGTCGACATGCTCAAACTGGCCGTTCAGGCATCATTGCCGATGGTGGCCGTCACCACCCGCGACACCATGAACCTGCCCGACGTGATCGCGCATATCACCGGCAGCAAACCGCTCTCGTGGCTCCCGGCGAGCGGCAAGGCGTTCGAGCCGAAGACCCTGCATCTCTACGAGTTCGACGACATGGGCAAGCAGATGAACCTCGACGCGCTCTACCACAAGCTGGTCGCCGCCGAGTCCACCCTGCTGATCGTCAACCCGCCCAAGGTCGTGGAGCCGATGTTCCATGCAGGCGAGGTGCCGGTGCCGCGCGACATGATGTTCAACTTCATCCGGCAGGTGATCCAGGACGACGCGAAGGCCGGGGCACTGATCCAGGGCCTCGGGGGATGCACCATCAAGGAGGCCGCCGAAATGGCGCGGCTGACCATGGCGCGCGATCACAGCCTGACCTCGCAGGGCCTCATGGAGACGCGCAAGGAATGCTTCATGGGCGGCCGGGGGCTGACCCCCGTGGATACCGAACAGGACTACTACGAGCCGCATGGCGGACTGAAAGATTGGGTCGAGACCGAGCGCGCGTTCTTCCTGCACGGGAGTGACCACCGGCTGATCCCGCGCGGGCTGCTGCTCGACGGCCCGCCGGGTGTGGGCAAGACCGCGGCCTCCAAATGGCTCGCCCAGCAGATCGGGGTCCCGCTCTACCGGGTCGATGTGGGCGGCACCAAGAACAAATATGTCGGCGAGTCGGAGGCTCAGATGCTGACCAACCTCTCGCGCCTCGACAACGAAGAACCCTGTATCGCGCTCTTTGACGAGATCGAGAAGGTCTTCACCAACGGGGGTGGCGACTCCTCGGGCACCACGACCACCATGCTGTCGCAACTGCTGTGGTGGCTCGCCGAGCGCAAGACGCGGGTGATGGTGGTGATGACCACGAACAACGCCAAGGCCCTGCCCCGCGAGCTATACCGCGACGGCCGGATCGACCAGGTGCTCTGGTTCAACGGTCTCACGAAGGACTTAGCCCACGAGTTCATCCACTCGATCCTCGACACGTTCGACTGGTCGGACTGCGACAAGCCGACGAACGCGGCCGTGGAGAAGGCTGGCAAAGACATTTTCGCCAGCTCGAAGATCGAGGGCACCAACCCCGCACAGGTGCCGCATTCGGCCCTGCGATCCGCCGCCTATGACCTCGTGAAACTCACGAAACTTCCCGTGACACAGCGCGATTAAAGGCCAGAAAAGAAGTGCTGAAACAAGGAGTAAAAGCATGACCACGGATACCGACCAGACCGCCATCACCGACTATGAGACCATCCCGGGCACCGAACAGCGCGACCCCTACATCGTCTTCGGCGCGCGCGGCAAGTTCGCCATCGGGGTCAGGATCCTCGGCTTCCAGAGCAAGGGCCAGCACACGCTGTTCTCGTTCCGCATCCGCGCGGCAGCGCGCGGCGAGACCAATGTCGACGAGACCGTGATCGCCTTCGCCGATCTCAAGCTGGAGGAACCGAAAGACGCCTGGCCCGACATCGAATGGGACAAGGCCGCGGCCGACCGCGCCTCCTCGGTGATCCTCACGCAGTTCAACGGCAGTCTCAACGAGCCGGACGAGGAGACCGACGAGCTGCTGGAGAAGATCACCAGCGGCAAGCTCGGCCGGATGGTCGCCGATCATGTGACCGGCCTCATTCCCGACGCCCATCACGTCCTGACAGGCTCCCAGCTGGCCCGCGCGCTCAACGACCTCTCGCTGGTCCCGGCGGGCAATTCGATGAAGGCCCGCGTGGAGCACGCCAAGCAGATCGAGACCACCATGGCGGAAAATCCCGGCGCGTTTCACACCGCCTCCAAGCTCGCCAGCTTCAAACCCCAGACCGAAACCGACCAGGACGACACCTGATCTGCAATGG
>JAIVHI010000024.1 GCA_020201155.1 Loktanella sp. | reverse complement strand
AGTGCGAAAAAGGACCTAAAGAACACGGCCTGCCCCGGCGGCACGACATCTGACGCCGCCTTGATCAGCGACGCCATCGCCATGAAGACGGTCACAGACATGACCTTGAGAAGGATACCGCGCAAAGGATTCATGGCGGCACCCTACGCCCGTTCCCTGCGGGTTCAAGCTGAAGCACAGGTGACCGGCTAGAAATAGATCTTTCGCATCGCACCGATCGCCTTTTCATAGGTTTCGCTGACGTAGACCGGGACGCCAAGGGCGACCAACCGGTCAACATCCTCCTGATCGGACCGCGCAGCACCGCTCCGGGGCTCATGAAGGATCACATGGGCAACCCGCCCCGGCATCCGTTCTGCCGCATCGGCATAGACCTTTGCATCGTGCTGACCGGTGTCGCCGATCAGGATCATCGGCAGATCCGGGTGTGCCGCGGCCAGCGTGTCGATCGCACTGCCCTTGTGGTTTCCATGCGATCCGGCAATCAACTGGGTCTCGCTGATCCCGTAATCGCGCAGAAACATGGGCGCATCGGGCAGGCCATGAAACTGGAAAACAGCCCTCAGAAACGGGTAGAAATTCCACGGCGAGGACGAGACATAATAAACCGGGTTGCGCCCGCCATCGTGCAAGACCTCCATCATCTCGACCGCATCGGGAAAGACATGACGTGTCGTCGGATGGCCCGTGAACGAGGTCCAGAGGTTCTTGATCAGTGAGTAAGCCCCGGTTTTCATCATCGTGTCGTCAACGTCCGACACCACCATGAACCGCGCGTCCGGGTCGGGAACGGCGATGCGGCACCTGGCTGTCGCATGGCCTGACGACACCGTCACGCCGCCATCGGACAATGCCGTGTCACGGGGCAAAGGCAGGGTGAAATACCCCTCTTCATCCGTCCGGGCCGTCACACCACGCGCGACCACCTCGGCGTCCGCAACTTCATCCGTAAGGAAGGTGCGCAGCATGCTCCGCACGTTGGCGCGACGCGATATCGAGGTATCGGGCTTCCTTGGCCTTGCACTGCCAAGCACCCGACCCCGCAGGATCAGGTGCTCTGATGTGGCATAGCCCATGTAAGGCTCGATGTACGTTCCAACGGTCGGTCCGGGAAAGACCCTGTCGATCGCACGCTCCAGCGTCACGGCCCGCCGTGCGAGCCATAGCTTCAGGCTCATTCGTCGCGCACAAGCCGCATGACCGCGCCGTCGGGATCTGGCGCATCGATAAGAACCAGAACGTCGCCGTCCGATGTGACTTCGACGTCGCGGACACGCCCGACGCCGGGTGCGAGCCATTCCTCTCCGGTCACCTCGCCGTCGTCCAGCGACAGCCGCACGACAGCTGCCTTGACCAGACCGCCGATCAGAAGGTCACCTTCGTATTCCGGAAAGACGTCACCCGAATAGAACTCCATGCCACCCGGTGCGATCACGGGGTCCCAGTAATACACGGGCTGCTCCATCCCGTCCTGTACCGCTTCGCCCGTGCCGATGGGATTGCCGTTGTAGCCGATCCCGTAAGAGATCACCGGCCACCCGTAGTTCAGCCCGGCTTCCGGTTGGTTCAACTCGTCACCACCCGCTGGTCCGTGCTCGACGATCCAGAGCGTGTCATCCGCGTCATAGGCTGCACTCTGGATGTTGCGGTGGCCATAGCTCCAGATCTGATCCAGCCCCATCTCGCCGACAAAGGGGTTGTCCGCCGGGGCGACCCCTTCACGATCGACGCGAATGACCTTGCCGTAATGCGTGTCCAGATCCTGAGCTTTCACGCGCTCGGCCGGCGCCGAATGTTCACCGGTGGTGATGATGACATTGTCGCTTCCCGGCTCGAAGGCGATCCGGCTGCCAAAGTGCATCGGCACGCTCGATGCCGGGGCCTGTTCGAATATCTCGGTCCAGTCGGTCAGTTCAGTGCCATCTTCGGACAAGATGCCATAGCCTGCAGCAGTGACGTAGCCGCCCGGAATTTCCTTGGCATAGGTCAACCAGACTTCGCGATTTTCGTCGAAGTTGTCGTCCACCGCCACGTCAAGAAGACCCCCCTGATTCACGGCAGCCACCTCTGGTGTTCCCGAAATCGCATCCGACAATGACCCGTCCGCTTCCATCATGCGCAGACGTCCGGGGCGTTCGGTGACAAGGAACGCCCCGCTGGGAAGCTCGGCGATACCCCAAGGCGCATCCAGACCGTCCGTCACCATTTCGTAGCTGACGTCAGGCCCCTCAAGCTCGGGAGCGCGGGTCTGGTTTTCGAACGCGGGTTGAAAGTCGGCATTGGCTTCGCCCTGCTCGACCTGTGCTGTGGCGGTAAAGGGAAAGGCGGCAACTGCCGTGGCAGCGATCAATGTCTTTTGCATGGGTGTCTCCTTTGTTGGGGAAACAACTGGAAAAGGCCGCCAGGGTTCCCCGATCCGCCTGGCTCTCCCTCCTGCGGCGCGACGGATCACGCAGATGTCAGCATATCGACGGCCCAGCGGGCCGCATCGGCCACAACCGGGTCATCATCCCCACACAAAGGTCGGGCTGCGATTGCAAGGGCGGGCTGGCCACTATTGCCGATGGCGTAAAGCACGTTGCGAACGAACCTGTTGCGCCCGATCCGCTTGATGGGCGAGCCGGAGAACCGCGCCCTGAACCCGGCATCGTCCAGCTGCACCAGTTCCGCCAGCGCAGGCGCGCGCAAATCGTCCCGCGCCGTCAATCGCTGGTCGCGCGCCGCCACGGCGAACTTGTTCCAGGGACAGATGGCCAGGCAGTCGTCACAGCCGTAGATGCGGTTGCCCATCTTGCCGCGCAACTCATGCGGCACCGGCCCGCCGTATTCGATCGTCAGATAGGAAATGCACCGCCGCGCATCCAGCTGGAACGGCGCGGGAAAGGCGTCGGTCGGACAGATATCCAGACAGGCCCGGCACGACCCGCAGTGCTCGCCCTCGGGGGGATCGGGTTCAAGATCGATGGTGGTAAAGATTGCCCCCAGAAACACCCAGTTGCCCAAATCGCGCCCCAGCAGGTTGGTGTGCTTGCCCTGCCATCCAAGACCCGCCGCCTGTGCCAGGGGCTTTTCCATCACCGGCGCGGTATCGACGAAAACCTTGATCTGTTCTCCGGGCGCCTGCTCCAACAGCCAGCGCCCCACCCGCTTCAGACGCTTCTTGACCACGTCGTGGTAGTCGCGCCCTTGAGCATAGACGGAAATCGCTCCGCGTTCGCGCTCTTGCAGAATGTCCAGCGGATCGACGTCGGGCGAATAGCTCTCGGCCAGCATCACCACGGACCGGGCCTCCGGCCACAGGGCCGATGGATCGCTGCGCCACTGGGTTCGCTCTCCCATCCAGCCCATCTCGCCGTGACGCCCCTTTTCAAGAAACGCCTTCAACCGCTCGGGCGCTTCGGGCATGGCATCGGGCCGACACACCCCCATCTTCACAAAGCCGGCCTCAAGGGCGAAATCCCGTAGACGCTCTTTCAGCTCTTCCTTCATCTCGGCCAGAAAACTCTGGGGGACGGCCGCAGGCCGGGGGGCAAAGCCCCCGAAAGGGGTGGGCGGGCGGGCCCGCCCAGCCTAGAAATCAAGATCGGCATATTGGCGCGGCTGGGGGAAACCGGGCACCTGATCGGCCAGCAGCGACCGGAACGCGGGCCGCGATTTCAGCTTGGCGTACCAGTCCTTGAGAACGGCGAAAGAGTTCCAGTCAACGTCCGAAATGTAGTCCAGACAGGACAGCTGGGCGGCAGCGGAAAAATCGGCAAGGCTCATCTCGTTGCCGGCCAGCCAGCGCCGCTGGTCGAGAAGTTGCTCGATGTAGGTCAGATGCGCCTTGATCGCCCGCGCGCCGGACTTGACGTTGGCGCTGTCGGGATAACCCGTGCCCATCACCTTGCGGAACACGCGTTCGCCCAGAAGCTTGCTGGTGACCTCGTGGTAGAACTTGTCGTCGAACCATCCCACCAGACGCCGCACTTCGTAACGGGCTTCGGCGCTGGACGGCAGAAGCGGCGGGCTGGGATAGCATTCCTCGAGATACTCGCAGATCGCCGTGCTGTCGGCCATCGTGCGGTTGCCCATCTTCAGCACCGGCACCTTCCCGGCGGGGTTGCGGCGCAGGAAATCGGGGTCCTGTTCCCAGTACCGCTCCTCGACAAGTTCGACCTCGATCTTCTTTTCCGCAAGGCAAAGCCTGACTTTGCGCGAAAAGGGCGAAAGGGGATAGTGGTAGAGACGGTTCATCACGAGGGTCCTGAAAGGGGTAGACCTTCAATGCCGCAGGGCGCAGGCCAGATCAACCACCGAAGCAGGCGGCCCTGCCGTCAACGGCAATCGTCGCCGCACCGTCCATGATCCCCTCGGCCCGTAGTCTGAGGTTCGGCGTCGGCTCGGACGCGGATCGCGTCTTGGGAGAGGGCAGCACCGCCGCCAGTCGCGCCGCCTGCCGCGCCGAGAGATCGGCGGCATCCACGCCGAAATAGTGCTGGGCAGCGGCCTGAACGCCAAAGACGCCAGTGTCGAATTCAGCCACATTCAGATAGAGTTCGAGGATACGGCGCTTGGACCACAGCGCCTCGGTCACGGGCGTCCACAGGGCCTCGGCCACCTTGCGAACGTAGGATCGGCCCTGCCACAGGTAGACGTTCTTGACGACCTGCTGGCTGATCGTCGACCCGCCCCGCTTCCCGCCTTCGTCGATGGCCGAGCGGATCGCGCTGACGTCGATGCCCCAATGCACACAGAAATCCGCATCCTCTGCGGCCACGGCACTGCGCGCCATCACCGGGGCGATCTCTTCCATATCCACCCACTCTCGCTCGATACCGCCAAGGCGCGCGCCTTCGGAGACGATGTAGGGTGTCGTCGGCGGGTTTATCACTGCATAGATCAGTGTCATCACAACAGGAAATAGCACCACGAATATCGCCCCGCGAAAAGTCCATCTGCGAAGACCCGCCAAGACACCCTTACGGCGCCCCTCGGCCTCTGACGGGGCCTTTTTCGTGCGTTTCCTCTTCGCCATGGGCCTTCCTTGCCGCTGGCCCGCGCCGCGTCAAGTCACCTTGAGCATGCCGAGGTCGTCACCGGCGGTTTACGCCGCCGGAAGTCGCGCTTGCCGGTGCCTGATGCAGGTCCGCGACATGACTGAAGTATGGCGGGGATGGGCACGAAAGGCAGTGGCCCCCCTGCTGATGCAGAAGGGCCACGCCAGAATCATTCGGCCGGGATCGCCTGATCCTCGTGACTGATCGGCACGGGCAGCTTGTCCAGCATCTCTTTCGGACAGACCTGCAAGAAGCGGCCGCGCTCTTCCTCCCAGTGGTCCAGAATGTCCTGACCTTTCCGGCTGCCGGTCTCTGCGACGTGGCGTTCGATCAGGCCCTTCAACTCGGTTTCCCAGTGGTCGACCGTCACAGGGCCAACCACAAGGCTTTCCATGTTGATCAGCGGATTGCTTTCACCCTCCGGATCATAAAGGTAAGCCATGCCACCGGTCATCCCGGCGCCGAAGTTCGCGCCGATATCGCCCAGAATGACGGCGACACCGCCGGTCATGTATTCGCAACCGTTGGTTCCGCAGCCTTCGACAACGACCCGCGCACCGGAGTTGCGCACCGCGAACCGTTCTCCCGCGCGACCGGCTGCGAAAAGGTAGCCGTTCGTCGCGCCGTAAAGCACGGTATTGCCGATGATCGTGTTCTCGGAGGCCTTGAGCGGCGACACCATCGGAGGCCGCACGACAATCGTCCCGCCCGACAGCCCCTTGCCGACATAGTCATTGGCGTCGCCCGAGACTTCCAGCTTGAGCCCGGGCACCGCGAAGGCCCCCAAGGACTGACCGGCAGAGCCGCGGAGCTTTACCGTCAGGTGGTCGGGTTGCAGGGTGTTGCGCATCCCGTGTGCCATCACGATGTGTGCGCTGGTTCGCGTGCCGATGGTGCGCAGCGTGTTTTGCACAGCATAGTCCAGCTGCATCTTTTCCCGATCCTTGAGGAACCGTTCGGCGTCGACCACGATCTGCGCATCCAGCGTGTCATCCACGGCGTTGCGTGGCCGGTTGCGATCGTAGCGAATGCGTTCCGCACCATCGACCGTGATCAAAAGCGGGTTCAGGTCCAGATCGTCCAGATGCGCCGATCCGCGCGACACCTGCGTCAGCAGATCCGCCCGGCCGATGACTTCGTCCAGCGACCGCGCACCGATGGATGCAAGGATTTCCCGCACCTCGGTCGCGTAGAAGGTAATGAGGTTCACCACCTTGTCCGCATTGCCACTGAACCGCGCGCGCAGGTCTTCGTCCTGCGTGCAGACCCCGACGGGGCAGGTGTTCGACTGGCACTGACGCACCATGATACAGCCCATGGCGATCAGCGCGGCGGTCCCGATGCCGTATTCCTCGGCCCCCATCATCGCGGCCATGACGATATCGCGGCCCGTGCGCAGGCCACCGTCCGTGCGCAGCGTGATCCGCTCGCGCAGGTTGTTCATCGCCAGAACCTGATGCGCTTCGGTCAGGCCCATTTCCCACGGCAGACCCGCATACTTGATGGACGTGCCGGGTGAGGCCCCCGTGCCACCGTTGTGGCCCGAGATCAGGATGATGTCGGCCTTCGCCTTGGCCACACCTGCCGCAATCGTGCCGACACCCGAAGAGGCGACCAGCTTGACCGTCACCTTGGCCCTCGGGTTGATCTGCTTGAAATGAGGTCGGTGACCTTCATCCCCGGCAGCTGGCCGCCTTCGCCGGGCTTGGCACCCTGCGCGACCTTGATCTCGAGCTCTTCGCAGGCCAGCAGATATTCCGCCGTGACGCCGAAACGACCCGACGCGACCTGTTTGATCTTGGCACTGGCGTTGTCACCGTTCGGTTCCGGCGTGAAGTCATCAGGGCTTTCACCACCCTCGCCGCTGTCGGACTTCGCACCGATGCGGTTCATCGCGATCGACAGCGTGCGGTGCGCCTCGGGCGACAGCGCCCCAAGGCTCATGCCCGGCGTCACGAACCGCTTGCGGATGGATGTGATGCTTTCGACCTCTTCGATGGGAATGGCCTTGCCCATCGGCTTGATCGCCAGAAGATCCCGCAGGTGAATGGGCTGATTGCCCTGGATGCTTTTCGAATACTGCTGCCACATGGCATAGCTGGCCTTGTTGCAGGCCGCCTGCAGCATGTGCATCGTCTGCGCTTCCCAAGCGTGCTTTTCACCGGACCGGCGCGCCTTGTAGAAGCCGCCGATGGGCAGGATGTCCTGCCCCTGCTTCCAGCCCTTGGCGTGGACCTCTTCGACCTTGGCCTGAATACCGCTGACGCCGATGCCCGAGATGCGGCTGTGCATGCCGGGGAAGAATTCCGCGACCATGGCCCGCGACAGGCCCACGGCTTCGAAGTTGAGACCGCCACGATAGGACGACAGCACCGAAATCCCCATCTTCGACATGATCTTGAGCAAACCGGCGTCGATGGCCGCGCGGTAGCGCCGCGTGGCATCGATCAACTCGCCGTCGATCAGCCCGCGCCGTTGCCGGTCCGCGATGGAATCCTGCGCCAGATATGCGTTGACCGTCGTGGCACCACAGCCGATCAGCACGGCGAAATAATGCGGGTCGACACATTCCGCCGAGCGGACGTTGATCGAGCAGAAGGTCCGCAGCCCCTTGCGCGTCAGCCACGAATGAACAGCGCTGGTCGCAAGGATCATGGGCATGCCGACGCGGGTGGCGCTTTGGTGTTCGTCGGTCAGGACAAGGTGCCCTGCACCGGACCGCACCGCATCTTCGGCCTCGGACCGGATCCGCTCCAACCCGCGCTGCAGTTCGCCCGCACCCTCTCCGAAGGTGCAGTCGATGAAGGCGGCATTGGAATCGAAGGCCTCGACCATCACCTCGAACTCGGAGTTCGCCACGAAGGGCGATTCAAGCACGAGGATTTCGGTCTGAGAGCTGTCTTCATCCAGCACGTTCTTGAGGTTGCCAAAGCGGGTCTTCAGGCTCATCACGCGGTTTTCGCGCAGGCTGTCGATGGCGGGGTTGGTCACCTGACTGAAGTTCTGCCGGAAGAAATGCGACAGCGGGCGGTAGGTCTTGGACAGGACCGCCGAGGGCGTATCGTCACCCATCGACGCGATCATTTCCTTGCCGTCCTCGGCCATCGGGGCCAAGACCTGTTCGAGCTCTTCGATGGAATAGCCCGCAGCGACCTGACGGCGACGCAACTCATCGCCTTGGAAAAGCGCCGCTTCGGGCACATCCTTGAGCCGTTCGTTCAGGTTCACGACCTTGCCGACCCAATCACCAAAGGGCTGGGCGGCGGCCAGCTTATCCTTCATCTCTTCATCGTGGTACAGGCGGCCTTCCTGCATATCGACCGCGATCATCTGGCCGGGACCAAGCGCGCCCTTTTCCACGACGGTCGCTTCATCGGTCGGCACCATGCCAACCTCGGACCCCGCCACCAGCAGACCGTCGCCGGTCACGACATAGCGCAGCGGGCGCAGGCCATTCCGGTCCAGACCACCACAGACCCAACGCCCGTCCGTCATCGCCAGCGCGGCGGGTCCGTCCCAAGGCTCCATCACGGCATTGCAATAGGAATACATGTCCTGCCAGGCCGAGGGCATCTCGACCTCTTGCTTGGACCATGCTTCGGGCACCATCATCGTCTTGGCCATCGGCGCGTTGCGGCCCGCCCGCACCAGCACCTCGAAGACGGAATCCAGTGCCGCGGAATCCGACGCACCGGCCGGAATGATCGGCTTGATGTCCTCGGCCATCTCTCCGAAGGCGCCTGACGCCATCCGGATTTCGTGGCTGCGCATCCAGTTGGCATTGCCCTTGAGCGTGTTGATCTCGCCGTTATGAGCCAGCATGCGGAACGGCTGCGCCAGCGACCACTGCGGGAACGTGTTGGTCGAATACCGCTGGTGATAGATCGCGAAGGCGGATTCGAAACGGCTGTCCATCAGGTCGGGGTAGAATTTCGCCACATCCTCGGCGAGAAACATGCCCTTGTAGATGATCGACCGGGTCGACATCGAACAGATGTAAAACCCGGCGATGCCGTTGGCGGTCGCGGCTTTCTCGATCCGGCGGCGGATAATGTAGAGTTCGCGCTCGAACTCTTCCTCGGTGATATCCTTTTCGCACCGGATCAGAATCTGCTCGATCTCGGGGCGAGTGGCGTTGGCCTTTTCACCCAACACAAGGTTATCCACCGGCACATGGCGCCAACCATAAATGTAGTGCCCCATGCGCAGCACTTCGGATTCGACAATGGTCCGCGACCGTTCCTGCGCACCGAAATCGGTGCGTGGCAGAAAGATCTGGCCGACCGCGATCTGCTTGTCGTCGTCCGGTTCGTGGCCGGTCCTGCGGATCTGGTCCGCGAAAAATGCCCTTGGAATCTGCAGGTGAATGCCCGCACCGTCGCCGGTCTTGCCGTCAGCATCCACGGCGCCGCGGTGCCAGACCGCTTTCAGCGCGTCGATGCCTTTTTCCACCACGTCGCGCGACGGTTCGCCCTTGATCGACACGACAAGCCCGACACCGCAAGACGCATGCTCGTCGTCGGATTTGTAAAGACTGTGCTCGGCCATCCACTGGCGGCGGGCTTCTTCGGCGGCTGCCCAGTTATCGTCATAACGCATCAGTATTCTCCACTGTAGGAGGACATGGTCACGCCGCACCCGTGCTTGGGGTTGGCGGAGAGGAAACCGGGCTCGCCCGGAAAGATGAACTCGACGGGGCTGTCATCCTTGTCGAAAGACCCGTCGGGCGTCGTGATCGTGCCGGTGCCGGCAAAAAAGTGTCCGAATTCGCGGTTTATGAACTCGTTGCCGCGGCTGGACCACTTTTCGCTGCCGTCTTCGGCATAGGCGGTGATGTCGTAGGTCGTTTCCTCCAACTCCACCCCGTCGATCGTCACGGTGCGCCCGGTCAAGGTATCGGCCCCGACGTAGCGGGTCGCACCGATCTCGTCTGACAGCGTCCGAAAATCATAGGTATCCGCGTCTGTCGTGGTCAACTCGCTGAAGGATGCGGGATCCGCGGGGTCGTCCTCCAACCGTTCGGAGTGGCCGGAGAAGGGATGAAAGGACTGCACCCATTCCGCCTCGGCGTTGACCGCGCCGATATAGGTGATGCCACGCTCGTCCAATGCCACACGCTGTTTCCAGCCTGCGGGATCGTCCTCACAGGTAAAATTGTGTTCGACCGAGCAGGATTTCGTCTGGACGGTCAGATAGCCTTCGCAGCCCGGCGGCAGGGAAAAGGTATCGGACCCCGACTGCGCGAAAGCGGGTGCGGCCAGAACGACCAGGGCGACAGAGCCCAAACGCCGGGCAAGACCGGGGCGACGTGCGGTGGTTTGCTGCATGCTTGCACTCCTCATTCTGCGGCCACGGCGCTGGCGTCCGACAAATAGCCCATGATGGCATCCGCCGCATCGCGCCCGTCCCTGATTGCCCAGACGACCAATGAAGCGCCGCGCACGATATCACCGACCGCATAGACACCGTCCAGACTGGTCTTGCCGGTGGTGAAGTCGGCCTTGACCGTGCCCCAACGGGTCACTTCCAGTCCTTCGACACCCCAGAGCGCGGGCAGATCCTCGGGCTCGAAGCCCAGCGCCTTGATGGCAAGATCGGCCTCTTCCACGTAATGCGCGCCCTGGATCAGTTCGGGGCTTTGACGCCCACTGACATCGGGCTGGCCCAGACGCATCTTGTCGACGACGACCCCGCGCAAGGGCCCCGAGATCGGGGCAGGCGTGTCAGGGTCCATCTTCGTGGCGTCGTCCACGAACATCTTTGGTGTGGACAGCCAGATGAATTCGACGCCCTCTTCCTCGGCGTTCGCCACCTCGCGCTGAGAGCCGGGCATGTTCTGCTTGTCGCGGCGGTAGAGGCACTTCACGCTTTTCGCGCCCTGACGGATCGCCGTGCGGACACAGTCCATCGCGGTATCGCCCCCGCCGATCACGACGACGCGCTTGCCGTCGGCGTTCAGCTCTCCGTTGTCGAATTCCTCGACGTCGTCACCAAAGCTCTTGCGATTGCTGGCGGTCAGATAGTCGATGGCCCGCACGATGCCGTCGGCATCCGCGTCCGGCAGATCGCGGGTCTTGTAGACGCCCGTGGCGATGACGACCGCGTCGTGCTTGCCGCGAATGGCATCGAAGGAAATGTCTTCGCCCACGTTACAGTTCAGCTGGAACTCGACGCCGCCGTCTTCCAATTGCTGCATCCGCTTCATGACCACGTCCTTCTCCAGCTTGAAGCCGGGGATGCCGTAGGTCATCAGACCGCCGCCGCGATCGTAGCGGTCATAGACCGTCACCTGCACACCCTGACGACGCAAGCGATCCGCGGCAGCCAGACCGCCCGGTCCCGCACCGATGATGCCGACGCTTTCCGTGCGCTCGACGGTCGGTCGGATCGGACGGACCCAGCCTTGGTCGAAAGCGGTATCGGTCAGGTATTTCTCCACTGCGCCGATGGTCACGGTGCCGTGGCCGGATTGTTCGATGACGCAGTTGCCTTCGCACAGCCGGTCCTGCGGGCAGATGCGCCCGCAGATTTCGGGGAAGGTATTGGTTTCCTGCGAAATATCGTAGGCTTCCTGCAGCCGGCCCTCGGCTGTCAGGCGCAGCCAGTCGGGGATATTGTTGTGCAGGGGACAATGCGACTGGCAATAGGGCACGCCGCATTGCGAACAACGGGCCGACTGCTCGGCCGCCTTGTCACGCGCGTATTCCGCGTAGATTTCGTGGAAATCCCGGTTGCGCAGATCGGGCGGCCGCTTGTCCGGCATATCCCGTCCGACCGTCGTGAATTTCAGCATTTTCTGCTCAGCCATGACGCAGACTCCTTGCTGTCAAAATCTCTTTGGTGGCTGACTATAAGGTCTTGTGGAAAATGAAAAGTCAGCAGTGCTGACCTATTACCCTATAAATCGACCAACAGCATCAGAAATACCGTCTGGTGCGCCAAATATAGGTAACTATAGCTGTCCTATGTGTTGAGATAGATCAAAGCCGTCACGCCGACAGCGATTCGCCAGATGCCAAACGGCGTGTAGCCATTCTTCGAGATGAAATCCAAAACCGTGCGCACGACGATGACAGCAGTCACGAAAGCGCAGGCAAAGCCGACAGAGATCAGCCAGATCGCGCTCAGATCCAGCACGTCCCAATTCTTGTAAAGGTCGATCATCGTCGCCCCCAGCATGACGGGCATGGTCAGGAAAAACGAAAACTCTGCTGCGGCGCGCTTGGAGACGCCCATCAACATGGCGCCCACGATCGTCGATCCAGACCGGGACGACCCCGGCATCAGGGCCAGACACTGGAACAGGCCGATGATGAACGCGGTCCCCAAGGGGATGCGCATCGCGTCGTCGTGCCGCACCTTCAGACCCATACGGTCCAGCCAGATCAGGATGACCCCGCCCACGATCAGCACGATCGCGATGGCGTTCAGGCTGTTGAACAGGGTTTCCTTGATGAAATCGTTGTATGCGATTCCCAACACCCCCGCCGGGATACAGGCCAGAATGACCGAATAGAAAAAGCGCCGGGCGTCCGGGTCATGGGGCGTCTGCTGCGCCACGCCAAAAAGCCGCGTCGCGTAAACGGACAGAATGGCAAGAACGGCGCCAAGCTGGATAACCACCTCGAATGTCTTGGCGGTCGATTCGAACCCCAGCACTTCGCCCAGCAGCAACAGATGAGCCGTCGAAGACACGGGCAGAAATTCGGTGAGTCCTTCGACAACCCCCAGAATGGCGGCGACGAGCGTCGTATTGCCTTCCATCAGCCTTCACGCAGATTTTTGGCCGATTCCTTGATCGCAGCGTATTGCCCCGACGGGCGGAACCGCCAAAGATAGTCGGGCAGCACTGCCTCCATTGCCACAGGTTCGATCCCGAAGGCGGCAAAGCCCTGTGCATCATCGGCCACGACATTGTCGACCTTCAGGTTCTTGACCTGATCGGTCGTGATCGGCGCCTTGATGATCCCGAAAGTCACCTTTTGCAGCACACCAAAGCCCGCCCCCATGACCCAGGCCATCCAGAAAGGAATGTTCGCGACCAACTTGCGACGGCGGATGATCCGCAGCATCTGGCCCATCAGATCGCGGAAGCTCAGGACATCGGGACCACCCAACTCGTAGATGCCGCCAGCGACCTTGCCCTCGACGGCCATCGCCGCCGCGGCGGCGACGTCATCGACGTAGACAGGCTGGAACAGCGTGTCCGCACCGACCACCGGCAGAACAGGCCCCATGCGGGACATGCCGGCGAAGCGGTTGAAGAAATCATCCTCTGGTCCGAACACGATGGACGGGCGCAGGATCACGGCCTGTGGCATATGTTCGACCACATTGGCTTCGCCCTGCGCCTTGGTCTTGGCGTAGTCGCTGGCCGCGTCACTGTCGGCCCCGATGGCGGAAATCTGCACAATCCGCACGACGCCACATTCGCGCGCGATCCTTGCGACGCGGCCCGGCGCCTCGGCCTGAACGGCGTCAAAGGTGTTCTTGCCCCGCTCTGCCAGAACCCCGACGCAGTTCACCACCGCGTCCGCCCCCTGCGTGGCGCCCCTGACACTGTCGTCATCGCGGATGTTGCAAAAGATCGGCTCGACCTGACCGACCACACCGTAGGTGCGCACGAAAAGCGCCTCTTCCGGACTGCGCACGGCGACGCGGATGCGCCAGCCTGCCTTTGCAAGTCTTTGGGTGATGTATCGCCCGACGAAGCCGGAGCCGCCGAAGATCGTGACGAGTTTGCTCATGGGATGCGGGCCTCTTTTGCAGATTGACCCGGTCTTAACTGCCACCCCCATATTCGACAAGGCGAAAGCGGTTTTTGCCCGTTGACAGCGAAGTCGCACCCGCATAAACGGCGCCCTACCAAGCGATCGTGCCCAGATGGCGGAATTGGTAGACGCGCCAGCTTCAGGTGCTGGTGTCTGTATGGACGTGGAGGTTCGAGTCCTCTTCTGGGCACCACAAACCACCTTTCAGTTTATTGCGAACGTCGGCCGCAGGCTCTATCTGCGGATATAACGCATGAAAGGGAAACGATCTTGGCCAATCATCTTTACCAAAACGATCTGCCAGACGGGCTGGACCTTGGGCCTGCCGTGGCCATCGACTGTGAAACGATGGGGCTGAATCCGCATCGCGACCGGCTGTGCCTGATCCAGATGTCAGGAGGCGACGGCGACTGCCATCTTGTGCAGGTTCACAAGGGCCAAACCGAGGCTCCTAACCTGTGCCGCATGCTGGAAGACCCCGACGTGCTGAAGCTGTTTCACTTCGGACGATTCGACATCGCCGCCATGTCCCACGCCTTTGGCGCGGTCGCGGCACCGGTTTACTGCACCAAGATCGCCAGCAAGCTGGTCCGCACCTTCACGGATCGCCATGGCCTGAAATACCTGCTGAACGAACTGGTCGGCGTCGATATCTCCAAGCATCAGCAGCAAAGCGATTGGGGCGCCGAAAAGCTGACCGACGCTCAGCTGGATTATGCCGCCTCTGACGTGCTTTATCTGCACAAGCTGCGCGACGCCCTGAATGCCAAGCTGATCCGCGAAGGGCGGATGGAGCTGGCGCAATCCTGTTTCGACTTCCTGCCGACCCGCGCGCAGCTCGATCTCGAAGGCTGGCCCGAACAGGACATCTTCAGTCACTGACATGGCCCGCACCGCCGCCATCGCGCACCGCGCCCTGCCGGTCGAAAGCGCCGCTCATGACGGCGTCTGACAACCTGCATTCCCAAGTCGTTGGCTGGGCAAAGGTGCTTTTGCCGCTGGCAGCTCTGGTGCTTTTATCCACGTTGTTCCTCTTTGCCCGAAAGAACGAGGAAGCCGAATCGATCCCCTACACCGAGATCACCGCACTCGCGCGGGAGCAGGTGATCACGAACCCTTCGTTTTCAGGCGTCTCGGATACCGGCGCGGTCATCCAGATCAGGGCGGATGCAGCGCGGCCCGACCTCGAGATGCCCACGCGCGTGACCATCGACGCGCCGCGGCTGATGCTTGACGCCGCCGACGGCACCAGCCTGCGGGTCAACGCAGGCGCCGGGATGATCGACAGTGCCGCGGGCATTGCGCAGATGACGGGGCTGGCCCGGCTTATTACGTCGAACGGCTACACCATGGAAAGCAGCGGGCTGGACGCAGATCTTGAAACCGGCACTGTCACGTCACACGGCCAGATGGCCATTCAGGCTCCGTTCGGGCAGCTGACTGCCGGACAGGTCGTGATTCATTGGGCGGAAAGCGGCGAGGGACAGCAGTTGCAGTTCACCCAAGGGGTGAAACTGGTATATGAACCGCCGCAAGCCGATGCCGAAAGGGGCGAGGAATGAAACATATCATCACGGCCTGCCTTGTTGCCCTGGCCACGCCTCTTGCGGCGCAGACCAACATCGACCTCGGTGGCTTGCGGGCCGATCCCGCGGCCCCGGTCGAGATCACGGCGGACAGCTTGAACGTCGATCAGGCCAGCGGAACCGCGATCTTTGAGGGGAACGTGCTGATCGGTCAGGGCGACCTGCGGATCAGTGCCGGACGTGTGCAAGTCGTCTATTCCGATGAGACAGGCGATATCGCACAGCTTGAAGCCTCTGACGGCGTCACATTCATCACCGAGACCGAAGCGGCAGAGGCCGAAAATGCCAGCTACGATCTGTCGGACGGCACGCTGACGCTAAACGGTGACGTGCTTTTGACGCAGGGCGCCAGCGCGCTCTCTGCCGACCAGATGATCGTGAACCTCGAAAGCGGCAACGCCCAGATGACCGGACGCGTCAGAACGACCTTCAGTCAGGACGGCAACTAGCGTGCCCGTGCTGACAGCCACGGAAGGCGACGCGGGTCTGCGCGTCGTCAACCTTCGCAAAAGCTATCGCAAGCGCCCGGTGATCCGCGATGTCAGCATCGAACTGGGGCGGGGCGAAGTGGTTGCCCTGCTGGGTCCGAACGGATCGGGCAAGACGACCTGCTTTTATTCCATCGCCGGGCTGGTGCAGCCGGAAGGCGGGCAGGTCATCATCGATGGACGTGACGTGACGCCCCTGCCGATGTATCGCCGCGCCAAGCTGGGAATCGGCTATCTTCCTCAGGAAATGTCGATTTTTCGCGGGCTCAGTGTCGAGGACAACATCAAGGCGATCCTTGAAATCGCGGTTCCGGACAAACGGCACAGACAGCGCCGGCTCGAGGATCTGCTGTCGGAATTCTCGATCGAGCACCTCCGACGCGCGCCCGCACTGGCGCTGTCGGGCGGCGAACGTCGGCGCGTTGAAATTGCGCGATGCCTTGCCGCGGGTCCCAAGTACGTGTTGCTCGACGAACCTTTTGCCGGCGTCGATCCGATCGCCGTGGGCGAGATCAGGCACCTTGTCGCCGACCTCAAGAACCGTGGCATCGGCGTGCTGATCACAGACCATAACGTGCAGGAAACGCTGCAGATCGTGGACCGTGCCTATATCCTGCACGATGGCAAGGTGCTGATGTCGGGCACCACGGATGAGGTGATCCGCGACGAGAACGTGCGCCGGGTCTACCTGGGATCCAGTTTCCGCGTGAACTGACCCTCGACGTCAATCTTGTTGACTTTCCGTCGCCCCGCGCGCTTCATGAGAGGGATGACAGGCTTGTTTCATATGCGCTCGCCTTGCTGGATTTGCCGTTTCGGCACAGGTGCAAGACGATATGTTAACTTTCTGTTTTCATTCTCAAAATATCAAGTTCCGGCAGGCAGTCGCGGTTCTTTTGCAGTCTTGTCGGATGGTGTGATGCGTCAAGAAAGGAAATACCAATGCGCTACCAGATCAGCGGCAAGCAGATTGATATCGGCGAGGCTCTCCAGACTCATGTGAAGACAGAGCTCGAGGAGATTCTGGGCAAGTATGCCGGGCGTCCGACCGAGGCTATCGTGGTGTTTTCCAAGTCCGGTCACGAATACGTCTGCGAATCCGTCGTCCACCTTTCGACGGGGCTGACAGCGCAGGCCCGTGGTGTGGCGACCGAGATCTATGCAGCCTTCGACGCGTCCGGTGAAAAAATGGACAAACAGCTTCGCCGCTACAAGCGCAGGTTGAAAGATCACCACCGCGCCCGTTCGCAGCCGGTTGAACTTTCGGACGCTGGCTCATATATCCTCGCATCAATGGAAGAGACGGAAGAGGCGTCAGAGCAGGATCATACACCCGTTATCGTGGCCGAAACCGAAACAAAGGTTCCTACGATCTCTGTTGGGGAAGCCGTGATGCAGATGGAACTGTCGGACAGTGCTCTGCTGGTGTTCCGGAACGAAAAACACAACGGCGTCAATGTGGTCTACCGGCGTGACGATGGAAATATCGGCTGGGTCGATCCGCGCAACAGCCGCTGACCAGCCACCAATGGGAATGAACGATTATGCAGCTAGCTGATCTTTTGCGCAGCGACGCGGTACGCGTTCTTGGCGGGTGCTCCAGCAAAAAACGCCTGTTTCATGACCTCGGGGCCGTGGCGGAATCCGCCTATGGCCTCGATCCCACCACCGTCATCGATGCCCTGATCGAACGCGAGGGCCTTGGCCCGACTGGCGTTGGTCACGGCATCGCCCTTCCGCATGCTCGCCTGAAAGAAATCGACAGCGTGCGCGGCGTGTTTCTGCGGCTCGAAAAGCCGCTGAATTTCGATTCGGTCGACCGTCAGCCTGTCGATCTGGTCTTTGCCCTGCTTGCCCCAGAGGAAGCGGGAGTCGAGCATCTCAAGGCGCTTGCCCTTGTGTCGCGGACCATGCGGAACGAGGACATTTGCAACAAGCTGCGCGTCAATGCGAACCCGGCCACATTGCACACACTTCTGACCGAACGCGAATCCTCGCAGGCCGCCTAGGCCGACCAGTCG
>JAIVHI010000023.1 GCA_020201155.1 Loktanella sp. | reverse complement strand
CACCGGGTGGGACATTTCTACTTTGCGCAAAGACGGACATTTCTACTTGGTTGCAACACGTCATCGACGGATTGCAAATCCGTCCACACCGGTTCGATTCCGGTACTCGCCTCCACACCACCCAACAACCTTTGAGGCGACTGGCTTGGAAACTCTGCCAGCGTCATGACCTTAGATCACGGCCGCAAGGCGTGCAGCCAGGTGCGAAGCACCGGAGCGCACCTCTTCGGCGATCGGTCCGGTGCGCGGCGTGTCGCGCAGGGTGTGGGTCCAGGACATGGGTGGTTCCTTGATGCGGCGCTGCCCTTCCCACCGCAAGGATTGCAGAACGGACCGTCCCGCCGGTGGCAGAACGTCGGGAATTTCAGCACCTGTCAGCGTGGCCCAGACCCCTGTCCAAAGCCGCCCGACGGACCACGGATTGTAGCCGCCACCGCCCAGCACGAGGTAGCGCGGGCTCAGCGGGCGAAGCGCCTCTACGATCTGCCAATGGGCGTTGTTCGACAGGGCGAGCTTGGATTGCGGGTCTTCCAGTACCGCGTCGGCACCGCATTGCAGAACGATGGCGTCCGGCCGGAATGCCGCAACGGCAGGCAGGATCACGGTGTCGCGAATCAGGGCCATGTCGTCATCGTGCAGGCCGCGTGGCACCGGCAGGTTGAAGAGATTGCCTGCCCCGACCGCCTCTATCGGTCCGGTCCGTGGCCATCGGTTGGCTTCATGGGTCGAGATCAGCAAGGTTTCGGGATCGTCTGCAAAGGCATATTCGACACCGTCGCAGTGATGCGCGTCGATATCGACATAGGCGATCCGCTGCGCGCCGTTCCGCCGCAAAGACTGGATCGCCAGTACGGCGTCGTTCAGATAGCAAAACCCGTTCGCCCGATCCGGCAGGCCGTGATGCGTGCCACCAGCCGGCGAATGGATCACGCCGCCGCCCTGCAGCCGTTCTCCGGCCCAAAGCGACGCCCCCGCGGCGGTCGCGGGCCGCCGGTAGACTTCGGGGTAGACGGGGTTTGCCGCAGTGCCAAGGTGATGGCGGCGGCGGACCGCCTCGCTGACCGCGCCATCGGCCTCGGCCTGCTGGAGCGCTGCCAGATAGCGGGGGGTGTGGAACCCGGTCAGGGCCGCGGGCTTGGCGCGGGGCGATGTGACGTAGGTCTCCTGATCCAGCCATCCCATCGCGCGGGCAAGGTCGATCACCGTAGAGACGCGCGCGATGCGCAGGGGATGCCAATCACCGTAGGTCGAATGCCGATAGATTTCGGACCCGATAAAAAGCGGGGTTTTCATTCCGCGTCCAGACTGCACAGTGGCGGCTACGTTCATGACCCGGTTAGTTAAGACGAATGAAGCGCCCTGCCACTCTCAAACGTCTTGCCCGAACGAAACGCGGCGGTCTGTCGCTGCGGCTGCGCAAGGGCGAAAAGCGCGAGGTACGGGCCCAGTTCGCCGCGCTGTGCTGGAAGCGAAATGATGCCGGCAAGATCAAGGTCTGCCTCGTGACCTCGCGCATGACGCAAAGGTGGATCCTGCCGAAAGGCTGGCCGATGGCGGACAAGACGCCCAGTCAGGCCGCCGCGATCGAGGCATGGGAAGAGGCCGGCCTTGTCGGAATCGTGTCGGAGCACTGTGTCGGGGTCTATTCCGACCGAAAGGTTCTGCCGACCCGCCGGCTGCCGGTCGTGGTGATGATCTATCCGCTGGAAGTGACGGAAGAGCACGACATCTTTCCGGAGCATGCCCAGCGCGACCGCATATGGATGAGCCGCAAGAAGGCCGCGAAACGTGTGCCCGACCCGCTTTTGGCCAAGATCATACGCGAATTCGACCCACCGACCTGATTGCGTCCACCCCGCGCTGCACTATGTAGGGTGGAAGGATTGAAACATGATCAAATACACGCTTACCTGCCCACAGGATCACACCTTCGAAAGCTGGTTCCAGTCGGCGGGCGCCTTTGACACGCTGCGGACCGGCGGCCATGTGACCTGTGCCGTCTGCGGTGATGCCGATGTCAAAAAGACGGTGATGGCCCCCTCGGTGCAGACCTCCATGAAGGCGCCGCAAACGCAAATGAAAGACCTGCGCGACAAGATCGAGGCGACGTCGGAATACGTCGGCCCCCGCTTTGCCGCCGAGGCGCGCAAGATGCACATCGGCGACGCGCCACACCGCGCCATCTACGGTGAGGCGAATATCAAGGACGCCAGAAGCCTGCTGGCCGACGGCGTGCCGGTGATGCCTCTGCCGTTCATTCCGACGAAAAAGACGAACTGAAAGGACCAGCCATGACGATATTGATCACAGGCGCCAACCGCGGCGTCGGACGCGGGCTGCTCGACCATTACCGCGCCGCCGGTGAACGCACCATCGGCACGACGCGCGGCGCAGCGGGCGACGACTGGATCACGCTGGACGTCACGGACCCCGAGGCGCAATGCGCGATGGCAGGCAAGCTCGACGGGGTCCCGATCGACCTTCTGGTCTGCAACGCAGGTGTCCTGTTCGACCGGGATGACGAGATCGACCACGGCTATCCTGCGGACAAATGGGCGCAGATGCTGGCCACAAACGTCACGGGCGTTTTTCTGACCGTGCAATCGCTGTTGCCGAACCTGCGCGCGGCCAAGGGCAAGGTGGCGATCATCGCGTCGCAACTGGGGTCTTCGACCATCGCCAGCGGCGGGCGGCTGATCTATTGCGCCAGCAAGGCCGCGGCGATCAACCTTGGGGCCAATCTGGCGCAGGAGTTAAAGGGCGATGGTATCGCGGTGGGCAGCTACCATCCCGGCTGGGTGCAGACCGACATGGGGGGCGAGACGGCCGCCATCACGGTGGCGGAGTCGGTCGCAGGTCTGACGGACCGGTTCGCGGCACTGTCGCTTGGCAACACCGGCTGTTTCGAAACCCACGACGGGCAGCCGCATCCGTTCTGATCCCCGATTGCCCTTGGGGCCACTTCCGCTTATGGGAAGCCCCGCACACTTCGGGGACACTGAATGCCCACACTCGTCATGAAATTCGGCGGCACATCCGTCGCCAATCTGGACCGCATCGCACGGGCCGCCAAGCGCGTCGCCTTCGAGGTGGCGAATGGCTATGATGTGATCGTCATCGTCTCGGCCATGTCGGGAAAGACCAACGAACTTGTCGGCTGGGTCAACGAGACCTCGCCGCTCTATGACGCCCGCGAATACGATGCGGTGGTTTCCGCGGGCGAGAACGTGACGGCGGGCCTGATGGCACTGCGCCTGCAGGAAATGGATATCCCCGCCCGGTCGTGGCAGGGCTGGCAGGTGCCGGTCAAGACGACCAGCGCCCATTCAAGCGCCCGCATCGAAGAGATTCCGCCCGAAAACATCACGGCCAAGTTCGGCGAAGGCATGCGGGTTGCCGTGGTCGCGGGCTTTCAGGGCATCAGCCCCGAAGGCCGGATCACGACACTGGGGCGCGGAGGGTCGGACACCACTGCCGTCGCCTTCGCCGCCGCTTTCGGGGCCGAACGTTGCGACATCTACACGGACGTGGACGGCGTCTATACCACCGACCCGCGCATCACCAGCAAGGCGCGCAAGCTGGACCGCATCGCCTTCGAGGAAATGCTGGAACTGGCATCCTTGGGCGCGAAAGTGCTGCAAACCCGCTCGGTCGAGCTGGCGATGCGGTACAAGGTCCGCCTGCGCGTGTTGTCATCATTCGAGGAACCGTCGGACAGCGCCGGCACGCTGGTCTGCGACGAGGAGGAAATCATGGAATCCAATGTGGTGGCCGGTGTGGCCTATTCCCGCGACGAAGCGAAGATGACGCTGATCTCGGTGGCCGACCGCCCCGGCATCGCCGCCGCGATCTTCGGCCCCTTGGCCGAAGCGGGCGTGAACGTCGACATGATCGTGCAGAACATCTCGGAGGACGGGCGCACGGACATGACCTTTTCCTGCCCTGTCGATCAGGTCCGGCGTGCGCAAAAGGCGATGGAAGAGGCCAAGGAAAGTGCCGCCATCAACTTTCACGATCTGGTCGCCGACGAAGGCGTGGCCAAGGTCAGCATCGTCGGTATCGGCATGCGGTCACACGCGGGCGTCGCGGCCAAGATGTTCCAGACGCTGCGCGACGAGGGTATCAACATCAAGGTCATCACCACCTCCGAGATCAAGGTCAGTGTCCTGATCGACCGCAAGTACATGGAACTGGCCGTGCAGGCGCTGCACGACGCGTTTGAACTGGACAAGGCGGGCTAGACCGCCGCGGTTTTTCCACGTCGAACGGTCGGACTGCCCGGTTCGGATCCTGCGCAATCCCGGCACTTGCCGGCATGACCACGGCTGATCGCCTCTTTCCCCACCCCCGCGACTTCCCCTATAGGTGGTGCGGAGCGAGTTGGGGACGAAATGGCCGATAAAGTCGAAACCGAGAGCCGCAAGCTGCTGGGGCGCCTGCGCCGCGCGATGGCCGAGGACTCCGAGGGGCAGGAACGGCTGAACAAGATCGTCGAACTCATCGCGGGCTCGATGCAGACCGAAGTGTGCTCGATCTACCTGTTCCGTGACCCGGAGACGCTGGAACTCTGCGCGACCGAAGGGCTCGCGGCAGAGGCCGTGCACCAGACGCGGATGCGACTGGGCGAGGGTCTGGTGGGCCGCGTGGCCAAGACGCGGCGCGTGGTGAACGCCGCCGACGCACCTGCGGAACGCGGATTCCGCTACATGCCCGAAACCGGCGAGGAACGTTACAGCAGCTTCTGCGGCATCCCGATCCAGCGCCTTGGCGACACGCTGGGCGTACTCGTCGTCCAGTCGAAAGAGGCACGCGGCTTCACCATGGATGAGGTCTACGCGCTCGAAGTCGTGGCGATGGTGCTGGCCGAAATGGCGGAACTGGGTGCCTTCATCGGTGAAGGCGCGGCCCTGTCCGCCCGCCATCAGCAACCGGTCATGTTCCGCGGCACGGTCGCACAGGAAGGTGCCAGCGCGGGCAAGGTGTTCCTGCACGAACCGCGCGTGGTGGTGACCAACCCGATTTCGGACGACCCCGAGACCGAGAAGGAACGCCTGCGCGAAGCGATCGAAAGCCTGCGCATGTCCGTGGACGAGATGCTGACGGACCAGACGACCGTCTCGATCGAGCAGAAAAAGGTGTTCGAAGCCTACCGCATGTTCGCCAACTCCAAAAGCTGGATGCGGCGAATGGAAGCGGACGTGGACAACGGCCTGTCCGCAGAGGCGGCGGTCGAAAAGGAACAGTCGCTGGCCCGCACCCGGTTGAACCAGTCCGGCGACGCCTACCTGCGCGAAAGGCTCAACGATCTCGACGACCTGTCGAACCGCCTGCTGCGCATCCTTACCGGGCAAGGCTCTGAAACCGGCGCCGAGATGCCGGACAACCCGATCCTCGTGGCCCGCAACATTGGCCCCGGCGAACTTCTGGATTATGGCAAATCGCTTCGCGGGATCGTGCTGGAAGAAGGGTCCGTCGGGTCGCATGCGACCATCGTGGCGCGGGCATGGGCCATTCCGCTGGTCATCAACGCAAAGGGCATCACGACCGAGGCCCTGAACGGTGACCCCATCCTTGTCGACGGCGAACAGGGCGTGGTTCACCTGCGCCCGGACGACACGGTCCAGTCCGCGTTCAGCGACAAGCTGGCGATGCAGACCCGCGCGCAGGAACGCTATTCCTCGATCCGCGAAGAACCTGCAACCACCCGCGACGACGTCAGGATCGGGCTCTTTATGAACGCCGGTCTGATGGCCGATCTGCCGTCGCTGAAAGGCTCGGGCGCCGAAGGCGTCGGGCTGTTCCGCACCGAACTTCAATTCCTGATCCGCAACCAGATGCCCCGCCGCGCCGAGCTGTCGGCGCTTTATGCCCGCGTGATGGCCTCGGCCGATGGCAAGCGCGTGTGCTTCCGCACGCTCGATATCGGGTCGGACAAGGTGTTGCCCTACATGAAGCCCAACGAAGAGCCGAACCCGGCGATGGGCTGGCGGGCGATCCGTGTCGGGCTGGACAAGCCCGGGATCCTACGGATGCAATTGCAGGCGCTGATCCGCGCCGCCGATGGCAAGCCCCTGTCCGTGATGTTTCCCTTCGTGACCCTGCGCAGCGAGTTCCGCGCGGCCAAGGCCGAGTTGAACAAGGTGCTGGCGCGGGAGCAGCGGTTGGGCAACCCCCTGCCCTCCAAGCTCGAGGTGGGCGCGATGCTGGAAACGCCGTCTTTGGGGTTCGCACCCGAAAGCTTTTTCGAAGAGGTCGACTTCATCTCGGTCGGCGGCAACGATCTTAAACAGTTCTTCTATGCAGCGGACCGCGAGAACGAATTGGTGCGCAAGCGCTACGACACGCTGAACGTGGGCTTTCTCAATTACCTGAAGATGGTGGTCGGACGCTGCGAAGCGGCGGGTACGCCCATTTCCTTCTGTGGCGAAGACGCCGGGCGCCCGATCGAAGCACTGTGTTTCGCCGCGATCGGCTTCCGGTCTCTGTCGATGCGTCCCGCATCAATCGGTCCGGTCAAGCACCTTCTGCGTCAGGTCAATCTGGCTGAAGCCTCTGCCGTCATCGACGAAGCGATGAAATCGGGTGCCCAATCCGTGCGAGAGGCCGTCACCGACTGGGTCTCGACACGGCTTTAGGCCCGGTTTACCGGCTTTCGCGCCGTGGCCAGATGCGCGTGAAACGCATTCAGCACGGCTTCGTCGCCGTGCTCGCGCGCCAGCTGCCGCAGTCCGAAGTGCACATGCGCCATTTCCACGTAGTAGCCGGTGAAGGCGTAATTGGTCCCTGCCCCGGCCGCGGCACCGATGATCGGAACGGCTTGACTGGCAAGTTTCTGGCTGAGAACGGCCGCAAAGCGCGGCGCGACCCTTGCGATCAAACCGTGCACCGCAGGTCCGGTCAGACCCAGACGCGCGCCCAAAAAGGACGTGTCCACGCCATCATCCTCTTCGCCCGGACCACCAGCACCGAAGACGGCAAGACATTCCAGTCGGGTGTCCTCGCTCGACGGGTCTTCGCCGTATTGCACAGCGACCCCCTGCACGGCGCGAAAGATCACGGTGGTGGCGACGGGCAGTTCGGCCAGCGCGGTGGGCAATCCACCGAAGCCACCCAGGGCCCCAGAAACCGTGGCCATCGCCTTGTGCATGTTGTCGGTCCTGACCCGGTCGGCCAAAACCCCTGTCCGGCTGCGTGCCGCGAGTTCGTAGCTTTGACGCAAGGCCATGCGGGCAGCGCCGTCGATCTGACCGCGCGCGCCCTTTGGCAACCGCTTGAGCGTATCTTCGACCTGCTTTCCAGCGAAATTGATCGCCCGCATCAACAGGCCGCTCGCACGGCTTTGGCGGCCCGCGAGGGCCTTGATCGCGGCCTCCGCGTCTGGTGTCAGCGGTTTGGGCGCCGGATCGGGGTTCACGGTTTTCATGTCTGGCTCAACATTGTTCATGATTGATAAATGGGGACCCTGCCGTGCGTTTCAATCCATGTCGCGTGTCACGTCCCCAGCCACGCCGTCCCACCCGCCCGGAACCAACGGCAGCCCCAGAACCCGGTCAGGGTTGGTCGGCGGCGGCATGACCAGCCCCGTCAGCCGTTCGAAACCGAACCGTCCGTAATAGGGCGCATCCCCGACCAGCAGGACCCTTTCCCAGCCCAGCTCTCGCCCCAGATCCACCGAACTGCCGATCAGTTGCGCCGCCAGACCCTCGCCCTGCCGGGTCGGATGCACTGCCACCGGCCCCAGCAGAAGCGCGCGGTCCCGCCCGATCCTGACGGGCCAGTGGCGGATCGCACCGCCAAGGATCCCGCCGTCGTCACGGGCCACAAGGCAAAGATCGGCCACGGGGGGCACCCCGTCGCGCAGCCGGTAGGACGACAGCGCAGACCGTCCGGGCGCAAAGCACAGGTCAAAGAGGTTCTCGACCTCCCACTGATCGGTGGGCGTCTCTGCGGATATTCTCATGGCGGCATCAATCGCGATTTTGGCCGTTGATGCAACGGCTGCGGACAGGCATCAACGGGCAAACGTTTTGAAAGGCACGCCGACCATGTTCTACCGCCCCGAAGACGGCCACGGGCTGCCGCACAACCCCTTCAATGCCATCATCACGCCCCGCCCCATCGGCTGGATCAGCACGCGCGGGACCGTAGGCGACAATCTTGCCCCCTACTCCTTTTTCAACGCCACGGCCTATACGCCGCCGCAGGTGATGTTTTCGTCAACCTCGGCCAAGGACGACCGCGGCGACACCAAGGACAGCGTCGCCAATATCCGCGAAACCGGCGTCTTCTGCGTCAACGTCGTCTCCTACGCGTTGCGCGACGCCATGAACGCGACTTCGGGCCCGTGGGAGAAAGAGCGTGACGAATTCCGGCACGCGGGGCTGGAGAAAGTGCAGTGCGAAACCATCGACTGCCCGCGCGTCGCAGCCGCCCCCGCCAACCTCGAATGCCGGATGACCCAGATCGTCAAGCTCGAAGGCGAGCACAACTTCATGGTCCTGGGCGAAGTGACCGGCGTGCATATGCGGGATGAGGCCATCGTGGATGGCATGTTCGACGTCACGGCTTTCCAGCCCCTGTCGCGCCTCGGCTACCGTGACTACGCCCGCGTGACTGAAGTCTTCAGCCTCAAGCGTCCCGGCGGCTAGAGCCAGAAGTAGCGTGCCAACCCGTAGATGTAGAACACCGTGAACATGATATTGAGCCATTTGAGCTGCGGTTCACCGTGAAGCCATCCGCAAAAGCCCCAGATCAGGCAAAATGGCAGGCTCAGGCACATCGCCAACAGAACCCAACCCTGCACCACCGCCAGCGTCGAACCGACACCCAGCACCACCGCAACCTGTTTCATCGACCGCTCGTATGCGGCCAAGGCCATTAGACCTCTCATTCCCTGCTCCATGGATCGCGCGCACCGTGAACCCGGAGCGAGCGTGCCCTTTGCCTACATCAGGTTTTTGCCACAATCAATGGCCTGCAGCCGCCCCTCCCGGTCGGGCCCGGATAAGGGCTTGCACCCTGCGACCGGCCAAGGTCAGAGTAAGCCGGAAGTCGGACCGGAGGCATGCAGCGTGACGATCAAACTGGGCATCATCGGTGGGTCGGGGCTTTACGACATGGCCGCCCTGCAAGACGCCGTTTGGACGCAAATGGGGTCTTCCTTCGGCACGCCCTCCGACGCCATCCTGTCGGGCCGGATCGGCGGCATGGAGGTCTGCTTCCTGCCCCGACACGGACGCGGCCACCGCTTCACGCCGTCCACTGTGCCCTACCGCGCCAATGTCGACGCATTGAAGCGCTGCGGCGTGACCCACCTTGTTTCGGTCAGCGCCTGCGGATCCTTTCGCGAAGACCTGGCACCCGGCGATTTCGTGATCGTCGACCAGTTCATCGACCGCACCTTCGCCCGCGACAAAAGCTTCTTCGACACGGGCTGCGTCGCCCATGTGAGTGTGGCCGATCCCGTCTGTCCGGCCCTGTCGGTCGCCTGCGCCAAGGCGGCCCGATCAGCGGGTGCAACCGTCCACGAGGGCGGCACATACCTTGCGATGGAAGGCCCGCAATTCTCCTCCAAGGCCGAAAGCCGCCTTTACCGTGACGTCTGGCACTGCGACGTGATCGGCATGACCAACATGCCCGAGGCCAAGCTCGCACGAGAGGCAGAGTTGCATTATGCCTCGGTTGCCATGATCACCGATTACGACAGCTGGCATCCCGACCATGGCGCCGTCGACGTCTCGGACGTGATCGCGACACTCAAGGGCAACGGCACCAAGGCGCAGGACATGGTGGCCGCATTGCCAGCGCTGCTGGAAGAGTCTTGCAGGGCGGGCTGCGATCGGGCGCTCGACCATGCGATCATGACCACAGCCGACAAACGCGACCCGACACTGGTCGCAAAACTGGATGCCGTCGCAGGCCGCGTCCTCAAGGAGTGATGATGAAAACCGTCCAAGACTACATCCGCACGATCCCCGACTTTCCACACGAAGGGATCATGTTCCGCGACGTCACCACCCTCTTCGCCGATCCGCGCGGCTTTCGCATCGCCATAGACCAGTTGTTGCACCCCTATGCGGGGCTTCCCATAGACCGCGTCATAGGGCTCGAAGCGCGGGGCTTCATCCTTGGTGGCGCGATCGCGCACCAGCTCTCGGTCGGCTTCGTGCCGATCCGCAAGAAGGGCAAGCTGCCCGGCCAGACGCTGGAACAGGACTATACGCTCGAATACGGAAAGGCCGTGATGGAGATCCACGCCGATGCGATCCAGCCCGGTGAAACCGTCCTGATCGTGGACGACCTGCTGGCCACGGGCGGCACCGCCGAAGCGGGTATCAAGCTTTGCGAACGCATGGGGGCCAAGATCATCGGCTGCGCCTTCGTCATCGACCTTCCCGATCTGGGTGGTCGGGCCAAGCTGGAAGCGCTTGGCATTGACGTTCACACACTCTGCGCTTTCGAAGGCGACTGACCCCGCATCATCTTGCCCCAAATATCCCCGCCGGAGGCATCCCGCCCCAGCCTCCGCACAACATCAAAGCCTCGGGCTCGCCCCACCTCCGCGCCGGACAAGTCATGCGCGTCAGCGCACAACCGGATTACGCCCTGACGATCACACCGGGGTTCATGATGCCCTGCGGATCAAGTGCGGCCTTGATCGCGCGGATCATGGCCAGCTTCGCCGGGTCGGAATAGGTTTCCAGATCGTCGACCTTCAGCCGCCCGATGCCGTGTTCGGCGCTGACCGACCCCGCAGCACCGTGCGCCAGATCATGCACCGTTTTCTTGATGGCGGGGCGCAGCTTCAGATAGTCTTCCTTGACGCGTCCGCGGGCAGGAAAGACGTTGTAGTGCAGGTTGCCGTCGCCCAGATGGCCAAAGCAGTTGATCCGCAAATCGCCAAGCTCTGCCAATGCCGCGTTTCCGGCACGGATGAGAACAGCCCCGTCAGGGCGTCGTCCGGTGACAGCCCTTTCGGCAGACCGACGTCGATCAGCACCATCCAGTCGGGGCGATCCGTGAAGGGGTCGCGGTAGGTCATGCCCGCCTCGTCCAGAAAATCGAGGCCCTGCCGGTGCATGAGCTCAAAGGCGGAAATGCCGTCCCCGATCCGGTCGCCCGCCAGCGCGAGCAGGTCCAGCGCGGCCTCGGGCGAGGGCACCGCCATCAGCGCGGCCCCCATTGCCGCTGGCTGCGGCACGAGCTTGAGCGCAGCACCAGTGATGATACCCAGCGTGCCTTCGGACCCGATGAAGAGGTCGCGCAGGTCGTAGCCTGTGTTGTCCTTGCGCAACCGCGTCAGCCCATGCCAGATCGACCCGTCGGGGCGCACGACCTCGAGCCCCAGGCACTGCGCCCGCGCATTGCCGTAGCGCAGGACGTTGGTGCCACCGGCATTGGTCGCCAGCAGCCCACCGATCCGCGCGGACCCTTCCGATGCAAGTGACAGGGGAAACAGCCGCCCGATGGATTGGGCCTTGTCCTGCACGTCCCTGAGGATCGCCCCCGCGTCACAGACCAGCACGTTCTCGGAGGCGAAAACCTCGCGGATCCGGTTCATCCGCTCCAGCGACAGCACGACACAGGGGGGGCCTTCACCCGCGATCTGTCCGCCCACCAGCCCGGTGCCGCCGCCATATGGCACGATACCGACACCGGCCTCGGCGCAGGCGGTGACCACGGCAGCCACCTCTTCGGTCGATCCCGGGGCGACCACGAAGCCTTGCCCGGCCCAGCGCCCGCGCGGTTCCTCGAAATAGGCCGCCGTCTCGGCGCGGATCGCGGCGGCTGGCAGGGTCGCGCGCAGGTGCGCCTCAAGGTCGGGGGTCACGGCGTTCAGCATCGGCGGCTCCTTTGCCGTCCTAGATGGATCGTTCTTCCACCAGCGTCCAGACCGCGAAAGGTCACGCCACCCTCAGCCAATCCGAAAGGGCAGCGTTCACGGCTTCGGGCTGTTCCAGCGTCGGCAAATGCCCCGCCCGATCCACGATCCGAAGCGTGGCCCCATCGATCAGTTCGCAGATCAATTCGTGCCGGTGGACAGGGCACAGCCGGTCCTGCGCGCCGCAAAGAACAAGCGTCGGCACCGCGATTTGGCGCAGCGCCTCGCGCTGGTCGGGGCGGGTCTGCAGCGCCCTTGATTGGCGCTCGAAGACATCCGGGCCCAGGTCCATCGCCATTTCCATGCAGATCGCAAGCAGGGTCTCATTGCCCGGCCCGTCGGCCAGATACATCGGTTTCAACTCGTCGCGCATGACCTCGCGCAGCTTTCCGGCACGCACGCGTGCGATCTGCGGCACGCGGGCGAGGCTGACCGCCTCGCTTTCGGGGGCGGCATTCGTATCCATCAGGGCCAGACGTTCGACGCGGTCCGGGGCTTGGCGGATCACCTCCATCGCCACGATGCCGCCCATCGACAGCCCTGCCAGCGCGAACCGGTCAGGTGCTGCGCGCAAGACGCCCGCGGCCAACGCCTCGACCGTATCGCTTTCAGTGATCGGAAGAACCGATACATCGCGGTCGACCTCAAGCGCCGCGATCTGCGGGCCGTAGAGCCGGGCATCGCACATCATACCGGGGATCAGGACAAGAGGCGTCACTTCACCAGACCCGCGCCTTCCGCCAGCGCACCCAGCTTGGCATAGGCGATTTCGGGATCGACCGCCCCGAACCCTGCGAAAGTCCCAAACCCGCAGTCCGAGCCTGCGATCACCCGCTCTGCCCCCACGATATCGACAAAGCGCCCGATCCGTTCGGCGACCAGTTCGGGATGCTCCACAAAGTTCGTGGTCGTGTCCACGACGCCCGGAACCAGCACCTTGTCGTCGGGGATGTCGGCCTTGCGGTCGCGGAACACGCCCCATTCATGGCCGTGGCGCGGGTTGGATGTCTCGAACAGGACGGCCAGTGCGGCCAGATAAGCGTCGCGCGTCGGGTAGTGATCGTTTTGCAGGAAAAGCGATATCACCCCCGGCGAGGCCGCGTTCATGAACCCGCGTTCGATCCCCTGTTCCCCCATCGCGGCCCTGAGGTTGGCGATATCTTTTTCCAGCCCGCCCTGCCCTTTGGACGCAACCGGCCCGACGCACATGGGGCGCGCGTATTTCGGTGTGCCGCCTTCCTTGGCGATCCGATCGAGGAACGTCGGAAACCGCTTGAGGTCCGCAGGCGCGTTGCGCGGACTGTCCCCGTCGAAGCCGGTGTAGCGGTCCTTGACGTAGGTGGCGTAACTGATCTTGGAGGTCTCGCCGTCACTGACGATATCCACCCCGGCTTCGACCTGCCGCTGCACCGTCTTTGACACCGCAGCGGTCATGGCGGCGTCGAAGGCGGCCGCGTCATAGTCTTCACCCGCTTCGCGGGCAAAGATGTAATCCACGACCGTCTGCGTCCGGGGCAGCGAACCCACGTGGGTGGTGAGTATTTTCGTCATGGCGTCAGTCCTTTGGCGATATACGGCGGTCCAGCGGGACCGGCTTTGACGATCGAAACCGTATCGATTTCCGACATGATTTGACCGACGGGTACGGGCTTTTCCGAACCCTACCGGCGCAAAGACAGGCGGTGCAATAGGGGGCTTGTTCAGGCGCATGTGAGACAGCAACGAGTTCGCAATCATCCCGCTGCCGAAGGCAAGCCGGACCTTGGTGCCCAGCCCATAACGCGGGGGCTGTGACGGGCCGCTCGTGGACCAAAGCCGGGGATTTCTGGATTGGCTTGCGCGCCGCCGTTCCGGGTGCAAGGTTTCGAATCGACCGCCAGACCGCATTTGCAGACGACCTGATGGGCCCCCGCGGTGCAGTTCGATGGCTGGGGCAGCTTTGGCCTGCCGCGCGAAGCGGACAACTGAATCATGGGATTTACACATGCAGATTTCGGGCCACGCGGCCTTGGCACAGGAAACGCTGTCTTCGACGAAGCTGCGATATCGCAACAAATACACCTTCACACAGGTTCATTCATGACTGATCTGCAATCGGCAAAAGGGGTCGTTCGCGCCCATCATGCCGCACTGAAAGCCGCAGCGCCGGATACCGTCGCCACGGCGCTTGCCCAACATACGTCACCCGACTGGCAGTGGCGCGGCATGCATCCGTTCTACGAACAGACCGGGGCCGCAGCGGTCGCGGACACCTTCTGGTCGCCCCTTTTGACGGCACTCACCCCGCTTCAGCGGCGCGAGGACGTCTTTTTCGCAGGACACAACGACGCGGGTGACGGGGTATGGGTCTGCTCGATGGGGCATCTCATGGGGCTTTTCGATGCGCCCTTGCTGGGCATCCGTCCGCACCGCCGCATCGCGATGCTGCGCTACGCCGAGTTCCATCGCGTCGAGGGCGACCGCATCGTCGAGACGGCGCAGTTCTGCGACCTCGTCCACCTGATGACGCAGGCGGGGCAGAACCCACTGCCCCCGCAGACCGGCGCCCATCTGGTGCAGCCGGGGCCGATGACGCACGACGGGCTTCTCTATCACGCGGCAGACCCCGCCGAGGGACAGAAGACTCTGGACGTCATCAACGGAATGGTCGGCCATATCAACAACTGGAAGAAATACGCGACGCGACAAGAGGAACTGGCCGAAAGCTGGCACGACGACATGCTTTGGTGGGGGCCTGCGGGCATCGGGGCGACCTATACGATCGATCGCTATGTCGAACAGCATCAGGGGCCGTTCCGTGAATTCATCGTGGACCGGACCTTCAACGGCCATGTCGCGCGGATCGCAGAAGGCAATTTCGGCGGGTTTTTCGGATGGGCCAACCTGAACGTGACGAACGCGGGCGGTTATCTGGGGATGACGGCAGGAACGCCATCGGAAATGCGCATCGTCGATGTCTACCGACGCGAGGGCGACAAGCTGGCCGAGAACTGGATTTTCATCGACATCCTGCATTATCTCTTCAAGCAGGGGCTCGACGTGCTGGCCCGCAATCGCAACCTTTAGCGCGACCCCGGCTCTGCGCCTTCGACCCAAGCCAGAATGTCGTCGAACACGGCAGGGCGCGTGAAGAAAATCAGATGCCCCTCGTCGGGGTAGCCGTAGATCGTCACGTCACCGACCTGCCGCGCAAAGGCCTGGGTCTGCCACGTGGCGAAGACCGGGTCGCGCAGCCCGATGAAAAAGGCCACGGGCACCCCGTCGAGGTTCAGATCCGGCGGCAGGCGCCATGTCGGCAGGTTCAACGTGTGGGTCAGCGCAATTTCGCGGTTCAGTTCCACCACGATCTTTTCACCTTCGGCGATTTTCTCGTCCAGCCGGTCCTCGAAAGCCGGATCGCGGAAGGCGTCACGTCCGTAAAGCAAACCGGCCCAGAACTCCTTCCAGACATCCATCCGCTCGAGACTGCCGGCTTGTACGACGGCCCGGATCACATCACCCCCGCCCCGCAGCAAGGTCGCAAGGCCACCGGCGTAGTCGACCCCGGTCGACAGGGCTGCAACGCGGATGCTGCCCGCCCCTTCGATCCGGTCCGCCGCCATCAGGGCGATCGGACCGCCGGTCGAGTATCCGACCAGCGCGATGTCCCGCCCCGGATAGTGTGACAGGAAATCCGCGATATGCGACGCCGCCGCCGCTTGGTCGATCCGGTGGTCCAGCGGCATGCCATCAAGGCCGGGATAACGATAGTAGACGCGGGCATAGCCTGCATCTTCCCATGCGTCGGTTTCGGTGAAGACGTCGATGGACGACAGGGCGCCGGGGATGAAAACGGCGATCTTTTGGGCCCGCGCCAGTTCCGCCGCCTTGAACTGCAAAGGCTCGACCGCTCCGCGCGTGGTGCGTGGGATATCGGTGCAGGCCATCAGGCCAAGGCAGCAAATGAAAATGACGGCACGGATCATGTGGCGAAAGTCGCGCCCGACCGTCACGGGGTCAATGGTGGGAAACCCGCCCCGCGATCACGATAGCGCGTCTATGACGCAGGCTGTCCGCGCCGCCATGTCTTCCGCCGAGGTTTCCCGGCGGAAAAAGTCGATGAACCCTTCCTCGGGCGTCATCAGATAGGTCTGCACCGTGTGATCGACGAGGTAGTATTCATCGCTCTGGTCACCAATGGTATAGGCCACCTTGTAGGCCCGTGCGGCCGCGTCGATCTGCTCGCGGGTGCCGGTCAGCCCCACCATCCGCTCGTGGAAGTTGTCGGTGTAGTTCGCCAGAACCTCGGGCGTGTCGCGATCGGGATCGACCGAGATGAAAAGTGACCCCACATCATAGCCCTGCTCTTCCAGCAGATCGATCGCCAGTCCCGTCCGTTGCGTGTCGATCGGGCAGACATCTGGGCAGAAGGTATAGCCGAAATAGACCAGCGTCGGCTTGGTGATCACATCCGCATCCGTGACCTCGCGACCCGTCTCATCCATCAGCGTAAAGGGACCGCCGATCGCGCCGCCGGCCACGGCGCCTGCGGTGCATTCGGACAGGTCACCACCGGAAAAGTAGGTCGTCCATGCAAAGCCGCCCGCGACCACAAGCGCGGCCGCGGCGGTGGTTGGAAGGATCCACCGGTTCATCAGTCGTGATCCATTTCGCCGTGGTCTATGGTCTCGCCCTCGGCCGGGCGGTCTTCGACCTGAAAGACTACGTCGATTTCGCCTGCATTTTCGAACTGAAGTGTCGCCGGAATCTCCGCACCGACCTCAAGAGGGTCGGACAGCCCCATGAACATCACGTGCAGGCCACCCGGTTGAAGCACCACGGTGTCACCTGCTGCGATTTCGATGAAATCCTGCTGCTCCATCCGCATCATTCCGTCTTCATCCATACTGCTTTCGTGCAGCTCGACGCGGGGGAAATCTGCAGTCACCGCCAGAAGCCGGTCGGTCACGTCACCTGTGTTGGTGATCGCAAGGTATCCCGCCCCGGTCATGCCGGCTGACGGGAACGACATCGGGTGGGCGATCGTCAGGTCGCCAAGAGTGTAGTCTTGGGCGACGGCGGGTGCGGCGGCAAGCGCCATAAGCAAAGCGAGTTTTTTCATAGGCTCGATCTACTCCTCCGCAGACTTGAGATGAAGAGGCAAATTGCCTCATCCAACAGTGGTGCGGCCCCGTCGATCATGGCGCAGGTTGGCGTAAAGAACATGGTTCCGCCAACGCCCGTTGATTTGCAGGTAGGACTGCGCGACGCCTTCGTACTTGTAGCCACATTGCTCGAGCAGCCGGCGCGAAGCCGTGTTCTCGGGCAGGCAGCCGGCCTCGATCCGGCTGAGGTCGAGCGTCTGGAACCCGTAGTGCACGACAGCTTCGATCGCTTCGCGCATGTAACCCTGACGGGCAAAGGGTTCGCCGATCCAATATCCCGTTGTGCCCGCCTGCGCAGGCCCGCGCCTGATGTTGTCCAACGTGATGGCCCCCACAAGCGCGTTGTCGTCCCGGCGGATCATGAAAAAGGGCACGGCGGTGCCGCTGGCGATGGCGCGCTGCGCCCAATACACCCGGTTCGTGAACCCCTTGCGCGACAGGTGATCGTCGGCCCAGGTCGGCTCCCACGGGGTCAGAAAGGCGCGGCTGTCGGCACGCAGGTTGGCCCAGGGCCTGAAGTCGTTGTGCTGCGGAGGGCGCAGGACCAGCCGCTCGGTGTCGAGCCTGACCTTCTTCCCCCGCCCCAGCATCAGGCCGCCAGACGCGCCCGCAGATCGTCAAGGCTGGGGGCTGACGACGCAGGCCCGTAAAGCGCCATCGCCGATCCGGCATGCCCCGCCATATGTGCCGCAAATTCACGCACATCGCCGGTGGTCACGTTGTCGATCCGCGCGATGGCTTCTTCGAGGCTTGGAATCCGGTCCCAGATCGACAGAAGCCGCGCCAGCCGTTCGGCCCGGTTCGACGGGCTTTCCAGCCCCATCAGCAATCCGGCCTTCATCTGCGCCCGCGCACGTGCCACCTCGGCGGCGGACATATCCGATGCCGCACGCTTCATCTCGTCGATGGTGACGTTGGCAAGATTCTCGATCTCCTCGGCGCTGGTGCCGGCGTAGATCGTCGTCATGCCCGTATCCTCGTAGGCGCCGGCCTGCGCGAAGATCGTGTAGCACAGGCCGCGGTTCTCGCGGATTTCCTGAAACAGCCGCGATGACATGCCGCCACCCATGGCGGTGGCGTAGATCTGTGCCGTGTAGATGTCCGGGTCGCGGTAATTCGGACCTTCGAAGGCCAATGTGAAATGCACCTGCTCAAGCTGCTTTTCCTCGCGACGCTCACCGCCCGCAAAAGCGGCGGGCTGGATGACCGACGACGGCTCGACCCTGTCCAGATGGCCGAACAGCGCCTCGGCCTGACGGACGATGGCGTCGTGATCGACGGCGCCTGCGGCGGCGAGGATCATCTGGTTCGGGCCGTAGTGTTCTGCCACGAAACGCTTGAGATCAGTGCGGCCAAAGCCACTGACACGCTCGCTTGGCCCAAGGATGGTGCGACCCAGCGCCTGATCGGGATAGGACACCTCTTGCAGCCAGTCGAAGATGATGTCGTCGGGCGTATCCAGCGCCTGCCCGATCTCTTGCAGGATCACACCGCGCTCGACCTCGATTTCACTGTCTTCGAACGCCGGGTTCAGCAGAATGTCGGCCACGACGTCCAGCCCCAGAGGCACGTCGTTTTCCAGAACACGCACGTAATAGGCGGTCATCTCGCGGCTGGTATAGGCGTTGATATAGCCACCCACGTCCTCGATCGCCTCGGCGATCTGCAGCGCCGACCGCGTTTTCGTGCCCTTGAACGCCATGTGTTCGAGAAAATGCGCGATGCCGTTCTCTTCCAACCGCTCGTGCCGCCCCCCTGCGCCGACCCAGATGCCGATGGATGCCGACTTCATCGAGGGCATGTGTTCGGTCACGATGCGAAAGCCGTTCGAGAGCGTGTGCAGTTCGATGGTCAAGAGAGTGTCCTAGTCCTTATGAAGTCCTGAATCTCGGCCAGATCGTGTCCGACGCGATTGATCCGTTCCGGCAGGTCATACAGGTCCGCCATACGGGGCGGCAAGGGGGGATGAATGCCAGTCGCCGCTTCGACCGCCGCCGGAAACTTGGCCGGATGCGCCGTGGCCAGCGTCACCATAGGGGTCGCACCCAGATGCGCCTCGGCCACATGAACGCCGACCGCCGTATGCGGGCACAAAAGCTCACCGTGGTGTTCGCGGTAGCCCGTGATCGCGGCCTTGGTCTCGTCTTCCGATGCGCGACCGCTGTCATAGGTGTCCTTCAGCGCCTGATAAGCCCCTTGCGAAATCTTGAAGCCTCCGGCCTTCAGGTCTGCCATCTGGTCCTTCACCGCCTTGCCGTCGCGCCCGTAGGCATCGAAAAGCGCACGCTCGAAGTTGGACGACACCTGAATGTCCATCGACGGGCTGATGGTCTGCGTCACACCCTCTTTTGTATAGGCACCGGTGTGCAGCGTCCGGTGCAGGATGTCGTTGGTATTGGTCGCCACGACAAGCTGGTCGATCGGCAAACCCATTCGCTTGGCGATATAGCCCGCGAAAATGTCGCCGAAATTGCCCGTCGGCACCGTGAAGCTGACCTTGCGGTGCGGCGCGCCCAAACTGACGGCGGATGTGAAGTAATAGACCACCTGCGCCAGCACGCGGCCCCAGTTGATGCTGTTCACACCGGCAAGCTTCACCTCTTCACGGAAGGCGAAATCGTTGAACATGTCCTTCACGGCCGCCTGGCAATCGTCGAAATCACCGTCCACGGCCAGCGTGTGGACGTTGCCCTCCACCGGCGTGGTCATCTGGCGGCGCTGCACCTCGGACACACGACCATGCGGATAAAGGATGAAGACATCGACGTTCTCAAGCCCCCGAAAGGCTTCGATCGCCGCCGATCCGGTATCGCCCGACGTCGCACCCACGATGGTCACCCGATCACCCGACCGCCCCAGCGCTTCCTGAAACATCTGGCCGATCAGCTGCATGGCGAAGTCCTTGAACGCCAGCGTCGGGCCGTGAAACAGCTCCAGCAGGAAATGGTTCGGCGCGAGTTGAACCAGCGGTGCCCGGGCGGCGTGGCCAAAGCCCTTGTAGGCTTCTGCGATCAAACGCCGAAAGGTCGCGTCATCGAAAGTCTCGCCGATGAACGGCCGCATGACGGTGTAGGCGACGTCTTCGTAGGACTGCCCCGCCATCGCCGCGATCTGCGCCTCGGTCAGTGCCGGCACCTCTTCGGGCACGTAAAGCCCCCCATCGCGCGCCAGTCCGGTCAGCATCGCCTCTTCGAAACTCAGGTCGGGCGCTTCGCCGCGGGTCGAGATATAGCGCATCAGGCGGTCCTTCGTGTCAGGCGGAAAAACAGGAAACCGGACATGACAGCCCAGACAGCGGCTAACATGAACCAGGTTATTGCGTAATTCAGATGGTCGTTCTTGATGCCAACCGTCTCGACAGGAAGGGCGGTCAGCCGTGGGTCCGGGGTGGTGCGGGCCACGACCATAAGCGGCTCTGTGTCCAGCACCCCGGCCATGGCCACAACGTCGCGTCCGAACCAGATGTTGCTTGCCAGATCGGGATCGGGGGTCGACGAATTCACATCGTCCGGCCAGATCAGATTGCCGTCCAGGGTCGTCGGCGGACCGAAGGACGGGGGGGCATCCTTGGCTTCCTGCGGCAGCAATCCCTGATCGAGCATGATGCGTCGCCCGTCATCGGTCTCGAACGCTGAAATGACACGATAGCCGGTTCCCGCAGCCGTGCCCGATGTCAGGACATGCAACTCCGCGTCCGTCGCCTGCCCCGTCAGAGTTACGGCACGATACTCATCCGTGGCCTCGTCGGCTGCTTCGGGCAATGCGATCGCTTCCGCGGCCAGCCGTCCTTCGATATCAGCCAGGATGTCTTCTTTCCACGTCAACCGATCCAGCTGCCAGAAACCAAGCCACAGCAGGACGGCCACGCCGCCCAGGCCGACGACTAGAATGAAAAGGATGTTGCGGACCATGCACTCGCTCGTTGGATCGGAACCGGATGTAGCCACTTTCGGACAGGGGGTGAAGGCCCCCATCATCATCTTGCCCCAAATATCCCCGCCGGAGGCTCCGACAGCGCCGGACATGCAAACGCCCGGTCGCGGGACCGGGCGTTTCAGTCAATCTGGTTTCAGGGCGATCAGCCGCCCCAGATGTAGATTGCGGCAAAGAGGAACAGCCACACCACGTCGACAAAGTGCCAATACCAAGCGGCGGCTTCGAAACCCACGTGTTTTTCGGGCGTGAAGTGACCCGCGTAGACACGCAGCAGGCATACGAACAGGAAGATCGTGCCGATCACGACATGGAAGCCGTGAAAGCC
>JAIVHI010000022.1 GCA_020201155.1 Loktanella sp. | reverse complement strand
TCCGGCCCGAGCTTGGTGTCGCGGGCGGCAACTTCGAATTCGTCGATGTGGATCGAGGTGAACACGTCGTCGCGCACGATACGCTCGGAGATCAGGATCGAGTCTTCGTAGTTGTAGCCGTTCCAAGGCATGAAGGCGACGATGACGTTCTTGCCGAGTGCCAGTTCCCCCAGATCGGTGCTAGGACCATCGGCGATGACCTCGCCCTTCTGAACCGTGTCACCCACCTTCACCAGCGGACGCTGGTTGATGCAGGTGTTCTGGTTCGACCGCTGGAACTTGCGCATGCGGTAGATATCGACGCCGGGATCGCCGACCTCCATGTCCGAGGTCGCACGAACAACGATGCGCTGCGCATCGACTTGGTCGATGATGCCAGACCGACGCGCCATGATGGCAGCACCCGAATCGCGGGCTACGACCTCTTCGATGCCGGTGCCCACAAGCGGAGCCTCGGCCTGCAGAAGCGGCACGGCCTGACGTTGCATGTTCGACCCCATCAGGGCGCGGTTCGCGTCGTCGTTTTCCAGGAACGGAATCAGCGATGCGGCGACAGAGACGAGCTGCTTGGGCGAGACGTCGATCAGATCGACGTTCTCGTTCGGCGCGAGGGTGTATTCGCCGTTCTGACGGGTGTTCACCATGTCCATGGTGAACTTGTTGTCGGCATCGAGGCTGGCGTTTGCCTGCGCCACGGTGTGACGCATTTCCTCGGTCGCGGACATGTAGTGGACTTCGTCTGTCACCTGACCGTCCTTGACGACACGGTAGGGTGTTTCGATGAAGCCGTACTTGTTCACGCGGGCAAAAGTGGCCAGCGAGTTGATCAGACCGATGTTCGGGCCTTCCGGCGTCTCGATCGGGCACATCCGGCCATAGTGGGTCGGGTGAACGTCACGGACTTCGAAGCCAGCGCGTTCGCGGGTCAGACCGCCCGGCCCAAGCGCCGAAAGACGACGCTTGTGCGTCACTTCCGACAGCGGGTTTGTCTGGTCCATGAACTGCGACAGCTGGCTGGAGCCGAAGAATTCGCGGACGGCGGCCGCGGCAGGCTTGGCGTTGATCAGGTCCTGCGGCATGACCGTGTCGATCTCGACGCTGGACATACGCTCCTTGATGGCACGCTCCATACGCAGCAGGCCGACGCGGTACTGGTTTTCCATCAGTTCGCCGACGGACCGGACGCGGCGATTGCCAAGGTGGTCGATGTCGTCGATGCCACCCTTGCCGTCGCGCAATTCGACCAGCGCCTTGATGCAGGCCACGATGTCCGCCTTGCGCAATGTCCGCTGCGTATCCTCGGCATCGAGGTCCAGACGCATGTTCATCTTGACGCGACCGACGGCCGAAAGGTCGTAACGCTCGCTGTCGAAGAACAGCGTGTCGAACAGGGCCGAAGCCGCGTCGACGGTCGGCGGCTCGCCGGGGCGCATGACACGGTAGATATCCATGAGCGCGGTGTCGCGGTTCATGTTCTTGTCGGACGCCATCGTGTTGCGCATGTAGGGACCGACATTGATGTTATCGATGTCGAGAACGGGGATCGTCTTGATGCCGGCATCCACCAGCTCTTCGTGCGCGGGGTCACCTTTTCGCCGGCCTTGGCGATCACTTCGCCGGTGTTGGCGTCGATCAGGTCGTAGGTCGGACGGGTGCCGCGAACGCGATTGGGGAAGAACTTGGTCGTCCAGGCGGTGCCCTTGTTGTCGAGGGTAAATTCAACGGTGTCGTAATAGGCATCCATGATGCCTTCCTGGTCGTAGCCCAGCGCGTAAAGCAGCGTTGTGACAGGCAGCTTGCGGCGACGGTCGATGCGCGCGAACACGAGGTCCTTGGCGTCGAATTCAAAGTCGAGCCACGAGCCGCGGTAGGGGATGATGCGGCAAGCGAACAGCAGCTTGCCCGAGCTGTGGGTCTTGCCCTTGTCGTGGTCGAAGAACACGCCGGGCGAGCGGTGCATCTGGGATACGATCACACGCTCGGTGCCGTTCACGACGAACGTACCGTTGTGGGTCATCAGGGGCATGTCGCCCATGAAGACATCCTGTTCCTTGATGTCCTTGACCGACTTGGCGCCGGTGTCCTCGTCCAGATCAAAAACGATCAGACGCAGCGTGACCTTCAGCGGCGCGCTGTAGGTCATGTCGCGCTGCTGACATTCCTCGACGTCGTATTTGGGCTTTTCCAGATCGTATTTCACGAACTCCAGAACGGCGGTCTCGTTGAAGTCCTTGATCGGGAAGACCGACTGAAACACGCCCTTGATCCCTTCGCCGTCAAGCGGCGTTTCACTGTCGCCGGAGCGCAGGAACAGATCGTAGGAGGATTTCTGAACCTCGATGAGGTTCGGCATTTCAAGAACTTCACGGATTTTGCCGTAATACTTGCGCAGACGCTTCTGACCAAGGAAGGATTGAGCCATAAGAGCTGGGTCTCCAATAATGTCAGAACGCATCCTGGTCGGGGTGCCAGGACGCGTCCGATTTGCGGCAGGATCGCTTCAATACCTGAGATGTGTCCCAAACATCTCTCCCGAAGCGGTCAACTTACCTTTCGAAGCGCACGAAAAAGAGCGCTTTGAGAGATAAGCGGTGTGTGTCAGTCTGTGATGTTATGCATGGCCGGGTTGGGATCAGATCGCCCATCTAGTGGGGATTCGCGGGAAACGCAAGGGTCAGGGGTGAAAATCAAGTGGATTTTACGCGAATGCCCGAGATCCGGTTTCGTCATGCGGGCAGTTCATCTGGCTGGTCGGTCAACCGCCCTGACGTAACCACCGCCAAGGCCACCATCACCGTCGCGGTGCCCATGACGAAAGCGAGGCCACCAATCTGGTAGGTCAGACCGGACAGAAGCGTGCCGATCAGCCGCCCCCCCGCGTTGGCCATGTAATAGAAACCCACGTCCATCGTGACCCTTTCGGATTTCGTGAAGGCAAGGATCAGGTAGGAATGAAGCGCCGAGTTGACCGCGAACAAGGCCCCGAAGACGAGCAACCCCGCCACCAGCGTGACTGTCAGCCAAAGTGCGGGGCCCGCAGACAGCAGGATCGCCCCCGTCAGCGCCGCTGGTACGAGAAAAAGGGCGGCGGCCCAGTTTCGCGCGGTTCGGATCAGGTCCGACTCCGGTCGATGTGCCGCCCGCAGCAGGGTGGGTGCTGCCGCCTGCACCATGCCGTAAAGGATGACCCAGACCGCCATGAAGGTTCCGATCATGAAAAAGGCCGCGCGATTGCCCTCGACGGTGCCATCCGACAGGACAGCGTAAAAGTAGATGGGGATACCCACCACGAACCAGACATCCCGCGCACCGAACAGGAACACACGCGCCGCAGACAGCCAGTTGATATTCGATGATTTCGAAAAGACCTCGGAAAACTTGGCCCCCTTACGGCCCTTGGGCAGACCGCCGGGCATGAAAAGGGCCACTGCGATCAAGATCGCCCCCAAGACGATGGCCATTGCCAGCACCGCCCAGACGAACCCCACGGTTGCAAGCAAGGCGGCCCCCAGCAGAAAGCCGAAACCTTTGACCGCGTTCTTGGACCCGGTCAGCACCGCAACCCAGCGGAACAAACCGCCACCCGTGGTCGGTGCGAGGATCTTGACGGCGGACTTCGACGACATCTTCGCCAGATCCTTGGCCACGCCGCTGGCCCCCTGCACGCACATCACGAAGACGACCGAGGCCGCGACCGTCCACGCCGGATCAAGCTGTGTCAGTGCCAGCAACGCCACCACCTGCAGCGCAAGGCCCGCGTAAAGCGTCGATGTCAGCCCGAAGCGCGCGGCAATCCAGCCTGCCGCAAGATTGGTGACCATCCCCGCGATCTCGTAAAGGATGAAGAGATAGGCCAGCTGCACCGGGGAAAACCCAAGCGTGTGAAAGTGCAAAAGCACCAGCATCCGCAACGCGCCATCCGTCAGCATGAAGGCCCAGTAGGCCGCCGTGACGGCGATATAGGCCGACAGTCCTTCGGGGCGGTCACGCGCGCCGGCTTTGGTCACAGCGCGGCCCCCACCATCAGGGCGACGTCGACCAAGCGGTGCGCATAGCCCATTTCGTTGTCATACCAGGCATAGATTTTGACCTGAGTGCCGTTGATCACCATCGTCGAAGGCGCATCGACGATGCTTGACCGCGTGTCGTTGGTGTAATCGGTCGAGACGAGGGGCCGTGTCTCGTAGCCCAGAATACCCTTCAGTTCGCCTTCGGCCGCGGCCTTGAACGCGGCGTTCACCTCTTCCGCTGTGGTCGCACGCTCGACCTCGAAAACGCAGTCGGTCAGTGACGCATTAAGCAACGGCACACGCACGGCATGGCCGTTGAGGCGTCCCTGAAGCTCTGGGTAGATCAGTGTGATTGCCGTGGCGGACCCGGTCGTGGTCGGGATCAACGAGTTCAGCGCCGACCGCGCCCGCCGCAAATCCTTGGCGGGACGGTCCACGATCGTCTGCGTGTTCGTCACGTTGTGGATCGTCGTCATCGACCCGTGCTTGATGCCGAAGGTCTCAAGGATCACCTTCACGACCGGCGCAAGGCAGTTCGTGGTGCACGACGCCGCTGTCACGATCCGGTGCTTGCCCGCGTCGTATGTGTCGTCGTTGACCCCGATCACGATATTGGCCGTCGGTCCGTCTCGAACTCCAGCAGATGTGCATGCATTTCGGGGTCACCGACTGCATCGTTGATCCAGGCGATCCGGGCGCCGCTGTCCAGAAGCGGCTTGATCGCGAGTTTTCCGATCCGGCCAAGACCGTTTACTGCGTAGGTTGTCATACAAGGTCCTCGGTTACGGTGCGGCCGATATCGTCCACGGCGGCTTGAAGCGCGATCCGGTCGAGGCTTTCGACCGGCAGCGCCGTGAAGGTTGCGATACGCCGCTTCAGCGCACCGTAGGCCTGCTGGAAGGCCAGCGCCTTTTCAGCGTCGGTGCCCGCCACCTTGACCGGATCGGGCATGCCCCAATGCCCGCTGACCGGCTGCCCCTCCCAGGCGGGACATTCCTCGTTTGCGGCCTGATCGCAGACCGTGAAAACGAAATCGAGGTTCGGCGCATCCGCTCCGGAAAACGCCGACACGTTCTTGGAGCGCAGGACCGAGATGTCGTGGCCTTTGTCGCCCAGCACCTTCAGCGCAAAGGGGTTCAGCTCTGAATAGGGCGATGTGCCTGCGGAGTGGGCGTTGAACCGGTCTCCCGCGAGATCACGCAAGATGGATTCGGCAAAAATAGACCGGGCGGAATTGCCGGTGCAGATAAAGAGGACATTGTATTTACGGTCGGTCATGTCAGGCACTCCGTTGCTGAAAGGCATGCAAAGGTCTGGTCGGCCACGGCAACAATCGGTGAAGAGGTAGCCGAACATCCGTTCGACTGTTGCCATGCGAACTTGATACAAAAGTGACGTTCCCGACCTTTCCTGCGCGACAAGGCGCACACGCTGAAGCGCGGCCAGATAGGTCGACATCGTGCTTGGCTTGATGCCAAGCACCGCCGCCAGTTCACCTGCCGGAACCCGGTCAGGGTATCGGCGCATCAGCAGCCGGAAGATAGCCAGACGCTGAGGGTGGCCAAGTGTCGTCAGAAGGTCCGGTAGATCTTTTTCCATATTTCATGGAATATCGAAGTAATGCAGTGTTGCAAGTGAAGGTTTTGTGACAATCCACAGACCAAAGGACGGGGTGGCGCGCCCAATGTTGGTCCGGCTACCGCAAAAAAGAGTCCGAAGGCGTCGTGATCCACAGCGACCCGACCCATGCGACTGGGGCCCTGATCACCGGAAACTGCCTTTTGGTGTCAAAGTGGGCTGCACCTGCGGGCAGCAGTTTACCGCGCCGATCCTCTTCGCCCCACCCGCAAGATCGATGGAGCCCATGAACGCAATCTTGGTCTTCTTTCCTTCGCAATGGTCGCCGTATTGGGACCCTCTTTTTCACGGGTGTCCGCATGAAGGACTATTCACTCGTGTATAAGAAACCCTGCTTTGATCCGCCAAAATTAAACCTATTGATCGGCTGAGGGTATTGGCAACGAGCCTGTTACTGTAGGCTTTGCGTCAAAAAACCGAGCTTCCTTGATCGCAAGAGCAGGTCGTCTGACGCTACTCGGAAGCACTGCAAACGTTCGAACCAGAGCCCCATGCAAATGGACACCACCTAAAATTGTGATCGTTGTTACCAGAACCAATTCGGGCAGATAGAATCCACTAAGATGGGGCATTGGACCGAGAAGCAGCAGAACCGGCGAATGCATGAAGAAAGTAGTAAGACTGTTTCGTGAGAGCCAATCCAACAGGTTCATCCGGAGATGTCGGGTACGATGGAGAACGGACAAAAAGAACAATGCGAACACTATTTTTTGCACTACGAAAAGGTCGATCACTCCAAAGTTCTGCCCGAATTCATGTAGATAGGCCCGATCTTGGCCAATTCGCATCTGTACTGCCATCACGAGTATGAAGACAGATCCCAAAACAGATTCCTTTCCATGAAGCCAGTTCAAAACTGGCTTAAAGCTGGCGCCAAGTAGCAATCCGAACCAGAAAACAGGCAAGAAATAGACAAGAGAATGAAGGACTGCAAAAATATCGTCTGGCGCGGGACGATGTACAAACGCCGAAACAACAACGCCAACCACAAAAAGCGATACCTGCGTCCGCAGCGGCTTACGGCAATACCAGACGTGCAGGGGAGCGAAGGCCATGAGTAGTAAAAAGAATGGAACGTACCAGTAGGAATGCGCCATACTACCGTTTAGCATCATCTGCAGACTGTAGATGAGCGGATTTATGTCGTTTCTTGCGCCAACAGCAAACCCGAAAACGAGCGCTAGAAAAAGTCCGATTGTCAGGTAGATGCCACTCAGCTCCGACCAGCGACGGCGAAGGATATCCCTTGTCCGATTTTCTTTACCAAGCAGACGAGGAAGTGCTTTCGTTTGAAAAAGGACACCTGCGATCACGACAAAAATTACTGTTCCCGAACCGACGATTAGAAAAAGAGGGTTAAACGTATCACGAGCGACATTTAGTGATTGAACGTGAAAAGAATGTCCAAAAACGACGCAGAGCACCGCAAGGCCCCGAAGCCGTCCAAGACCCACCAAATGCCGGTTTTCTTGCATGTAGCCACTTCCGCCATTGAACGTAGTATAAGTATCTAACCAGAATTATGAGCTGAATTTGTAAAAAGTGGGGCATTACGATGAATTTTCTCATATTCAACGCCAGCTTGAAGACGGTCAAACAAAAAGCCCGGCGCGCATCGCTGCGCCCCGGGCTTTCGTAATCAAATCGATCCGGCTTAGGCCAGTTCGACCTCGGCGCCAGCTGCTTCCAGCTTGGCTTTCACTTCTTCGGCTTCGTCCTTGGACACGCCTTCTTTGATCTTGCCACCGGCTTCGACCAGATCCTTGGCTTCTTTCAGGCCAAGACCGGTCAGACCGCGCACTTCCTTGATCACGTTGATCTTCTGTGCGCCGGCGTTCTTGAGAACGACGTCGAATTCGGTCTTTTCTTCAGCCGCTTCGCCTGCGTCAGCAGGACCAGCCATCATCACTGCACCGCCAGCGGCGGGCTCGATGCCATACTCGTCCTTGAGGATGGTTTTCAGTTCTTGTGCTTCGAGAAGGGTCAGACCCACGATCTCTTCTGCAAGTTTCTTCAGATCAGCCATTTGCTTTTTCCGTTCGTATTTAAGTGTGTTCCAACGTCAGGGCGGATGCCCCGCGCATGATGAAGTTGCTTACGCAGCCTTCTCTTCGATGGTCGAAAGAATGCTCGCGATGTTGCTTGCAGGCGCGCCAATGGCCCCGGCGATGTTGGATGCGGGTGCCGCGATGCAGCCGACGATGGAAGCGATAAGCTCCTCGCGCGACGGCATACCAGCAACCGATTTCACACCGGCAGGATCCAGAGCGTTCTCACCCATGGCGCCGCCAAGAATGACCAGCTTTTCGTTGGTCTTGGCGTAGCCATCCATGACCTTGGCCGCAGCCACGGGGTCTTCGGAATAGCCGAGAACGGTCATGCCTTCGAGGTACCCGGCAATGGACGCCGGGGGTGTGCCCTCGAGGGCGATTTTGGCGAGCTTGTTCTTGGCAACGCGAATTGCACCACCGGCGTCACGCATTTGCGCGCGCAGGTTCTGCATTTCAGCAACTGTCATGCCTTCGTAGTGTGCCACCACGACGACGCCAGAGCTTTCAAAGATCTGGCCGAGTTCTTCGACCAGCTTTTCCTTTTGGGCTCTATCCACAGTTTCACTCCAAGTTTGGTAAAGGGTTGCCCCTGAACCGGCTCTCATTTTCGTCGGGAGTGAAGATCACGCCCAACGGTCACAGTCCGTGTTACGGGCGGAGCCAAAGTGAAACCAGCGGAGAACCCGTTGGCCAATCTGGTCTTTCCCGTCTCAGGCAGGAATTAGCGGTCATGAGGACCAACCCACCGTCTCGGACGATACCGGCACGCCTGCGACGAATCACATGCGATGCCGATGCGCGACGTATAGGGATTGCTTCACATCTTGTGAAGGCCGGAATCCGGGTGGTGCTTTGCCGTCACCTTTGCGATGGATCAAGGACCCGTGGGCAAAGTCCTGTTGGACTGGCCCCGACACATAAAGGAGACTGACCATGTTCAATCACATCCTCGCACCCATCGACCTTGCACATCTCGAAACACTGGACCGTGCCCTGTCCGTGACCTTCAAGCAGGCAAAGGACCACGGTGCCAAGGTGACGCTTGTGTCAGCGACAACCAATGCGCCGGGCTCGATCGCGCACAACCCGAAGGAATTCGAGGGAAAGCTGGATGCCTACGCCCAAGAACAGGCAACCGCGCACGGTATCCCTATCGAGACGAAGGCATTGGTCGTGCATGATATCACGACCGATGTGGACGATGCGTTGCTGAAAGCGATCGGTGAAAGCGACGCCGATCTGGTGATCATGGCGTCGCACAAACCCGGATTCGGGGATTACTTCTGGCCGTCGAACGGCGGAAAAGTCGCAAGCCATGCGAAAATCTCGGTCATGCTGGTACGCGACCTGTAAAGCAGGCGTCAGCTCTTGCGGCTCTGATCTTCTGCATTGGGACTTCCCGCCGGACCTTCGTTCATCGTGTCCGTGGGATTGTGCCATTTGTCCTTGGCCTTCTGGCGGGGCTTTGGCGCATCGTCTTTCGCCACGTCGGGGCGACGGTCTTCATTCTTTGGATGATCATCTGACATGAGAGCCTCCTGAGTTGCGTCATTTGAAAAACGCGAGGCTGAAGGCAGAGTTCCACGAATGACGAAGGGCGACCCCGCAAGGGGCCGCCCTTTCAAACTTTGGCAGTCCGGTCTGCGACCGGATCAGGCTTAGGCGTTGCCCGTTGCCGAGACGATATCGACCGACACGCCCGGGCCCATGGTCGAGGTCAACGAGACCTTCCGCATGTAGGTGCCCTTGGCACCTGCCGGCTTGGCCTTGGACACGGCGTCGACGAAAGCCAGCAGGTTCTCTTCGATCGCCTTCTGGTCGAACGAGGCTTTGCCGATACCAGCGTGAACCACACCGGCCTTTTCGGCCTTGAACTGAACCTGACCGCCTTTGGCCGCTTTCACGGCTTCGGCCACATCCATGGTCACGGTGCCGACGCGGGGGTTCGGCATCAGGTTGCGCGGGCCAAGGACCTTGCCGAGACGACCCACGATACCCATCATGTCTGGCGTCGCGATGCAGCGGTCAAAGTTGATCTCGCCGCCCTGGATGGTTTCCATCAGGTCTTCTGCGCCGACGATGTCTGCGCCTGCAGCCTTGGCTTCCTCTGCCTTCTCACCCTTGGCGAAAACGGCGACGCGGACGGTCTTGCCGGTGCCGTTGGGCAGCGTGACCGTGCCGCGGACCATCTGGTCGGCATGGCGCGGGTCGACGCCCAGAACCATGCTGACTTCGATCGTCTCGTCGAACTTTGCCTTGGCGTTGTCCTTCACAAGGCTGACAGCCTCGGAAACTGTGACGTTTTCTTTACCGGCGAAGGCTTCGCGGGCGGCGGTTGTGCGTTTTCCGTGCTTTGCCATCTTACTTCACCTCGATGCCCATGGAGCGGGCAGAGCCCGCGATGATCAGCATTGCGCCTTCGATATCGGTGGCGTTCAGGTCTTTCATCTTGGCTTCGGCGATTTCACGCACCTGCTTGCCGGTGATGGACCCTGCCGTCGACTTGCCGGGCTCTTTCGAGCCGGATTTCAGCTTGGCGGCCTTCTTGATGTAATAGGACGCGGGCGGCGTCTTGATTTCCATCGTGAAGGATTTGTCCTGGTAGTAGGTGATCACGGTCGGGCACGGTGCGCCCGGCTCGAGTTCGGCCGACTTGGCGTTGAACGCCTTGCAGAATTCCATGATGTTGATGCCGCGCTGACCCAATGCGGGGCCGACGGGCGGAGAGGGGTTTGCCTGTCCGGCGGGAACCTGAAGCTTCAGCGTCCCCATGACTTTCTTGGCCATGTGCCATGTCCTTGTCCAACGCCCTCGGGTCGCGACCTTCGGGCTTTACGTTGTGTGGTGCGACTTCGCGCTCGCGAGCGTCCAGCCTCCCACGTCGGATGCCGCTCAGAGAACGACAGATCGGGCACCTACACGCGAGGTCGGTTTATTGCAAGCGATTTGCATGGCACCTACGCGGCCAAAAGCGCAGACACACCTAACTTCCGCAAGCGCATCCCGCGGGGTCGCGTCTTGACAAGGATCAAGGAAAGACGCGCCCGTTGTGCTAAGCATGAACCTCGCTTTAGGGGGAGCATCCATGATCAATATCACCAAGACATCTTCGGACCGTATCGACATCACCATCAAAGGCGAAATTGCTGCGGATGACATGCGGGATGGGCTCGACAGCCTGATCGCTCAGTCCGAAGGCATCACGCAGGGCAAGATGCTCTACACGATCACCGGCTTTGCATTTCCCACCTTTGGCGCCTTCGGTGTGGAATTCGTAAGGCTACCGAAACTGTTCGGGCTGTTGTCCAAGTTCGACCGCTGCGCCGTCATCTCGGACACGCCGTGGCTGCGCACGGCAGCAGAGGTCGAAGGCGCGATGTTCCCGAACCTGGATATCAAGAGCTTTCCGCCGACGCACAGGGACGCCGCCGAAGCATGGCTCGAGGGTCGCGACAGCCCCGAGGACGAAGATACAGACCCGACCGACAACATGCCGGTCTGATCCGGATCAGCCCTGCTTGGTCACCTGCGTGAACTCCAGCTCGACTGGGGTCGCACGACCGAAGATCGACACGGTCACCTTCAGGCGCTGGTTGTCTTCGTCGACTTCCTCGACCATGCCGTCGAAGTCTTCGAACGGACCTTCGTTGACCTTGACCTTCTCGCCGATCTCGAAGTGGATCAGGGTGCGCGGGGCTTCCTGGCCTTCTTCGACACGGCCCAGAATTGCCTGAACCTCGGCGTCACGCATCGGCATCGGGCGGCCCTGCGGGCCCAGAAACCCGGTGACGCGGTTGATCGAGTTGATCAGGTGATAGCCTTCGTCCGACATTTCCATGTGAACAAGCACGTAACCGGGCATGAAGCGGCGCTCGGCGGTGACCTTCTTGTTGCGGCGCACCTCGATGACCTCTTCGGTCGGCACCAGCACCTCGTCGATCTGGTCCTGAAGACCCTTTTCCTCGACTTTCGTGCGGATCGTCTCGGCGATCTTCTTTTCGAAGTTCGAAAGGACGCTTACCGAATACCAACGTTTCGCCATCTGCACACCTTTGCCGCTGCCACCCGAATGCGGGTGATTCCAAATTTCCGAGTCCCGAAAATTAAAGCGGCGCGCCACCTGTCAGAGTGGAGCGCCTTCGGAACACGGGCGTCATACCCCCCTGCCCCTGCAGTTTCAAGAGGGATCAGGAGCCGAAGTAGCCCAGCACGCCCTGAAGGCCCAAACGGATCACCCAGTCGACCAGCGAAAAGAACACGGCGAAGAGGGCGGCCATGATAAAGACCATGATGGTCGTCATCACGACTTCACGGCGCGTCGGCCAGACGACCTTGGAAACCTCGGCGCGAACTTCGTTGGCGAATTTGACGGGGTTGGTGGCCATCGGGCGATCCTTCATGGGTGTTGGTGGCCAGATACGCGGGCCGCTGGGCAATTTCAAGTCCGGCTTGGCATCGGGGTCAAAAGCGTGATCTTCGGCAGGTCCGCGATGCGCTGGACCTGTGCGTCATAAAGCCTGCCTCCCTTTTCAATTTCCGCGGCACCGAAGATCGAAAACGGCGGGTGCGTATCGCAAATCGGGAACCTTGCCCGCGCAGTGGCCACGATATCGGGCTCACGCAGATTGGCGTTGATATGGGCAACAGCAGCATGGCTGAGCCCCATGTGAACCCGCCCCTCGACCGGGTCGATCCCCTCTGCCGCGTCGCCAAGCAGAAGCCGGGTGATCTGATCGAAGACCCTGTCGTAATCCTCGTGGCGCCAGACATAAAGGCGCGAGACACCGGCGACGCCCGACAACCGCTGCAAAAGGTCCACCCAGTCGATCGCCATCACGTCGAGATGCGGCTGCAAACGACGCAGGCCCGTGCGCCCACCCGCCATCAGATGCTGCACATAGGCCGAGGATGCGAGGGCGGCGGGGTGCCGGACCCCCAGGGCCAGCGTCATCCCCTGCGGCGCGATCTTGGTGGTCAGATCGGTCAGGCGCGCCTGCGCATTGCGATAAAGCGGCACCGACATCCGGCCCCATTTGTTGTTGATCCCGCCGATGAAGTTCTCTTCGCTCAGCACCAGACGGGATGCGCCATCCAGCATCTTGTCCCGTTCGGCCATGGCCTGAAGCGGGGTCACCTGCCGCCCGGCGTTCGGTGCGATCCCGAAGCGCTGCCCGAGGGTCGGATGTGCGTCGCGCAAGTCGCGGGGGCCGAAAAAGGCGACACCCCTGTCGCGCAAGGATTCTCGGTGGTTGCCGATGGACCGCTGCAAGTGGGTCGTCGCTGTCTTGTGCGCGCCGATATGAAAGAAGATGTCGGGGACGGTCATCGAAGTGTATCTGTCACCTCAAGAGGCCGGTGGTCGTGGCAGGGGCATGGAGACTCGAACTCCAGACCTACGGTTTTGGAGACCGTCGCTCTACCAACTGAGCTATACCCCTACGACCAAGCGAGGGGTTAGCCCGAAGCGCCCGAGGGATCAAGGGGTGTCGGCACATGACTTGCACCCTCGCGCGAAAATGCGACAAGTGACCCGTCATGAAGACAAGACAGAAAGGACAGCGCCCGTGTTGAGACGGCTGCGACGCAGAATCGAGTCGTCCGACTGGCTGGCCGAACGCCTGGGCGGTGCCTTGACCGCCTATCTGCGCCGGGCGCAGCGCACGACGGACTGGCAGACAGAGGGTCTGGAGGACCTGCGCGCCGACCTGAACAAGGGGCCCGTGCTTTACCTGATGTGGCATCAGCGATCGCTGATGGGGCCGTTTCACTGGCCGCATGAGGCGGGCGAATTGCTCAGCCTGCACGACAGGTCACCCATCGGAAGGATCGGCGGCGTCGTGCAGCGACGCGCCGGACTGCGTCCGGTCGGCATGAAAGGCGGCAAGGGCAAGGCCGCCGCCGCACGCGAGGTTTTGCGCCTTGTCCGCGCCGGATGCAGCATCGGGATCGCGGTGGACGGTCCGGCCGGTCCCCCGCGGCACGTCCGCGATGCCGCGATTGAATGGGCAAGGGCAACGCAGTGCCCCGTTTATGTCTATGCCTTCGCGACGCGCCGCAAATGGGTGCTGGGCACCTGGGACAGCATGATCCTGCCGAAAGCGGGCGGACGAGGCGCGCTAGTCTTTCGCAAGCTTCCGGTGCAACTGCCGCGCAAACTGGATGATGCCGAACGGGATGCGATCAGACAGACCTTCCGCACAGAGCTGGACGCCGTCACCGACAGGGCAGAGCAATTGCTGGACGGGGCGAGCTAAAGCGTTCCGCCTTTAACCTGAGGCACCGGCGAAAGGCGGAACGCCTGCAACGATTGAGCGGAGCACTGCGTTTCGCGAAAATCTGTGATTCAGGTTTTTCGCGAAACGCTTCAGGCGCCGTCAAATCGCGCGCAGGAACAGTTGCAGGGCCAGCGCCGCGATGATGCCACCGGCCGCGATTTCGACACCGACCAGCAAGCGGGCCGTGCCCTGCCCCGACAGCGCCTGAGCCAGAACGCTTTCCCGCAGGGCGACCGCCGTCAGGGCGACGAAGCCGGTAAAGCTGGCCGTGCCGATGCCCATGATCAAGGCGCCCAGCACGCCGGCCCAGTCGATCCCCAGCGCATGTGTCAGAATCAGCAAAAAGATGGCACCCGTGCAGGGCCGGATCGCAATGCTGGCGACGATGGCAACCGCATCGCGCCACGTTCGCACATTTTCCACCTGTTCGGGCGTCGGCGCATGGGCGTGGCCGCAGGTCTCGCAGGTTCCATGCGCGTGTGCGTGGTCCTGTGTGGCGACGGACGCCTGCCGCAAACGCACCGCGCTGCGCAGCCCCCGCAGCAGAAGCCAAAGACCCACGCCCGTGATCAGCGCATAGCTGAGGGGCGCCATGATGTTGTCGGCAACACCGGTCATCTGCTCTCGGCCCCAGCCGAACAGATAGATCGCGGCATAGACCACGACAATCGCCGTGACCGCCTGCATCAGCGAAGAGACCACGGCCAGAACCGACAGCCTGCGGGCCGTCACCCGCGCCCCGACGCCGTAGCCACCGATCACCAGCTTGCCGTGCCCCGGGCCCGCGGCGTGAACGAAACCGTACCCGAAACAAAGCGTCCAAAGCGTCAGCACGGCGCCCGCGTCACCTGCGCGCAGGGCGCGCAGGCTGGCGGCCATGGCGTTCTGGACATCACGCTGGGTCGCACTGGCCCAACGCATCACCAGATCGGCCCCCCCGAAGCCCCAAAGCCAAAGCGCGGCGGCGCCAAGGGCCAGCAATCCGATGACCGCTAGTCCGCGCATGTGACCGTGATCGTTTCGGCAAAGGCGATGCCGACTTCGGGAAAGTCTTCCTCTGGCCCGACGTCGCTGGCGGGCCGTCCGTACAGCAGTTCATCCACCAACGAATAGGCTTCGTTCAGATCGGGGGGGATGACGGACACGTCGCAATCTGTGCGACCTTCGATCTGGACGGGACCCGACAGGGTGTAGGCCACGTAATAACTCGAATCGTAGGCGCGGATCGTGACCGGACCGTCCACCGGTTCGATGAAGGGCCGGGTATGCACCTCGGTGACAAGCCCCTCGTCATAGACAACGCCATGGTCCGCCGGCCCCGCAAGAGCCACGGGCGCATCTTCGTTCAACACGTCCAGATCGCCGTCGAAATCCTGCGGCCATGTCGTCACGGCAGCCGCCAGAATCTCTTCCTCTTCCGACGTCAGGACAGAATCACCATCCAGGTCGATCCCGAGATCGGTCAGCAGCAGCAGGGTGAAAAAGTCGTCATAGGCCCAATCGAGCCTGACGCCGGTGGCCATTCCGTCTTCGAAGACGACGGTCACGCCCACCTCGACGAAGAGATGCGGGTGCGCGCCAGCCTGCGTCGCAGAAAGGCCGGCAAGCAAAGCGATGAGACAGGGTGCGCGAAACATGAGAATGGCTTAGGCAATTGCCGGTCGCGAGGCAAGATGCGGCTCTGTGACCGGCAGTCTTGTGCCGGTCCACCGCCGAAGCGGTTCCACGAAAAAGGCCGCAGCTTGTGCTGCGGCCTTTTGCTTTGAGCGAGAGGGTCGCGCTGGGGCTTGCGCCCAAGCCGCGTCTTACTCGACGATCTTCGACACGACACCGGCGCCGACGGTCCGGCCGCCTTCGCGGATGGCAAAGCGCAGGCCGTCTTCCATCGCGATGGGCGC
>JAIVHI010000134.1 GCA_020201155.1 Loktanella sp. | reverse complement strand
GCAGGCATTCGCCGACATCCGGTCCGTCATCTCGACGGCCAGAAAACACGGGTTCAATATCCTGGAAATCCTGACCCTGTCACCATCTCAGATCATCGCCCGGCTCTGACGGCAGGTACCCCTTGCCCCCGTTATCGGAGAGGGTGCTTGGGAGTTACGAAAAATCTAGGACTTCGCGATCGGTCCCGTGTATTTCAGCTGGTGTCTATACCGGGACGTCGAGCCATTCCTCGGAAGAAAACCATGCGGATGGTGCATGAATGATATCGGAGGATTGATCGGGTCTTTTCACATGTCGCTCGTCGACTGCAGGCGTAGAAAGTCCGGAGCATATGTTTTCATGTGCTCGCAGCAGGTATCTGGTGTCAGCCTCTTTGCGGACGGCATTCGTGATGCCTGACGCCTTCGGCACAAATGTGAAAAAGGGCGGGAAGTGTTTGTTTGCCGATCATACGTCGTGCCGCGAGTAGCGGTTCTCTTCCCGTGCCATTGTGCACTTGCCTTGCCCGAAGTAAGCTATTGCTGCGTCATTTTGCAGGCCAAATAATTCTCCAATATGCGCGAAACATCATTGTCGAAATCATTCCATGGCAGGCTGCCACAGAAGGTGATCGATCCAACCGAAAAGACCGATCCGCCTTCTGGAAGTTCGAAATAGATTAGATCCGCGTGTTTGGCGTCTTGCTCCGAACCGCCGGTCAGATTCGTGAGATGGGTAAGCTGCTCTTCGGGAACAAGCATGAAGGCTTGATTGTCGCCAGCGGAGCGTGCCAGCAAGACGTGGTTCAAAGGCGAGCCGATGCGTTGATCTACATGGTCAAGCTCGAAGCCTGCCGCACCGTTGCCGCTGAACCCGTAATCACCGAAGAAATCCTCTTTCACACCGTTGAAAAGCCATTCGAATGCCGGATCAAAGTTCATTCGCTGATAGGGTGCCCCTTGAAAATCGCCTTGCGCGGCAAAGCCGATCCCGACCAGCGCCTGCGGAGCCCGCCCGCTACGCCGCCAAAGGCCGCCATAGCTGCCATCGAAGGCATTGTAATACTCACCTGGTTCCGCCGCCCATGCACGAATACCATCCTCGGCCCGGCGAATTTCAAGCAGGCTGTCATTCTCCGCATGCCGCGCGACACGCCAATAGAACCCGTTGCCCCCGAGATAGAGCAGATTGCCGCCGGCATCGCGGTAATCACGCAGTGCGTCCAGCGTCTCGGCGGTGTGGTATTCCGGGTGGGTCGTGGTGGTCACGGCTTTGTAACCGGCCAGCACCTTGGCCCCTTCGGCATGCAGTTCGTGATCGGTAATGATGTCGTAGGGGATGCCCTTGGCGTGCAGCCAGCTGATCAGATGGCTGTCGGCCGGGAAATGCCGCAATCCCGAACACCCCGTCGCCCCGAAGGTCAGGAATCCGGGCCGGAAGTTAAACAACGGTCGCCGGTGCGAGGCATGACAGATCCCCGACCCGTCGGAATGGGTGTTGTAGGTCGAGAGGCCGTAATCGCGATATTCTGCCGGGTTCTGGGGATAGGCGCCCCAGTCTCGCATGCGCCCCTGCCAGGCCGGATCGTAATCAGGGCGGGCGTGGTTGCCGTAGACCACATAGGTGAAGGTCGGGATTAGCACGCAGAGATCGGCGTGCCGCGTGCCCTTAGGCGGACAGATATAGAAGGGCACGGCGTCTTTACCGCCCTCGCCCTCGCCCTCGATATGCATGACATAGACGCCCGAGGGCATGTCCTCCGGCACGGTTAGGGAGAAATCTGTTTGCCAGCCGAAATCATAAATATCGTCCTCGTGGAAATGGATCGCGTCATAATGCTCGGGCTTGTGCCGCCAGCACATCTCCGAGGCGTCCCAATGTGAGCCAGTCATCGCCCGGGTGGGAAAGTTGACGAGGTGCAACGTCGGCCCAGTCAGGGCGGGGACGTGGCTATGCGGGATGGCGGTGGACAGATCCCATGCAGCGATCAAGCCATCCCTGCCTGCAATGGCCGGCGCCTCGATCTTGCCGTTGAAGAATTTTGCCCCTCTTGTGTCGACCAGACATGCGGCAATGTCTGGGTCAGCCTGGCGCTGTCAGCTTTCAGCTCGGCCTCGATGCGCGTCCAGCGGTGCGGCGGCAGTGGCACCCGTGCCGTGACCCGTGCATTTCCCACCGCCACAAAGAGACAGCCCGCCGCATCCAGCCCCAGGACGAGCGGTCCGCAGGCCAACACCGCCTGATCGCGGCCATTGAGATGTGTGGGGAGGATGGTTGCGCTCAGCATCAGGCTTTCCCGAGCGGGCAACGTGATGGTGCCCTCCGTATGACCGTAGGAGCCCGGAAAGAACGGCTGATGCCGGGCAGGCAGGTCGCGCGGCGCGAACCAGGCGCTTGCATCCTCTTCGGTGATGCCCATGCCAGCCGGGTTCGGATCGGCGCAGATCGAACGTGCCAGCCTCGCGCGATAGCGGCCGCCAACGGTGGATGAGACCTTGAAGGCGATCTCTTCGCCCGCCCGCGCCGAAAGGCGGTCGGTATAGCCGGTCAGGAGGACTTCTTTCATTCGGTTACCCCCAATTGCGGGCCGTAGACGAGATCGGGCAGCCAAGTCACCCACCCAGAGAGAAAGACAAGAAGCAGGATCATCAGCATGTAGGGGATGAGCAGCGGCAGCACCCCCACAGATATGTCCTCGATCGTGATCTTGCTAATCCGGGCCGCGACAAACAGGTTTACACCGATGGGCGGCGTCAGGAACCCGATTTCGCAGGTCATGACAGTGAAGATGCCGAACACCACCGGATCGATTCCGAGGCTGGTGACCAGCGGAAAGAAAACGGCGGTGAAGATGATGATCTGAGGAATGCTCTCCAGCCACATGCCAACGAGGATGTAGAACATCCCGATGAACAGCATGATTAGCCAGGGATAGGCGACCAGCCCCTGAAACAGCGCGAGGATATCGCTGGGAATGTCGAAAATCGTGACCAGCTGGCCAAACGCCTTGGTCGATCCTAGGATGAACAGCACAGTGCCGATGACGATAGCAGTGAATTTGAACGCGTGGAGCAGTTTAGCCCATGTCAGCCCCTTGTAGATAAAGAGCCCTACAAAGAGACCATAAGCCACGGCGACCGCTGCCGCCTCGGACGGGGTGAAAATGCCGGCATAGATACCGCCGAGGATCAAGATGGGCGCGAAGACTGCCCACTTCCCGTCCCACAAAGCCCAGAGAAGAGGGCTCCAGCGAAACCGCTCTTCAGTTCCACCATAGCCGTTTCTCCAAGAGATCACAAAGACCACGACCATCAGCATCAACCCCAGAACGAGGCCCGGAAGGATGCCTGCCAGAAATAGCCGAGGAATCGAGACGTCCGTGACCAACGCGAATATGATCAAGAGGTTGGAGGGCGGGATCATGCTGCCAAGCGCCCCTGCGGAGGCGGCGATAGCCCCGGCAAAGCGTGAGCGATAGCCTTCCTTCTGCATGGCGGGGATGGTGATCGAGCCGATGGCCGCCGTCGTCGCGGGGCCAGAACCCGACAGCGCGGCGAAGAACATGCAAGCCACCACCGTCACCAACCCCATGCCGCCCTTGTAGGCCCCGACGAGACGTTTCGCGATTGTGACCAGCTTTTCGGACATGCCGCCCTGTTCCATCAACTGGCCTGCCAAAATGAACAGCGGGATTGTAACGAGCGGAAACGGCTCGAACGCGGTCCATGCCGCCTGGGCCATCAGGGTCAACGGGATGTCGGCGATTAGCAGGCCCGCAACCGTGGCCAGTCCGGCGGCAAACGGAATGGGCACGCCAATGGCCATTGCAAAGACGAAGGCCGCGGCCATGACAAGAGGGCCGTTCATAGCGGCAGATCCTTCCAGCCATTACGACCCCAACGCCAATAGACCTGGAGTATGCGAAAGAGCATCAATGCAAATGCCATGGGGATGATCATCTGCACCCATCGCTGCTCGATCCCGAGGCCGGGAGTCATGTATGTGACATTGAACAGAAGTTGCGTGTAAATCGTGGTCTGCACGAGCATGAAGATCACGAACCCTGCCCAGAGTGTATCGGCCAGCACTACGGCGGTGACCTGTAAGACACGCGGTAGACGGCTAACCAGCAGCGTGATGCGTATATGCGCACGCTCACGGACCGCCATCGTCGCGCCGAGATAGACCGCGAAAATCATTCCATATACGGCAGTCTCTTCAGCCCAGACGGCGGCGGTCGAGAAGAAGTAGCGCAAGATGACTTGGAGAAGGACAGAGCCGACCAAGATCGTCAGGCAGATTGTGCAGACAACTTCTTCGAAATATCTGTCTAACTTGGACAGCATAGCCCTGCCTCCACCCTAAAGGCGCCAAAGGCATGGCGGCGCGTTGCCCCCATGCGGTGGATGTTAGTTTTATTCGGCCTCGGCGCGGATCGCATCAACAAGGGCGATAAAGGCATCTCCCTTCTCGGCGGCATAGCCATCCTGCACTCGCAAACCCGCCTCGATAAAGCCGGAGCGATCGAATTCTGCCGTTTCCATGCCGCCCTCACCGGTCAGGAACGTGCGGATCTCGTCGATCTGTTTGGCCATTTCCTTGCGGTGGTAGACGCCCGCCTCAGTTGCCGCACGCATCACCGCGTCACGCTGCGACTCACTCAGCTTGTTCATCAAGCGATCACTGGCGAAGAGCGGAGAAAAATAGGTGAAATGCTCCAACACCGAAAAATAGGGCATGATCTCGTAAAACTTCTGCGACTTGATGAAGGAGGTGCCGTTGTCGGCCCCTTCCACCGTGCCGGTTTGGAGGGCGGTGGGCGTGTCGGCCCAAGGCAGCGCGATGGGGGCGGCGCCGAATTCCTTGTAGGTGTCGATCATCACCTGGTTCTTGGGGACACGCACCTTGAGCCCCTCCATGTCCTCGATCGACGTGATCGGGCTTCTGGAATTGTAGAAATCGCGGTCCCCGACAAAGCCGTAAGTCAGCAGATGCACTTTTGTCGCTGCCTGAAGCTGCTCTGCAAAATCGCGCCCGACCTCGCCTTCCAGCACGCGGTAGGCATGGTCCTTGTTCTGGAAGATATAGGGTAGCACAAACGCATCCATAAGCGGGAAATGCGGTGAGATGTTGTTGCCGGTGATGACGAACATGTCCACTGTGCCAAGCTGCATGGCCTTGAACGCCTCGTCCTCCCCCATCAGCTGACCGCAGCAGCGCACCTTCACATCGACGCTACCTTCCGTATATTGCTCAACCAATTCCTCAAATTTGTTGGCGAGCACGGCATAGGTGCTGGTCTCGGAGGCAGCATATCCGAGATTGACAGTGACATCCTGTGCCGCGGCTGTGCTGGCGGCAAGGGTCAGAGGATCTCTCCCGATTGCTTGTTGAATCAGGTTAGCCGGGTGGCATCTATAAGTATAATATCAATTGCTCAGTTTTTGATGCATAAAAGGTATCATGAAGATCGGGCTCCGCCATATTCGCTACTTTCTGGTTCTCGTCGAGGAACTGAATTTCCGACGCGCCTCAGAGCATCTTCATATCTCGCAGCCGGCCCTCACCCGCACGATCCAGCACCTTGAAGCGGAGTTGCAGGTTACGCTTTTTGAGCGATCACAGAACTTTGTGCGCCTGACCGATGCGGGTCGTGCCTTCCGGGACGGCGGTCGGCGCGTGGTGAACGGGATGGAGGCCACCATCGACCTGACGCGCCGGGTCAGCATTGGCGAGGCCGGCGCGCTGCGAGTCGGCTATACCGATTTTGCTATCGCCGATGCGCTGCCGGAACTGCTCAAGCGGTTTCACCAAAAGCACCCCGGCATCACAGTGCGCCCCCACCACGGGGTCACGACGTCACAGCTTCAGGAATTGAGGGACGACAAGCTGGATATCGGATTTGTCACCGGGCCAGTGCGGCAGCCGGGATTTCAAAGCCGCGTGGTGCAGACCGACCGTCCAATCTGCATTGTTCCGGAAGGCCATCGCCTCGCATCACGCACCTCGATTGTGCTCGCCGATCTGGCCGATGAGGATTTCGTGCACGGGCCCGCCGATGCCTGGGCGCATTTCTATGACTACCTCTTTCCGCTTTGTCGACGCGCGGGATTTCAGCCGCGCATCGTGCAGGAAGCGTTTAATTCGGTTGGCATTCTGGGTCTCGTGTCCTGCGGCATGGGCATCACCATCCTGACCGAAAGCATTTACGACTTCGCCACCGGCGGACTGGTGCCACTACCCATCAGGGACATTTCTGACGTGATGGTCACAGAAGCGATATGGGCGTCTGAAAATCTGCGCCTCCCGACACAACATTTCGTCGATTTTCTGGAGCAGTTGGATAAAAAGTGACTTTGAGGGTATACGGAAGTATGCATTGATTAGAAGAACGTTACAATAAGGCTTAGACATCGAATTGACCAATATAAATATTTGCGCGGTCGATGCCCATGAGGAGACATAGCTTGACCTCGACCGGGTGAACCATGGGTTGGGGGCACTACAATTTGCAAATTCTGTTTAATGTGCTTGGCTGATGTTCCACCTATTGGCGAGATGAATCGGCTTGGATGCTTCTCGAAGTCAACCTGATACTGGTCACTTTCACTTCCAGCTGGAATATGCTGCGAGCATCACGCGTTTTCGACTGTGCATCCGTCTCTTTCATTCGGAGGCACAACGGGCATGCCACAGAGCCGAGCATAACGAACCGCGGCTACGCCACACTCCCATACTTGATCCTGCCAGCGTCGCCATCTCGCCATCACCCTGTCGGTCCGTCCACCCATCATCCATGCTAACGCAGTGTTTCACCAAGTCGCCATCTCCTTGGTTGTCAGCATGCGCCATGCACAGCCACAGTGTTTACAGGCCATGAGGCTGGCTGAGGTAGTCAGTGGTATCGATCCATACTTCCAGACGAAGCCCGATCCTGCGTCCGGATACACGCCAGCCCGGTCGCGTTTTTGCCAGCTTGCGCATATGCTCCTTCAGCGGAATCTCCTTGTTTTTCAGGTGTCCGTAGGCTCCCAAGTTTACATGGTTTCCGGAAAAAACGTTTTTTGAGCGGAATCTGTCAACTTTAGGTAAACCTTTGGTAAACCTTTTACGGTGATCTCGGACGATTTTGGCCGGCTCCAACGGGTCACAGGTTTCCAACTTTTTCAGTCAAGTAAACCTTCTGCAACCTCGCGTAACCCTTAGCGTGGGATCCGGCGAGGGATGCAATCGCAGCCATTCCTCGCCGGGGTCTTGGTG
>JAIVHI010000189.1:19439-27304 GCA_020201155.1 Loktanella sp. | reverse complement strand
CGGATCGAACGGGCGCATTTTGCCGGCGCCCCGCTGGACCTGACGGCCAAGGGCGATGCCGAGGCGGTGGCCCGCGCCACGGGCGGCGTTGTGCTGGACACAGGCACCGTGCGGCTGGCGCAGCTGGTGCAGGTCACCACGCTGTCCGGCTTCGACACTGGCGACTGGTGGGTGCAGGATGCAGCTGCAGCCTTGCCGGTGCGGATTCTCGCGCCTGTATCGGGGCAAAACGTGCTGGATCTGTGCGCGGCACCCGGCGGCAAGACGATGCAACTGGCCGCGGCGGGCTGCGCGGTGACCGCAGTTGATCTGTCACCCGTGCGGATGAAACGGGTCGAGACCAATCTGGCGCGGACGGGACTGGTCGCGCGTGCCATCGTCGCAGACGCCCTTGCCTTCGACGAGACCGGCTTTGACGCCGTTCTGCTGGATGCACCCTGTTCCGCGACGGGCACGATTCGCCGCCACCCCGATCTGCCCCACGCCAAGGACGGGTCGGAATTCGGCGCCCTGATCGACCAGCAGGCCCGTCTCATCGATCATGCGCTGACGCTGCTGAAACCCGGTGGAACGCTGCTGTTCTGCACCTGCAGCCTGTTGCCCGACGAGGGCGAGGTGCAGGTGGACGAAGCGCTTGTCCGCCACCCCGGCCTGACCGTCGATCGGGCAGCACTCGACCGGCCCGGCGTCGACCCCGCGTGGATCACGCAAGAGGGCGGGCTGCGTCTGCGACCCGACTACTGGTCGGACATTGGTGGAATGGACGGCTTTTATATCGCGGCGCTGCGAAAGCCTGCGTGACAGAACGGGCGTTTTCGCCCTAGAGTGTCGCCAATAACAAGCGGCGCAGCCGCGATCCCAGAGGCACCGAGACTTGTCGCAACCGCTTACATGGCGTGCCCGGCGCACCGCTTTCATGCACCAGATGCACGCCAGACGGGCGGCTCGGGGCAGCGGCGCACGTGCCTTCGTCAGCCAGCCGGAACCCCGCACCGTGGGGCTGTTCGCGCGGGGGCGTCAGCTTGTTGCGGGCAATCTTCTGTTTTCCGGCACGCTGACCGAAGGCCGGGATGTGTCGGTCTGGGACGTCGCAACCGACCGCCCCGACGTGATCGACGAAATCCAAGGCTGCGCCTGGCTGGACGATCTGGCCGCCGTCGGGGACGCCAAGGCGCGGGCCCTGGCGCAACGCTGGGTCTTCGAGTGGATCGCGCGTTACGGGCGTGGCACGGGGCCGGGGTGGACGCCGGACATGACGGGCCGCCGCCTGATCCGTTGGATCAACCACAGCATCTTTCTGCTCCGCGGGCAGGACAGCGCAAAATCGCAGCTTTTCTTCAAGTCACTGGGTCAACAGACGCTGTTCCTTGCCCGGCGTTGGCGCACGACAGCGCCGGGGCTTGCCCTGTTCGAAGCGCTGACGGGCTTGATCCACGCGGGGCTTGCGCTGGAGGGGATGGAAAAACACACGGCCCCCGCCTTCGATGCGCTGGCCCGACAGTGCCGCGACAAGATCGGACCGGGCGGAGAGATCGCGACCCGCAACCCAGAAGAGCTGCTTGAAATCTTCACGCTGCTGAACTGGACGCTGATCGCCCTGCGCGAAGCAGGCCGTGACGCCCCCAAAGAAGTACACGACGCCATTGCCCGCATCGCCCCGACCTTGCGGGGCCTGCGCCACGCGGACGGGGGGCTGGCCCGGTTCCACGGTGGCGGGCGTGGTGTGGACGGGCGGCTGGATCAGGCGCTCGCGCAATCGCAGGTCCGCACGCGGGGCGGCAACGGGCTTTACATGGGCTACCAGCGTGAAACGGCGGGGCGCACCAGTATCGTCATCGACGCAGCCCCGCCGCCGACGGGCGACGTTTCCCATAACGCCCATGCCTCGACGCTTGCCTTCGAACTGACATCGGGGCGCAGGCCCTTGCTCGTGAATTGCGGGTCGGGGCGCAGTTTCGGTGCCGAATGGCGGCGGGCCGGGCGCGCGACGCCCAGCCACACGACCCTGTGTATCGAAGGCTATTCGTCCTCTCTGCTTGGGGCACCTGCACGGCTCGCCCCGAACCGGCAGGAGTGGCTTGTCAGCGTGCCGCAGGATGTGCGGTGCGAAAGCTCGAACCTGCCTGACGGACGCCGGATCGAGCTGTCGCACGACGGGTTCCGCCCCAGTCACGGCCTGACACATGCGCGGATCATCGACGTCAGCCACGAAGGGCGCGGGATCGTCGGCGAGGACCTGATCACGACGTTGACGGACAAGGACAAGCAGGGGTTTGACCGCGCTTTGAAGCGCTCTGGCCTGCCGGGCGTGCCGTTCGCTGTAAGGTTCCATCTGCATCCCGATGTCGAAGCGACGCTCGATCTTGGGGGGGCGGCTGTATCGCTTGCGCTGAAATCGGGCGAGATCTGGGTGTTCCGGCACGACGGGGCCGGTGTTCTGGCTCTCGAACCGTCGGTTTATCTGGAAAACGGACGGCTCAAGCCCCGATCGACGCAACAGATGGTTTTATCCGGTCTCGCAATGTCCTATGCGACGCGCGTCCGCTGGTCTTTGGCCAAGGCGCAGGACACGCCCGACGTGGTGCGTGATCTGGGCCCGAAAGATGCGCGGGACGGGGATTTGGACAACGGGGACGCAACATGAGCAACTTGCAACCGGTAAAGCGGGCACTTTTGTCGGTATCGGACAAAACAGGGCTGATCGACCTTGGCCGGGCACTGGCCGCACGCGGCGTCGAAGTGCTGTCGACCGGCGGATCGGCCAAGGCGCTGCGCCAGGCGGGGCTTGAGGTGCGCGATGTGGCCGAGCTGACGGGCTTTCCCGAGATGATGGACGGGCGGGTCAAGACGCTGCACCCCCGCGTTCATGGCGGGTTGCTGGCGCTGCGTGACGACGATGCGCATCTTGCTGCGATGCAAGAGCACGGGATCGACTGCATCGACCTGCTGGTCGTGAACCTTTATCCCTTCGAAGACACCGTCGCCAAGGGTGCCGACTACGACACCTGCATCGAGAACATCGACATCGGCGGCCCCGCGATGATCCGCGCCGCAGCCAAGAACCATGCCTTCGTGAACGTGGTTGTGGATGTGGACGACTACGACGCGCTGCTGGCGCAACTTGAGGCCAACGACGGCCAGACCACGCTGGCCTTCCGTCAGACGCTGGCCCAGACCGCCTATGCGCGCACGGCGGCCTATGACGCCGCCGTCTCGACCTGGATGGCCGGTGCGATCGGAGCGGAGACACCGCGCCGCCGCGCCTTTGCAGGCACGCTGGCGCAGGGGCTGCGCTATGGCGAGAACCCGCACCAGTCAGCGGCTTTCTATACCGACGGCACGGCGCGTCCCGGCGTCGCGACGGCGGTGCAGGTGCAGGGCAAGGAATTGTCTTACAACAACATCAACGACACCGATGCGGCCTATGAACTGGTCGCGGAGTTCGCGCCCGAGGACGGGCCTGCCGTGGCGATCATCAAGCACGCCAACCCCTGCGGCGTGGCCGTGGGCGAGACGCTGGCCCGCGCTTATCAGAAAGCCTTTGATTGCGACCGCACCAGCGCCTTCGGCGGCATCGTCGCCCTGAACCAGCCGCTGGACGAGGAAACGGCGAAGGCGATCACGGAAATCTTCACCGAGGTCGTCATCGCCCCCGGTGCCTCGGATGCCGCAAAGGCCGTCTTTGCAGCCAAGAAGAACCTGCGGCTCTTGCTGACTGATGCACTGCCCGATCCCAAGGAAAAAGCGCTGACCTACCGGCAGGTCGCGGGCGGGATGCTGGTGCAGGACAAGGACACCGGCCATGTGGCGCAGGACGATCTGAAGGTCGTGACCAAGGTTCAGCCGACAGCGACGCAGATGGCCGACCTGTCGTTCGCGTGGAAGGTGGGCAAGCACGTCAAGTCCAACGCCATCGTCTACGTCAAGGACGGGGCGACCGTCGGCGTCGGCGCGGGCCAGATGAGCCGGCTCGATTCCGCGCTGATCGCCGCGAAAAAGGCCGAACGCATGGCCGAGGCGCTTGGGCTGGACGCGCCACTGACACAGGGCTCTGCCGTGGCATCGGATGCCTTCTTTCCCTTTGCTGACGGGCTGATGGAAGCTGCCGCCGCCGGGGCCACCTGCGTCATCCAGCCGGGTGGATCGATGCGCGACGACGAGGTCATCAAGGCCGCAGACGATGCCGGGATCGCCATGGTGCTGACCGGCATGCGACACTTCAGACATTAGGACGACCATCATGCGCACGCTCTACTGGACAAGCTTTTGGGTCTTTTTGCTGGATCAGGCCAGCAAGTGGATCGTCGTGCATTACCTTGACCTGATCACGCAGCAGCGGATCGACGTGCTGCCCCCCTTCGTCACGCTGCAGATGGCGTGGAACAAGGGCGTCAACTTCGGTCTGTTCGCGAACTACGACATGCGCTGGGTCCTGATCGGCGTGGCGGTTGTCATCAGCGCGGCGGTCCTTTTCTGGCTGTCGCGGTCGAAGACCGTCGGCAAATGGCACTATGTCGCCGGCGGCTTTCTGATCGGCGGGGCCTTGGGCAACATCGTGGACAGGCTGCTTTACGGCGCGGTTGCCGACTTCCTGAACATGTCCTGCTGCGGGATCAACAACCCTTACGTCTTCAACGTGGCCGACATCGCCATCTTCGCAGGCGCAGTCGGGCTGGCTTTCCTGCCCGATGCGGGGCCAACGCCGCGCAGGAAAAAGGCTGCGTGACGCAAAGCGACCGATCAGGTATCAGGTTGGAAATGATGAAGACGACGGGACGATCCATGCGGGCTATCGCCATATTTGCAGCACTGACGCTTTCCGCCTGCGGCAGCAGCGACGGTCTGCGCGACCTGCGCTCTGACGGCGCGGGCCCCGAGGAGTTCACGGTCCTTCCCGTGGGGCCGCTGACGCTTCCCGAGCAACTGACCCTGCCGCCCCCGACGCCCAATGGCACGAACCTTACCGACCCCAACCCTATCGGTGACGCGGTCGCGGCACTGGGCGGTCGCCCGTCCGCGCAGGTCGCAGGCGGTATTCCAGCACAGGACGCGGCGCTTGTCGCGGCGGCGGGACGCAACGGTGTGGACCCTGCGATCCGGCAAGAGCTGGCCGCCGCCGATGCGCAGTTCCGGGGCGGGGCCGGGCAGTTCGCTGTCCTGAGCTTCCTGCGCCCCAACCGCTATTTCAACGCCTATGCCGGTCAGGCACTGGACGCCTATGCCACGCTCGATGCCTATCGCGCGGCAGGGATCGCGACGCCCAGCGCCCCGCCACGGGCGGACTAGTCCAACGTCGCGGCGGGTCACAACCGCGTATGACGGCTTGCGGCAAGACCGCATCACCGTAGATATGGGGCAACCGAAAAAATCGAGGTTGCCGATGCTCAGACTTGCCGCCCTTCTGACCACCCTTTGGACCAGCGCCGCACTGGCCGCCGAGGACGTCACGACCTATACGCTCGACAACGGGATGGACGTGGTGGTGATCGAGGATCATCGCGCCCCTGCCGTGGTGCATATGATGTGGTATCGCGTCGGTTCGGCTGACGAACCTGTGGGGGCCTCAGGCGTCGCACATTACCTTGAGCACCTTCTTTTCAAGGCCACCGAAACGATGGAATCGGGCGAATTCTCGCGCGTCGTCGCCGAGAATGGCGGGTCGGACAACGCTTTCACCTCCTACGACTACACCGCCTATTTCCAGCGCGTCGCGGCAGACCGGCTGGAGCTGATGATGCGCATGGAAGCGGACAGGATGGAGAACCTGCGCCTGACCGAAGACGACATCGTGACAGAACGCAACGTCGTTCTGGAAGAGCGCAACCAGCGGACCGAGAATTCGCCCGGCGCGCTGGCACAGGAACAGTTCCGCGCGGCGCAATACCAGAACCACCGCTACGGCGTGCCCATCATCGGCTGGAAGCACGAGATGGAGCAGCTGTCGCTGGATGATGCGCAAAGCTTCTACGATCTCTATTACAGCCCCAACAACGCCATTCTGATCGTTGCGGGTGACGTGGAACCCGAAGAGGTGCTGGCGCTGGCCGAAGAACACTACGGCCCGATCCCTTTCGAACCCAACCTGCCCGAGCGTATCCGCCCGCAGGAACCGCCCCAGCGCGCCGAGCGCCGGATCACATATACCGACCCGCGTGTGTCTGACCCCTATGTGACCCGCAGCTATCTCGCGCCCGAGCGGGACAGCGGCGCGCAGGAAAAAGCCGCGGCGCTTGTCTATCTGGCCAATCTCTTGGGGGGATCGCCGTTTTCGTCCGCCCTTGGCGTGGCGCTTCAGTTCGACACGCGAACGGCGGTCTATACCAATGCCGGCTATGGCGCGACGAACCTCGACACCAGCACCTTCGGCATCACGGTCGTGCCGACCGAGGGGGTCAGCCTGTCAGAGGCCGAGGCGGCGATGGATCAGGTCATTTCCGACTTTCTGGAAAACCCCATCGACCCCGACCTGCTGGAGCGTATTCGCACGCAGCTGACAGCCTCCGAAATCTTTGCCTTGGACGACGTGCAGGGCCGCGCGCGGCGCTACGGCGTGGGCCTCACCTCTGGTCTGACGGTCGAGGATATTCAGGCCTGGCCCGATATCCTGCAGGCCGTCACCGAAGAGGACATCAAGGCCGCCGCCCGCGAGGTGCTGAACAAGGACCAAGCCGTCACCGGCTGGGTCGTCGCAAACGAGGAGCAAGCCCAATGATCCGTGTTCTGACCGCCCTTTGGGTCCTGCTGATCGCCACCCCCGCCCTTGCCGCCGTCGAGATACAGGAAGTGACCACCGAGGGCGGTATCGACGCCTGGCTGGTCGAGGAACCCGCGATTCCGATCGTGGCTCTCGACATCCGCATCGAAGGTGGCACCGCCATTGACGAGCCCGGAAAGCGCGGTGCGACGAACCTGATGATGGCCCTTCTCGAAGAGGGTGCGGGCGACATGGACGCCCGCGCGTTCCAGGCCGCGCGCGAAGATATCGCCGCGTCTTTCGGGTTTCGCGCCTATGATGACACGGTGATGATCACGGCCGACTTCCTGAAGGACAATCAGGACGAGGCGATTGCCCTGCTCCGCGAGGCGCTTGTCGCACCCCGCTTCGATCAGGATGCCATCGACCGCGTCCGGGCGCAGGTTCTGTCCGGGATCGCCTCGGACGCCAAGAACCCCAGCCGCATCGCCAGTGCGGCCTTTGACGGCATGGCGTTCGGCGACCATCCCTATGGCACCAGTCCCGACGGCACCGTCGACAGCGTCAGCGCCCTGACCCGAGAGGACATGCTGACCGCGCACCGCAATGCGCTGGTCAAATCGCGTATCTACGTCGGCGCTGTGGGTGACATCACGCCCGAGGAACTGAGCGAATTGCTGGACGCGCTTTTGGGCGACCTGCCCCAAGACGGACCGGACTTGCCCGCGGACGTCGATGTGGCGCTGGACGGTGGCGTGACGGTGATCGACTTTGAGACACCGCAGTCCGTCGCCCTGTTCGGTCACGAAGGCATCGAACGCGACGACGAGGATTTCTTTGCCGCCTACATGATCAACCACCGGCTGGGTGGATCGGGCTTCGAATCGCGTCTGATGAACGAGGTCCGCGAAAAGCGGGGTCTGACCTACGGGATCCGCTCGTATCTTGTGCCGAAGTTCCATGCCGAGCTGATCCAGGGGAACGTCGCATCTTCCAATGCCACCATCGCCGAAGCGATCGAGGTGACGCGCGCAGAATGGGAGCGGATGGCGACCGAAGGGATGACGCAGGATGAACTGGATCAGGTGAAGACCTACCTGACGGGTGAATATCCGCTGCGATTCGATGGAAATGCCGAGATCGCCAGCATCCTTGTCGGCATGCAGGTCAT
>JAIVHI010000189.1:0-19427 GCA_020201155.1 Loktanella sp. | reverse complement strand
CTTGTAGCATGTCACTTGCCGACCCCCAGATAAAGGTGCAGCCGGTCATCCGGCAGCTTGACGAGGCTGCAATCAACCGGATCGCGGCAGGCGAGGTCGTGGAACGTCCCGCCAGCGCGGTCAAGGAACTGGTCGAGAACGCGGTCGACGCAGGTGCCACCCGGATTGAGGTCGTGATCGCGGACGGCGGCAAGACCCTGATCCGCGTGACCGATAACGGCTGCGGAATCCGCGGCACCGACCTTCCGCTTGCGCTGTCGCGTCACGCCACATCCAAGATCGACGGCAGCGACCTTCTGAACATCCAGTCCTTCGGCTTTCGCGGTGAAGCCCTGCCGTCCTTGGGCGCCGCGGGCCGTCTGACGATCACCTCGCGGGCGGCGGGCCATGATGCGTCACAGATCAAGGTCGCGGGCGGCCAGATCTCGGGCGTGACCCCTGCCGCGCTGACCGGTGGCACAGTGGTCGAACTTTGCGACCTGTTCTACGCCACGCCGGCGCGGCTCAAGTTTCTGCGCACCGACCGGGCCGAAACGCAGGCGATCACCGACGTGGTCAAGCGGTTGGCGATGGCCGAGCCCTTCATCACCGTGATCCTGCGCGACACGACGGGCGGTGACGCCCGCACCGTGTTCCGTGCCGATGCGGAAACCGGCGATCTGTTCGATGCGCTGCACGGACGCTTGCGCACGGTGCTGGGGCGCGAGTTCGCGGAAAACGCGCTGGCGCTTGATGCAGAGCGCGACGGGTTTCACATGACCGGCTATGCCGCCCTGCCGACCTATTCGCGCGGGGCGGCGGTGGCGCAGTTCCTGTTCGTCAACGGGCGGCCCGTGCGGGACAAGATGCTGCTGGGGGCATTGCGCGCGGCCTATATGGACGTGCTGTCGCGCGACAGGCATCCGGTGGCCGCGCTGTTCATCGACTGCGACCCGACGCTGGTCGACGTGAACGTGCATCCCGCCAAGTCCGAGGTCCGGTTCCGCGATCCCGGTGCCGTGCGCGGCCTTATTGTCAGCGGCCTGCGTCATGCGCTGGCCGACGCGGGGCATCGCGCCTCGACCACGGTTGCCACGGCGACGCTGGGGGCGATGCAGCCACAACCGACCGAGCCACGTGTCTACCAGATGGACAGGTCGCAGCAGATGGACCGGCCAACCCGGTTCACCGCTCAGTCCATGACCTTCCAGTCCGGCTTTTCCGAAGACCGGTCGGCAAGGATCGAACCCGTGACAGAAGCGCCCGAGGCCGAGGCGCTGCCATTGGGGGCCGCGCGCGCGCAGGTGCACGAGAACTACATCATCGCACAGACGGAACGCGGTATCGTCATCGTGGACCAGCACGCCGCGCACGAGCGGCTGGTCTATGAAAAGCTCAAGGCGCAGATCGCCGAGAACGGCGTGGCAGCTCAGGCGCTGCTGATCCCCGAGGTCGTCGAGATGGACGCCGGCGACGTCGCGATGCTGCTGGAGATCGCGGATGATCTGGCCCGGATCGGGTTGACCGTCGAGCGCTTTGGCGGCGATGCGGTGGCCGTGCGCGAAACGCCTGCCATTCTGGGCGAAGTGAATGCGACCAAGCTGCTGCGCGACGTGATCGACGAATTGCGCGATCAGGGCGACAGCGCGACGGTCCGCGCACGGATCGAGGCGGTCCTGTCCCGCGTCGCCTGCCACGGGTCGATCAGGTCGGGCCGCCGGATGCAGGGCGCCGAGATGAACGCCCTGCTGCGCGAGATGGAGGCGACACCGCTGTCGGGCCAGTGCAACCACGGACGCCCGACCTACGTGGAACTCAAGCTTTCCGACATCGAACGGCTGTTCGGACGCACATGATCCAGATCGGGACAACGACGCTGGATTTCAGCGATCCGCTGACGCTGGGGCTTGCCCTTGGTGCGGTGCTGGCGCTGTCGGTCCTGATCCTTCTGGCCATCGCCGTCAGGCGCGCGGGCCAGTCGGCACGCATCACACAGGAGATGCTGGGCCATGTCGGACGCCTGTCGCAGGATGTGGGTATTCTGGGCGACAGCCAGCACACGCTGGCTGCGAATATCAAGCACGTCAGCGACCAGCAGGCCCAAGGGCAGGAACGTGTCATGCAGACGATGGAACGGCGTCTGGCCGAGGTGAACCATCAGGTCGCCGAGCGCCTGGCCGACAACGCGCTCAAATCCGCGCGTTCCATGTCGGACATGCAGGAGAGGATGAAGGAAACGCTGACCGGCAGCTCTGAAAAGACCACGAAAAGCCTGACAGAGCTGCAGGAACGACTGGCGACCATCGACCGTGCACAGACGAATATCGAAAAGCTGTCCGGCGACGTGCTGACCCTTCAGGACATCCTGTCGAACAAGCAGACGCGTGGGGCGTTCGGGGAAATTCAGCTGACCGACATCGTCGGCAAGGCACTGCCCGCCGACAGTTTCACCCTGCAGGCGACCCTGTCCAACGGCAAACGGGCGGACTGCCTTGTGCACCTGCCGAACCCGCCCGGGCCCATCGTGATCGACGCCAAGTTCCCGCTGGAATCCTACGAGGCGCTCAGACGGGCCGAGACCAAGACCGAACAGGAGGCCGCTTTGCGGGCGTTGGGCACGGCTGTGAGGACGCACATCAAGGCGATCTCCGAGAAGTACCAGATCGAGGGCGAGACGGCAGACGGCGCGATCATGTTCCTACCGTCCGAAGCGGTCTACGCCGAGCTGCACGCCCGCCTGCCTGCCGTGGTGCGCGAAGGCTTTGCCGCGCGGGTCTGGATCGTGTCGCCCACCACATGCATGGCCACGCTGAACACCATGCGCGCGATCCTCAAGGACGCACGGATGCGCGAACAGGCCGGGGCGATTCGCAAGGAGCTGGGGCTGCTGAACGCCGATGTGGAACGTCTGACGACCCGTGTCGGCAATCTGGACCGGCACTTTGGGCAGGCGCGCAAGGATGTCGAGGATATCCTGATTTCGGCTGAAAAGGCGGGCAAACGGTCGGGGCGGCTGCACAATTTCGACTTTGCCGAAGTCACGACAGAGGAATCGCCCCTGCCTCTTGCGCCATCGAAAAGCTAGGGCCAAGATAAAACGACGTTGACCCGAGGAGATCGTCGATGAGCCTGCGCCTGATTGTCCCCTTCACCCTTGTGGCGCTTGCCGGTTGCGTGGGTGCGCCCCTGACCTTCGACGAAGACCCCATCATAAAGGATGGTGAGCTTTGGATCGCGTTTCAGGACGTTCCCTTCAATTCAGGTCCCGTGTCTGTCGTGACGGCCGAACATGGCGATCTGCGCACCTATGCCGTGAGCCCTTGCCGGAACGGGGAAAGCGTCTGCGGTGACCGTGTCGGCAGCCTGAGCCTGATCCCCGGTTACTGGGTCATCGAAGACGCCTATCCTGATCGGACCTTCTACCTGTCGCCGGGGGGTGACGGTGTACTGAAGATCGGTCCGGCCTCTACGACACTGGCATGGGAAGACGCGGGCCAATTCCCGCCAGAACGCCCGGAATGACAGTCTGACCCATGCGGCAAATCGGCAGGTGTGCCCGAAACTCTTTCGGACTATGTGACGTGTTTCAACCATGACGCTGACGACCACGGGGACACATCACTGATATGCCATTCGAAACCGCCACGGCGGCTCCACGCAAGATTGCCGTGATCGGCGCCGGAATATCGGGGATGGGTGCAGCCCATCTGTTGGCCAAGGATCACCGCGTCGTCCTTTACGAAGCCGAAGCGGCCATTGGTGGCCATTCCCGCACCCGCGCGGCAGGCCGGAAGGGCGATCTGTCGGTCGATACGGGATTTATCGTCTTCAACTACGCCAACTACCCCAACCTTGCGAAGCTGTTCGAACACCTCGATGTGCCGGTCACGGAAAGCACCATGAGCTTTGGCGCCTCTTTCGACGGGGGGCGGCTCGAATATGCGCTCAGTTCACTCGACAGTCTGTTCGCCCAGCGCCGCAACGCGGTGAACCCGCGCTTTCTGCGGATGCTGCGCGACGTCATGACCTTCAACAAGCGCGGGCTTGAGGTATCGCAGGAGCCGGGCCTGACGATCGGCGGGTTGATGCAGCGCCTGCGGCTGTCGGATTACTTCCGCGATCACTACCTGCTGCCGTTTTCCGGCGCGATCTGGTCGACACCGAAAGCGCGGATCATGGATTTCCCGGCGGACACGCTGATGCGGTTCTTCGACAACCACGCGCTGTTGAGCGTCTACGGCCAGCATCAGTGGTACACCGTGAAGGGCGGCAGTCGCGAATACGTGAACCGGCTGGAAGCCGACATGGACAGGCGCGGCGTCGATATCCGCGTGGCCACACCTGTCCAGCAGGTTCGCCGGACGCCTTTCGGCGCAGAGGTCAAGACCGCTGGGGCCGAGTGGGAAAGCTTCGACGAGGTCGTGTTTGCCAGCCATTCGGACCAGACCCTGCGGATGCTGGCCGATCCGACGCCCGAAGAAACGGCAACGCTGGGCGCTGTGCGCTACCAGCCCAACCGCGTCGTGCTGCATGGCGACGAAAGCATCATGCCAAAGCGCAAGAGCGTCTGGGCCTCGTGGATCTACACCGAGGACCGGAACAAGACCTCTGACGTGATCGACCTGACCTACTGGATGAATTCACTGCAACCCTGGTTGGGCGCGGAGAACGTCATGGTCACCCTGAATTCACAGCGCGATATCGATCCTGCGCTGATCTGGGACGAATGCGTGCTGCATCACCCGGTCTATGATACGGCTGCTCTTGCCGCGCAACAGGTCGCCCGGCGGATCAACGGGCAGAACCGCACGTGGTTCTGCGGGGCGTGGATGAAGAACGGATTCCACGAAGACGGGCTGTCGTCGGCCTATGACGTCGTGCATGCGCTCAACGCGCAAGAGAGGCTGGAGGTCGCAGCTGAATAGGGTCGAACATATCGCCGGTGAAACCTACCACGGGCGGCGCGGGGCGGTGAAAAACGCCTTTCGCTACGGGATCGACTATGTCCTGCTGACCGCCGAAGGGCCGGTTTCGGGCCCATCGCTTTTCGCGCGCAACAAGGGTGCGCTGATGTCCCTGCAGGACAGCGATCATGGCGGCCCGCCGAAAGCGGGGCGCGGGGCGGCCTGGGTGCGTGACGTTCTGGCGACGCATGACGTCGACCTGACCGGCCGGATCGACCTTCTGGCGCAGCCGCGCCTGCTGGGGCACGTGTTCAATCCCGTATCTTTCTGGCTGATCCACGACGACGCGGGCGTTATGCGCTGCGTGATCGCGGAGGTGACGAATACCTTCGGGGACCGTCATTCCTACCTTTGCCACCACGATGACATGCGCGAGATCACGAAGGATGAAACGCTTGCCGCGCAGAAAATCATGCATGTCTCGCCTTTTCAGCCCATCGAAGGCGGATATACGTTCCGGTTTGATATTCAGCCTGACAGCGTCAACGTCGTGATCGACTACACCCGCGGCGACGGCGGGGTCGTCGCCACGCTCAAGGGGCCGCGGCAGCCGCTGACCAACGCAGGCATCCTGAAGGCCGCATTGCGCCGGCCCTTCGGCTCGCGTCGCGTGATGGCGCTGATCCATTGGCAGGCGGTCAAGCTGTGGTGGAAGGGCGCGACCTTCCGCAGCCAGCCGACACCACCCCCGGACGAGATCAGCCGGTGAAGCAGGCGCTAAAGGACCGGTTGCCTGCCTACAGCCTTTTTGCCGCGATCCTGTCAGGGGCCGGCCTGCCGATCTACATCTATGCCCCGAAATACTATGCCGACACCTATGGCGTCAGCCTGACGGCCCTGGGCACCATCCTGTTTGCCCTGCGGCTTTTCGACGTGGTTCAAGACCCTGTTCTGGGGTGGATCAGCGAACGGTTGAGGCGCGGCAAGGCCATCATCATTTCGGCCGGTGCCGTCCTTCTGGCGATCTCGATGCTGGGACTTTTCGGCGTCGCCCCGCCGATCTCGCCGCTGTGGTGGTTCGGCATCACGATCACCGGGCTATTCTCAGCCTTCAGTTTCCTGACCATCAACTTCTACGCCCAGGGCATCGGCAAGGCGGGGCCTCAGGCCGACGGGCATGTGAGGCTGGCGGCGTGGCGGGAAAGCGGTGCCTTGCTGGGTGTCTGTCTGGCCGCCATCGCGCCCACGCTGCTGATGGGCATGACCGACAACGCCTTCGCGACCTTTGCCTGGGGGTTCGTCGCCATCACGGCACTGGCGACCCTGTTCATGTGGCCGGAATGGAAGACCACGGTCGAACGCGAGCCATCGCAGATCAGGGATATCCTGTCGGACAAGCTGGCGCGCCGTCTTTTGATCCTTGCACTTATCAACGCGGCACCGCTGGCCGTGTCTTCGACCCTGTTCCTGTTCTTTGTCGACAGCCGCCTCGATGCGCCGGGGTGGGAAGGGCCGCTGCTGGTGCTGTTCTTCCTTGCCGCCGCCCTGTCTTCGCCCGTCTGGAGCAAGCTGGCGCAGTCATTCGGCGCCAAGCGCGTCCTGCTGACGGCGATGGTGTTGGCGGTGCTGTCCTTTGGCTACACCCTGACGCTGGGGGCGGGCGATGCCGTGCCCTTCGCCGTCGTCTGCGTGCTGTCGGGTGCGACCATCGGGGCCGACCTGACGCTTTTGCCCGCGCTCTTCGCCCGTCGGATGAGCGAGATCAGCCCGAACGGCGGTCAGGGTTTCGGCTTGTGGTCGCTCGTGAACAAATTCACTCTGGCCCTCGCGGCAGCCGTCTTGCTGCCGCTGCTGGAACAGTCGGGGTTTCGCACAGGCGCCGAAGACAACCCGCAAGAGGCATTGACGCGGCTGACGCTTCTTTATGCGCTGGTGCCCTCGGTGCTCAAGCTGGTGGCCATCGGGCTTTTGGCCGCTACCTCACTGGACAGCACCGACACGCGCGATTGAACCGAAAGGCCTGCCGCGTCGTTGAAAGAACGAAGATATTGCAAGGGGATCATGATGGACTGGCAAGGCAAACGCTATTGGATCGTAGGCGCAAGCGAAGGATTGGGCCGCGAGGTCGCCAAGGCGATCAACCGCGTCGGTGCCGAAGTGATCGTCTCTGCCCGCTCCGAAGGCAGGCTCAAGGAACTGGTCGCGGAACTTCCGGGCAAGGGGTCCTATGTGACCGTGGACGTGACGGATAGCGATTCGGTGAAAGCCGCCGCCAAGGAAGTCGGAGAGATTGACGGCCTCGTCTATCTGGCGGGCGTATACTGGCCCTTTGGCGCAGAAGACTGGGACAATGAAAAAGCCACGCTGATGGCCGAGGTCAACTACATCGGCGCCAGCCGCGTGGTGGGCGAAGTGGTCGGCCCGATGGTCAAGCGTGACGCGGGCCATATCGTGCTGACATCCTCGCTGACAGGGTTCCGCGGGCTTCCGGGGTCCATCGGCTACACCGCGTCGAAAGCGGCTGTCATGTCGCTGGCCGAATGCATGTATGCCGATCTGCGCAAGACGGGCGTGAAGGTTCAGGTCGTGAACCCGGGCTTCATCGAGACGCGGCTGACCGACAAGAACGACTTTCACATGCCGTTCAAGATGCAGCCGGAAGAGGCCGCGCGCGAAGTGCTGGAACATATGGACGGCGACACCTTCAAGAAAAGCTTTCCAATGGTGTTTTCATGGCTTTTCCGCTTGTCGCAGTTCCTGCCGGACTGGGCTTACTACCGCATTTTTGGACGCTAGCATCTGCATTTCACCAGCGGGCCCTCGCAATCCATTGCAGGGCCGCTTTGTGCATGCTCTATCCGCTTCATGACACGCAAACTTCATCCCGCGACCATCGCCGCGCAGGCCGGCGGTTTCATCGACTCCGCGTCTGGCGGCGTCGTGCCGCCCTTGCAACCGTCGACGACCTTCGTGCGCGACACGACCTATGCCCTCGTGCGGCCCGACAATATCTATTCCCGCGATGACAGCGACATCACGCGGCTGGCCGAGTCCCTTCTGGCCGAGTTGGAAGGCGCCTCCGAGGCGCGGCTTTTTCCCTCGGGGATGGCCGCGATCGCCGCGCTGTTCCGCGCTCTGCCGGCGGATGCACGGGTGGTCGTGCAGTCTGGCATCTACTGGGGCACGACGAAATGGGTCCGCGATTTCTGCGACCGCCGCGATATCGCGCTGACCGAGGTGGATGCCGCAGACGAAAAGGCGCTGAAAGCCGCTGTTTCCGGTCACCGGCCCCATCTTCTTTTCATCGAGACCCCTTCGAACCCTTGGCTCAAGACGACCGATCTGGAACTGGCCGCAGAGCTGGTCCACGGGGTCGGTGGGCTGCTGGCGGTCGATTCAACCGCCGCCACGCCGATCCTGTCACAGCCTCTGGCGCTGGGTGCGGATATCGTCATGCACTCGGCCACCAAGGCCATCGGCGGACATTCCGACCTGTTGGCGGGTGTTCTGGCCGTCAAGGACGCCGAGGCCCCGATCTGGTCTGCGATCAAGACCGACCGTCACGATGCAGGCGCGGTAATCGGCCCCTTCGAGGCATGGCTGCTGGTCAGGTCGATCCGCACGCTGCCCCTGCGCGTCGAACGGATGAGCGCCAATGCACTGGCTGTGGCGCAGGCGATGGAGGCACACGCAAAGGTCGATGCGGTCTTCTACCCCGGCCTGCCGTCCCACGACGGGCACGCCATCGCGGCGCGCCAGATGACGGGTGGTTTCGGCCCGCTTCTGTCGGTCTGCGTCCAAGGCGGAGCAGCAGAGGCGCTGGCCGTGGCGGGACGCCTGCAGCTTTTCCATCGCGCCACATCGCTGGGCGGCGTCGAAAGCCTTGTCGAACACCGCCACACCATCGAGCCGCATACGGGCATTCCCGAGAACCTGCTGCGCCTGTCGGTCGGGATCGAGGATGCAGGCGATCTGGTCGCCGATCTGGAACAGGCGCTGGGCTAGGGCTGCGTCAGTCGTTCAGCCCCAGCACGTCCAGCATGTCGTAGTGACCGGGACGCTTGTCCTGACCCCAAAGCGCGGCCTTCAAGGCCCCGCGTGCAAAAACGCTGCGATCCGTCGCACGGTGACGCAGGGCGATCTGTTCCCCGTCGGCGGCGAACAGCACCTCGTGATCGCCCACGATGTCGCCACCCCGAATTGCATGAAAGCCGATGGCACCGCGATCACGCGCGCCCGTCATTCCGTCGCGCCCGCTGTCGCGCACATGCTCAAGGGCCACACCACGCCCCTCTGCCGCCGCCTCGCCCAGCATCAGCGCCGTGCCGGATGGTGCGTCGACCTTGTGACGGTGATGCGCCTCGATCACCTCGATGTCGAAATCGGCATCCAGTGCGGCGGCGACTTTGCGGGTCAGAAGGGTCAGAAGGTTGACGCCCAGCGACATGTTGCCGGCCCGCACGACGACCGCATGACGGGCAGCGGCGTCGATGCTTGCGATATCCTCTTCGGTCAGCCCTGTCGTGCCGATCACATGCACGGCGCGGGCCTGCGCCGCGAGCCCGGCAAATGCCACGGTGGCGGCGGGCGCGGTAAAGTCGATCACCGCCTGCGCGGTCGAAAAGGCCTCCAAGGCGTCATCCGTCACGGTCACGCCCACCGCGGCCCCGCCCATCGCCTCGCCGATGTCGCGGCCGATCCAGTCGTGCCCCTCGCGTTCGAGAACACCGACCAGCCGACAGGCGTCAGCGTCCAGAACCGTGCGGATCAGCATCTGCCCCATCCGCCCCGATCCGCCCGTGATCACGATGCCCGGTTGCTCTGCCATGTCGTCCTCCTGCGGTTTCGTTCCTCTTACCCGCTTGGCAGCGCGGCCCCAAGGGCCTACATGCCGTCTATGGCCAAGAGAAAATCATCATCGGGCGCGCCCTCCCAACGTCAACTCCGTGTCGGTGAAGTGATCCGCCGGCGCATGGCGGAAACGTTGCAGCGGGGCGAAATCCACGATCCCGACCTCAACCGCTTTTCCATCACGGTCAGCGAGGTGCGCTGCACCCCCGACCTGTCGATCGCGACGGCCTTCGTGCTGCCCTTAGGCGGCGACGGCAAGGAAGAGATGCTGGCAGCCCTCGCCCGCAACAAGGGCGAGATCCGGCATCAGGTCAGCAAGGCGCTGCAGATCAAACATGTCCCCGAGATCCGCTTCATGATCGACGACACCTTCGACCGGATGGATGCGACCCGCGCGATGCTGTCCAAGGATCACGTGCGTCAGGACCTCGACGACTGATGTGGGCCGTCGTCATGCTTGTCAGCGTGGTCTGGGCGGGTGCGGCGCAGGCGGTGACCTGCGAGAACGATACCTTCGAAGGCATCCGCATGACGCGCTGCGACGTCGATGTGATGGCCGAAGACCTGCGGTTGTTCCACAGTGACGACGAAGGTCGCGTGCTGGGCGGCTTCGGTCAGGTCGCGGACTATGCGGGATCCTTGTCCTTTGCGATGAACGCCGGAATGTATCACGACGACCGGTCGCCGGTCGGCCTGTTCCAGATCGACGGCGTCGAGATCAGCGCCCTTGTGACCAGCGACGGGCCCGGCAACTTCGGGCTTTTGCCCAACGGCGTCTTCTGTCTGAACGACCGGTCGGCCCGGATCTTTGAAAGCCGCGACTTCGCTGAGCAGGCACCAAGTTGCCGTGACGCAGACCAGTCCGGCCCGATGCTGGTGATCGACGGTGCCCTGCATCCGCGATTCGTCGCGGATTCCGACAGTATCAACATCCGCAACGGCGTCGGGACAAGCGCCGACGGCAGCCGCGCCACCTTCGTCATCTCCAGCGATCCGGTCAATTTCCACACCTTCGCCCGCTATTTCCGCGACGTGGTCGCGGTGCCGGACGCGCTTTACCTCGACGGATCGGTCAGCCGGCTCTTTGCGCCCGAACTGGGCCGCGACGACATCGGCTTTCAACTGGGTCCGATTGTCGGGGTCGTCAGCCCCTAGGGACGCAGGGCCTTGACCGCCTGAGCCCTGTTGACTAGCTGACCGCTTCACCAAGACGGAGACGGGCATGGCGCGGCCTTCACGGTGCGTCTGGGTCAGGCAACCAACACCGACGATGCCGAAGGCGAGGTGATCGCCCAAAGCGACGCACGCCCCTCGGACGCGGAGATCAAGGCGGCCCTTGGCGCCTTCGTCGGTGACATCATGCAGGTCCCACCGCAATTTTCCGCCGTCAAGATCGACGGGGAACGTGCCTATAAACGCGCCCGCGACGGCGAGGACATGGACATCGCCGCCCGTCCGCTCTGGGTCGAGGAACTGGTGATGACCGACCGCCCCGACCCGGACCACGTGACGCTGGAAATGACGTGCGGCAAGGGCGGCTACGTCCGCTCCATTGCCCGCGATCTGGGCGAGGCATTGGGCTGCTACGGCCACGTGCGCAAGCTGCGCAGGCTCTGGTCCGGCCCGTTCGAGCTGTCCGACGCCGTGACGCTGGACAAGGTCGAAGCGATGGCCCGCACAGCCGAACTCGACGGCCACCTTCTTCCGGTTGCCGCCGGGCTGACAGACCTCGAAGAAGCGCGCTGCCCGCTGGAAAGCGTGGCCCGGCTGAGAAACGGGAACCCGGCCCCGGTCATCGCCCCCACCGCAGGCTTCGGAGACGAGATCTGGGTCAGCCACGACGGCGCCCCCGTCGCCGTCGGCACCTACAAGGGCGGCGAATTGCACCCCAGCCGTGTGTTCAATCTCTGATCATCATCTTGCCCCAAATATCCCCGCCGGAGGCTTCTGCCCCCTCGTCCGCAAAGCAGCGGGCAAGGCCATGCTGACCATTCGCAGCCATCACGACGGCACCGTCACGTCCGTGGCCACCTACTCCCGCTGCGAGCGCTACCGCTATGCGCTTGCGCGGGATTGGGCGACGGGCCCGCGTCTGCTTTATGTCATGCTGAACCCCTCGAAGGCGACCGAGCAGGCCAATGACCCCACCATCGAAAGATGCCAGCGGCGGGCGGTGCAATTGGGCTATGGCGGCTTTTCGGTCGTGAACCTTTTCGCGTGGTGCGAAACCTCGCCCGCGCGTCTCAAGCGGGCCGCCAACCCCATCGGTCCGGACAACGATGCGCAAATCGCTCTGGCGGCCCGGGGGTGTGACGCGATCCTTGCAGCATGGGGCGTTCATGGCGACCATCTGGACCGGGCGACGCAGGTCGCGAACCTGCTGCTGCGAAGCGGCACACCCCTGACGGCTCTTGGTCAGACGAAGCAGGGGCACCCGCGTCACCCGCTTTACGTGCCCTATGCCACCCGGCCGGAGCCCTGGCCGCGTTAACCATTCGCCACGATTTCGCAGCGGACCGGAGGTCAGGCATGTTACGTCAGCTTCGGGTCGGGGCACCTGTTTTCGAGGTGTGATATGTATGCGATTTTTGCTCTGATGGGGATGGCACTGGCCGCGATGCTGGTGCCGGATCCGGTTTTTTCCGACGAAGATGATCAGGACAGCGGACAGCGCCCTGAAAACGGACCGCGCGATCTGGACATCCTTATCGGAGCGGATGGCGAATTCACTCCCCCTGACGACGCGGTGACGCCTTTCCAGCAGATCGGCAGTGACGGGCCGGATTTCCTGCGGGGCAGTGACCTTGGCGACCTGATCTCGGGCGCGGGCGGGGATGATCGGATCGACGGTCTGGGCGGCGACGATATGCTTTTCGGCGGCGATGGTGACGATATGCTCTTCGGTCACGAGGGGGACGATACGCTCTATGGCGAAGCCGGGGATGACCGTCTGGTCGGCGGGAACGGCAACGACACACTCTTCGGCGCGGCCGGTGACGACACGGTGGCGGGGGCGATGTGCTGACCGGTGGTGCCGGCGCCGACAGTTTCAACCTGCGTGCCGACACCGATGGCGTGATCACCGATTTCGACGCCTCGGAAGACCTGCTCGAAGTGGAATACGAAGGGGACCGGCCCCCGGTGCTGTCGACGGTGCGCGCGCCAGAGGGGCTGACGCTTATGGCGGACGAAACGGTCGTCGCGGTTTTGCAGAACGTGACGGAACTGGATCTTGCGCAGGTCGCCTTGATCCCGGTTAACGCCTGACCCCCCTTTTCTTTGCGACGAATCTCTCCTAGAGACGCGCATCCGCACCCGAAGCTTCGGGTCGGACCCTCCACGGGCCCTGCTGGACGACATCCCGGCTTGTGCCATTCACACAAACCCAAAGGAGACCCCGATGTCGATTACGCCCGAAGAAAAGCAAAAGATCATGAAGGAATACGGCACCAAGGACGGTGATACCGGTTCCCCCGAAGTGCAGGTCGCGATCCTGTCCAGCCGCATCGCGACGCTGACCGAACATTTCAAGACCCACAAGAAGGACAACCACGGTCGCCGTGGCCTTCTCAAGATGGTCGCCCAGCGCCGCAAGCTGCTGGACTACACCAAGTCCAAGGATGAAGACCGGTATCGCACACTCATCAAGAAGCTTGGCCTGCGCCGCTAAGACGCGCCCTGCCACAGACCTCGAACGCCCGCCCTTCACGGCGGGCGTTTTGCGTTCCGGTCGAAGCTCAGGTCCTTGCAGGCGACTTCCCTTGCCAGCCGGTTTCTGCCGCCGCCACGCTGCCCCCTTTCTTTATTCACCCAAACCGCTTATGTCGCAGGCATCTGCGACGTAACGCTACGACCCCGGCGTTAGGCAAAGGACAGGGGTCGGTGGCAATGGGGCCACCAATGCACAAGGGCACTCGGACCGCCGAGACAGGCCCATTCAGAAAGACGCTACATGTTTAACGAAGTGAAAAAATCCATGCAGTGGGGGCCGGAGACGCTCACACTGGAAACGGGAAAGGTTGCCCGTCAGGCCGACGGTTCCGTGATCGCCACGCTGGGCGAGACATCCGTGATGGCCAACGTGACGTTCGCCAAGAATCAGAAGCCGGGAATGGATTTCCTGCCGCTGACCGTTCACTATCAGGAAAAATACTATGCTGCCGGCAAAGTGCCGGGCGGTTTCTTCAAGCGCGAGGCGCGGCCGACCGAAAAGGAAACGCTGACCGCCCGGCTGATCGACCGTCCGATCCGCCCGCTTTTCGTTCCGGGTTTCCGGAACGAGGTCTTGGTGATGTGCACCGTGCTCAGTCATGACATGGTCAATGACCCGGACATGCTGGCAATGATTGCGGCCTCTGCGGCACTGACAATTTCCGGGGCCCCCTTCATGGGTCCGATCGCGGCCTGCCGTGTGGGCTTTGAGGATGGCGATTACATTCTTAATCCCGAAATGGACGACATGCACGATCTGCGCCTGAAGCCCGAGCAGCGTCTCGACCTTGTCGTCGCCGGCACGAAAGACGCCGTGATGATGGTCGAATCGGAAGCCTACGAGCTGACCGAGGAAGAGATGCTGGGCGCCGTGACCTTCGCGCACGAGCAGATCCAGCCGGTGATCGACCTGATCATCGATCTGGCCGAAGACGCCGCGAAAGAGCCGTTCCACTTTGAAGCGCCCGACTATTCCGACCTTTTCGAAGCCGTGAAGAAGGCCGGCGAAGACAAGATGCGGGCCGCCTATGCGATCCTCGACAAGCAGGAGCGCACTGCCGCCGTTTCGGCCGCGAAAGAAGACATCAAAGCAGAGCTGACCGAAGAGCAGCTTGAAGATGCAAACCTCGGGTCCGCGCTGAAAAAGCTCGAATCGACGATCCTGCGCGGATCGGTCGTGAAAGAGGGCAAGCGGATCGACGGTCGCAAGCTGGACGAAGTCCGCGATATCGTTTGCGAAACCGGCATCCTGCCCCGCACCCATGGCTCTGCCCTGTTCACCCGCGGTGAAACGCAAGGTCTGGTCGTGACCACGCTGGGCACCGGCGACGACGAACAGATGATCGACGCGCTGTCGGGCATGTATAAGTCGAACTTCATGCTGCACTATAACTTCCCGCCCTATTCGGTCGGTGAAGCGGGCCGCGTCGGACCTCCGGGACGGCGTGAAATCGGGCATGGTAAACTGGCATGGCGTACCATCCGCCTCGTCTCCGAGATCACCGAATCGAACGGTTCGTCCTCGATGGCCTCGGTCTGCGGTGGCTCCCTGTCGATGATGGATGCCGGCGTGCCGCTGAAATCCGCGGTGGCCGGTGTGGCGATGGGTCTGGTTCTGGAAGACGACGGTGACTACGCCATCCTGACCGACATTCTTGGCGACGAGGATCACCTCGGCGACATGGACTTCAAGGTCGCAGGCACCGAAAAAGGCATCACCTCGCTGCAGATGGACATCAAGGTCGCGGGCATCACGCCCGAGATCATGCAAAAGGCCCTCGCTCAGGCGAAGGAAGGCCGGATGCATATCCTTGGCGAGATGAGCAAATCGCTGACCGGCGCCAAGGATCTGGGCGTTCACGCCCCGAAGATCGAAACGATGACCGTTCCCACCGACAAGATCCGTGAAGTGATCGGCTCGGGCGGCAAAGTCATCCGCGAGATCGTCGAAGTCTCCGGTGCCAAGGTCGATATCAACGACGACGGTGTGATCAAGATCGCGTCCAACGACGCCGAGGCCATCAAGAAGGCCTACGACATGATCTATTCGATCGTGGCCGAGCCTGAAGAGGGCAAGGTCTACAAGGGCACCGTGGTCAAACTGGTCGATTTCGGCGCCTTCGTGAACTTCTTCGGCAAGCGGGACGGCCTTGTGCACGTCTCGCAGATCGAGAATCGGCGCCTGAACCATCCGTCGGATGTTCTCAAGGAAGGTCAGGACGTTTGGGTCAAACTGCTGGGCTTCGATGATCGCGGCAAGGTTCGCCTGTCGATGAAAGTCGTCGATCAGGAAACCGGCGAAGAAGCAGCCAAAGAGGAAGCGGCAGAGTAAACTGTCACTTTCCTGCATCGCAAGGCCCGCCCTTTGTGGCGGGCCTTTTGATTCAGGTCATCACATTTGCGATTGTTGGAACGATTCTGTCTCGGCTTGTGTTTATATGTAAAGAAGTCATCCGATCTAAGGACCTGAAGAAAATGAAACTTTCACGCCGCGCCTTTCTGGGCGCCACTCTTTCGACGGCAGCCCTTCCCGCTTGGGCGCAGTCGAACTCCGTTCCCGACCGCTACATGCCCCAGATCGTGGACCTGCAAAGCACGCTGGACCCCGGCGAAATTCACGTCGATCCGGTGACTTTCGACCTTTACTGGACGCTGCCCGGCAACCGCGCCATCAAGTACACCGTGGGTATCGGACGTGACGACCTTTACGAAACCGGCGAATTCTACGTCGGTGCCAAGAAGGAATGGCCCAGCTGGACACCGACGCCCGACATGATCGAGCGTGATCCGGATGCCTACAAGCAATACGAAGACGGCATGCCGGGTGGCCCCGACAACCCCCTTGGTGCCCGGGCGCTTTATCTTTTCACGCCCGAGCGCGGTGACACGTATCTGCGTATTCACGGTACGAATCAGCCGAACACGATCGCGAGCCGGGTGTCCAACGGCTGCGTCAGGTTGATCAACAGCCATGTCGAGCACCTTTACGAGCAGGTCCCACTCGACACGCGGGTCGTTCTCTACTGATCCGACCTGACTTTACCGATTGTTCATTACTGATGTGACAGGATGGCCGCACTTCGCGGCCTTCCTTTTTTGCCGCCTCATTTGCCACCGCGGTTTCGTGCTATGCACAGCCCGCACAACGATGCACTTCGAGCACAAGCAGGACACAGTAATGCTGACACGACGTACCTTTGCCGCTGGCGCGGCAGCGAGCCTTTTGGCGACTCCGGCGCTGGCCAATACGGCCTATCAACTGCCCCGGAAATTCCTGCCGCAGACCGTGGATGTGAACCCCGACCTTCCCGCGGGTGAAATCCACGTCGTCAAGCGGGACTATTTCCTCTACTGGACCCTCGGCAACGGGCGCGCACGTCGCTACGGCATTGCCATCGGCGATCAGGGGCGCAACTACACCGGCGTTCTGACAATCCGGCGCAAGGCCGAATGGCCATCCTGGGTGCCGACGCAGAACATGGTGCGTCTGGAACCGGCCCTTTACGGGCCTTTCCGCAGCGGCCTTCCGGGCGGGCACCCGCGCAATCCACTGGGTGCGCGGGCGCTCTATCTCTACGATTCGCGCGGGCGGGACACCTACTACCGCATTCACGGCACGCCGCAGCCTCACACCATCGGGCAAAGCTTTTCATCCGGCTGTGTCCGACTTGTAAACGAACACGTCCAGGAACTTTACGGCATGGTTCCGGTCAACACGAAGGCCTTCATTTTCTAGCTGCAAGACACCGAAAACCAACCCCGGGTACGAAAAGGGGCAGACCATCGGCCTGCCCCTTTTCCCAATCTCAAAGCCGGTCAGTCCGGATCAGGCACCCAGCTTGGTCTTGCGCAGGTAGGGCAGCACCGTCTCGAAATCGCCGAACTTGGTCTTGGCGTCTTCATCCGAAACCGAAGTGGGGATGATCACGTCATCACCCACGTTCCAGTTGGCGGGGGTCGCAATCCCGTGTCCCGCTGCGGTTTGCAGACCGTCCAGCGCCCGCAGAACCTCGGCGAAGTTGCGACCGACGTTCATCGGATAGGTCATCGACAACTTCAGCTTCTTGTCCGGCCCCACGATAAAGACGGCACGCACCGTGGCGGTGTCGTTCGGCGTACGACCGTCAGGCAGGTAGGCTTCGGCGGGCAGCATATCAAAGGCCTTGGACAGCTCGAGATCCTCGTCTGCCACGATCGGGAAGGTCGCCTTGGCGCCGCCGGCGGTCTCGATGTCTGCTTTCCATTTCTTGTGGTCCTCGACCCCGTCGACCGAGATGCCCATGACCTTGGTGCCGCGCTTTTCCCATTCGTCCGCCAGTTGGGCGACGGCACCGAATTCGGTCGTGCAGACCGGTGTGAAATCCTTGGGGTGCGAAAAGAGGATCGCCCAGCTGTCACCAACCCAGTCGTGCAGTTTCAGCGTGCCGGTGTCGGTTTCGACAGTCAGGTTCGGGATCGTCTCGTTAATGCGCAAGCTCATGACCTGTCCTTTCGTTTAGGGTCTCTCAGTCAGGTAATGACCCCAAAGCACTTTACCAGTGCCATTGTGCATATCGACGCATACCGGAAAGCCGGTCCTAAAAGGGCGGTTTTGCCGTGATGCGCGTTCCCTGCCCTCCGTCGGGGTGACGGAACTGCAGCGTCTCGGAATGCAGCATCAGGCGCGGGTGCGCGCGGGCCGCGCCCGACGCATAGAAGGGGTCGCCCAGGATCGGATGGCCAAGGGCCAGCATGTGAACCCGCAACTGGTGGGACCGGCCCGGTCCTGTCGGCCATCTCGCCCCAGACCCGCGCGACATAGGTCTTCCTGGTCTGCCGCTTTTCGAACTGCAGCCCAAGATGCCGCTGGGCGTGCGGGGTCAGCGCAAAGACCATCACGCCCGACGTGTCGCGGTCCAGCCGGTGGACCAGCAGCGCGGTGGGAAACACCATTTGCACGCGGGCCAGCAGGCAATCCGCAAGATGTTCGCCCTTGCCCGGCACCGACAAAAGACCGGCGGGTTTGTTGACCAGCAGAACTTCGTGATCGTCGTGAAGAATCTCCAGCGGGTCCTGCGGCGGGTCGTAGGCCGATCCGTCAATCATAGACACGGTCACCGAAGATGGCAGAACCGACGCGGACATGAGTCGCACCGAAGGCGATGGCCTTCTCAAAGTCCGCGCTCATCCCCATCGACAGGCCCGACAACCCGTTGCGCGCCGCGATCTTGGCCAGAAGCGCGAAGTGCAGCGATGATTCCTCGTCCACCGGGGGGATGCACATCAGTCCCTTGACCGGCAGATCCAGCGCCCGTGCCTGCGCGATGAAGGCGTCGGCCTCCTGCGGGGGGATGCCGGCTTTCTGCGGCTCCTCGCCCGTGTTCACCTGCACGAACAGGTCGGGGCATTGGCCCATTTCCTGCGACAGCCGGGCCAGCGTATTGGCCAGCTTCGGGCGGTCGAGCGTGTGGATCGCATCGGCCAGTTCCATCGCCTGCCGCGCCTTGTTGGTCTGCAGCGGCCCGATCAGGTGGAGCGTGACACCGTCGAACGTTTCCTTGAACGCGGGCCACTTGCCAGCGGCCTCCTGCACCTTGTTTTCACCGAAGCTGCGATGGCCGGCCCGCAACACCGCGGCGACCCTTTCGTCAGGTTGGACTTTCGACACGGCGATCAGATCGACCTCGCCTGCGTCACGACCTGCCGCGGTCGCGGCAGCGGCGATCCGACCCTGAATTTCGACCAGCGACATAAGAGGCCCTTCCTGCAAATCCGTTCCGTCAACGCCCGTTGTCTATGCCGCTACACCGCGAATGTCATGCCGATCTGCCCAGAAATACGGTGTGGCCTTACTGCATCATTTGCCACCAGCCGGGCGCGGGAATGCCCAATTACCTTGAGTGTGCAGGCCGATAAGCGCACTACCGCCTCAATGCTAGGCGACTGGCATATCTGGGAATGCAAACTTACGAGGGAATAATCCATGAAACGCATCCTCCTTAC
>JAIVHI010000133.1 GCA_020201155.1 Loktanella sp. | reverse complement strand
TCGTAACCCGCGTAGGAGTGGTGACCGGTGTCAAAGCAGATCTTAAGAATGCTGTCGTCGACTTCGTCCAGCAACCGTTCTAGCTCGGGCTCGAAATCCAGGAACCCTGCCGCGTGGGCGTGGATACCGACCGTCAGTCCATAGTCCTCGGCCCCCATTTTCGCTACTGTCGCGATGCGGTCCCGAAAGGCTGACCATTCCGCCTTGTCCATCTGTTCCGCCTCGCCTGCGCGGCCCGCGGTCGGAGCGCGTCGCGGCGAAATGCTGTCAATCAGCACGAGGTGCTGCGCACCATGCGCAACCAGTGCCTTGCAGGTGCGCACGCTGGCGTCCATCACGTCATCCCATTTGTCGGGGTTATGGAACGCCCGAAAGACGACACCACCGATAATCTCAAGATCACGCGCGGCCAAGGCCGGAGCCAACACATGCGGATCTTCCGGCATGTAGCCGATCGGGCCGAGTTCGATCCCCTTATAGCCGGCACCGGCGCATTGGTCCAAAACGGATTGCCACGTCGGGTAGGACGGATCGCTTGCGAATTCGATACCCCATGAACATGGGGCATTGCCAATTTTGATAGACATCAGAGAGCCTTTTTAGAGGTCAGAAAGAGGAAATGTCGACCCAAGCCCTAGCACGGGAGGACGCAAGCGCCGCCGCGACGATCTGGTTGACGACCATGCCATCTCGGAAGGTCGGCCAGACGGCGGCCTGGGTAGCAATGGCATGCAAGAAATCGCGCGCCTCAATGATGATTTGGTCCTGATAGCCGGTGCCGTGACCTGGTCCCTGACAGAAGGGTTCGTAATCAGGATGTGCCGGTCCGGTCAGTATCTTGCGAAATCCGCGTGTCGCCTCGGGGTCTTCAGCCTTGTAGAGCCACAGCGCATTCTGATCCTCTTGGTCGAAGCGGATCGCGCCCTTGGTTCCCGTAACCTCGTAGGCATAGCCCATCTTGCGCCCATGGCTAATGCGACTGAAATACATCTGCCCCATCGTTCCATTTTCAAAGCGGCACATCATTTGGGCATGATCATCATTTGTCACGGCGCCCCCAGATCGGGAATCGTGAACCGTCTCGACCTCGGCTATCAGTGACCGGATCGGACCAATCAAAGCCAGCGCCGCGTTAATCATATGGGGGGCCAGATCACCCATCGTGCCATTGGCATCGCCTTGCGTCCGCCAGTGGGCGGGGGCATGCGGATCTGCGAGGAAATCCTCAGTATGTTCTCCCCGAAACCATGTAATGTCACCGATTTCGCCCTCGGCAATGAGTTGGCGAGCGAACTGGCTGGCGGGTGTCCGGATATAGTTGAAGCCCGACATATTCACGTGACCTTCTGCAGCCGCGACCATCGCGCGACTGTCCTCCAGTGACGCTCCCAGCGGCTTTTCACAAAAGACCGGCTTGCCCAGTGCGAAAGCGGTCTCGGCAATCTCGCGGTGCGTAATCTGAGGCGCAGCGATCACGACAGCCTCGACCCGATCGTCTCGTACAAGAGTTCGCCAGTCGTCAGTACCGCGCGCGAACCCGAAGGCTGCGCGATACTTTTCGGCTGAGGCGGGCGTGCTGGCGCAGACCATTTCAAGGCGCGGGCGCAGCTTGGTATCAAAAACGGCACCGACCGCTGACATGGCTACGGCATGCGCCTTGCCCATGTAACCACCGCCCACGATTCCTATGCCTATTTCAGTCATCGTATCACTCACTTGGGCGATTATGGTTTGCAACCGGTTGCAATTTTAGTATCGTTGGATTCGATAACACGCAAGCAACAATGTTGAAGTTTCTCCAAGCGACCCAAACAGGCAGGCCATGAACAGCACGATCAAACTGACCACGGCGCAAGCCATCGTCCGATTTCTGGCCAATCAATACATTGTTGTCGATGGACACGAACAGCGTGTCTGTGGGGGTGGTTTCGGCATCTTCGGGCACGGCAATGTCACTTGTCTTGGCGAAGCGTTGTATGACGCAAAGGACAGCCTACCGCTTTACCGTGGGCAGAACGAACAGGGTATGGGTTTTGCCGCTGCCGCCTATGCCAAACAATGGCTGCGGCAACGTTTCATGTTCTGCACCGCCAGCGCGGGTCCAGGCACGGCCAATCTTCTGACATCTGCTGCACTGGCTCACGCAAACCGCCTGCCGATGCTCATGCTGTGCGGAGATACCTTTCTGACCCGCCTGCCCGACCCGGTCTTGCAACAGCTGGAACACTTCAACAATCCGACGCTGGGTGTGAACGACGCCTTCAAGGCGGTCACGCGGTTCTGGGACCGGATCACGCATCCTGCCCAAATCATGCAGTCCCTGCCCGCAGCTCTTGCGACCATGCTGGACCCTGCCGATTGCGGCCCTGCGTTTCTAGGACTGCCGCAGGATGTACAAGGCTGGACTTATGACTACCCCACCAGCTTTTTCGACAAGCGCGTCCATCGGATCAGGCAACAGGCCCCGGACGCAGCCGAAGTGGCGACGGCAGCTGAACTGCTGGCCAATGCAGAACGCCCGATCCTGATCGCCGGGGGCGGAGTCCAATATGCCGGAGCGGTGGCAGAATTGACTGACTTCGCGACATCAAGAAATATCCCCGTGGTCGAAACAATCGCAGGGCGAGCCAACCTATTGCACGATCATTCGCTCAATATCGGGCCTATCGGTGTGACGGGATCTGACAGCGCCAACGCGATCGCAGAGCGCGCCGACTTAATCTTAGCGGTAGGGACCAGATTGCAGGACTTTACGACCGGGTCATGGACCGCCTTTGCGCCGGACGCACCGATCATCGCCCTCAACGTCGGTCGCCATGACGCAGCAAAGCACCTGTCTTATCCTGTCGTCGGGGACGCAAAGCTGGGACTGGTCGCACTCGGCGCAGCAATGCACGATTACAAGGCCCCGACCGACTGGACTGACTTTGCCAAGGCGGAACGGGCAGAATGGATCGCCTACACCAACGATGTCACGACGCCCGGCAACGGCCCCAATTCTTACGCCAAGGCCATCCGGGTCGTGAACGATCTTTGCGATCCACGCGATAGAGTGGTTGCCGCCGCCGGCGGACTGCCCGCCGAGGTCACCGCCCACTGGCAAACCAAGGACATTGGGACTGTCGATGTGGAATTCGGGTTTTCGTGCATGGGATACGAAATCGCAGGCGGCTGGGGCGCACGTATCGCACAGTTTGAGCGTGAACCCGACAAGGATACCATCGTTTTGACTGGTGACGGGTCCTATCTTCTGATGAACAGCGATATCTATTCGTCGGTCCTGACCCGTCGCAAGCTGATCATCTGTGTTCTGGACAATGGTGGCTTTGCCGTCATCAACAAACTGCAGAACAACAC
>JAIVHI010000188.1 GCA_020201155.1 Loktanella sp. | reverse complement strand
CGGCCTTTCCGCCGGAAGTCACGGTGCAGATGGTGGCGAATTTCGAGCAGGGAGGTGCCGCGATCAACCAGCTTTGCAAGGTCTTCGGCGCGCGGATGGAGGTCCATGCGCTGGACCTCGATATGCCGACCGCCGACTTTACCCAAGCCCCCGCAATGACCGAGGCCGAAGTGGTGTCGGCTCTGGCGACCGGGTGGGATGCCGTCGACCCCAAGGCCGACCTTCTGGTGACCGGCGAGATGGGGATCGGCAACACGACTGCCGCCGCTGCCGTCGCCGCGGCTGTTCTGGGCGGTGATGCCGCCGGATGGACGGGGCGCGGCACAGGCGTAGACGACGCCGGGCTTGCCCGCAAGACCGAGGCTGTGGCCAAGGGATTGGCGCTGCATCTTCCGACGGACCCGCTGAACGCGCTGCGCTGTCTGGGGGGGCGCGAACTGGCCGCGATGGCAGGGGCGATTGCGGCGGCCCGGCACCACCGTATTCCGGTCATCCTTGACGGGTTCATCTGTTGTGCCGCGGCGGCATCGCTGGACAGGGCCGTGCCGGGCACGCTGGACCATGCTGTCGCCGGTCACCTGTCATCCGAGGTGGCCCATGGACGGTTGCTGGCGGAACTGGGCAAGACGCCGCTTTTGTCGCTGGGTCTGCGCTTGGGCGAAGGGTCAGGCGCGGCCTTGGCGATCGGCGTTCTGAAGGGCGCTTTGGCCTGCCATTCCGGCATGGCGAGCTTTGCCGAGGCAGGTGTATCGGACGGTTAGGCGGGCGCCTCAGCCGTTGGGCAGTTGAAGGGCGTAGGTCCGGCCACTTTTGACGAAATTCAGGGCGGAATCGCCGATGGCGGTGACGCGGCCCCCGTCGAGCGCGCTGCCCACCTCTCTTGGATGCTGCGGGCGTTGGACACGACCTGATTGAAGTTCGTGGGGCGCGCGCCGGGCATGGGCGACCGGCGGATCGCCGTGTCGGTCACGTTATTGAAAGCCGATTGCGGTGCAGCCTGTGCGATGGCCGACAACACTGCCGTCAAGTCGGGTTCGGTGATGTCATCTTCGCTGTCCGTGTCCGTCTCGGGGGCCAGCGCGTCGGGGCGCACGCTGGGGCGGAAACCGACGAGCGCGGGATCGGCGATCGGCGCTGCGGGAACCAGCGCGCCGGGGCGACCCGACGGCTTGAAAGAGGCAAGCGATATGCCACCGGGCGTCACGGCGTCTGCAGGGTTCACGACCACGGCCGGTTCAGGCGTGGCTTGGGCCGAGACCGACAGCGGTCGAAGCGGTGGCGTCAGATCGGGGCGGCCTGCGATGACGATCAGACCCTCGGGCGTTTCGGGTGCGGATGCGTCGTCCAACGCCGCATCGTCGAGCGCACCAATCGACGCGGGGCGCAGGGGTGGCTCTGTGTCCGGTGCGCCTTCGACGACCACGAGGGCCGCGTCGGGGTCGGTCTGCGTTTCCGGTTGGCCTTCTGCGGTCTCTTCCTCTGACGACGGGTCGCCGTTCTCTGCCGCCGTTGTGGGATCGTCGATGGTTTCGGCGTCCTCTGCGTCGGCCTCGGCTTCGGGGGCAAGATCGTTGGGCCGTGACGGCGGAATGATCGGAGGACGACCGCTGATGAGGATCAGGCCTTCGGTCTGGGCGTCCGGGGCTGCGGCGTCGGGGACAGGCACGGGGACTGCAACGGGTTCGGTGCCGGGACGGGCCGGTGGGGCGAACTCTGGTGCGCCGGCGACCACAAGCACGCCCTGTGGCGTCACAGTGCCTTCCGGGGTGGCAAGGATAAAGCCGCGCAGGTCGCGTTGATAGGTCGTACCCGCGGGGGGCGGGACCGGCTGGGGCTGAAGCGGAAGGTCCGATGCCAGCGGCACGGCGTCCGGCAATCCGGGCTGGGGCGGGTCCTGCACCGCGGGAAGGGCCGCATATTCCTGAAAGCCCTCCAGCGTTGCTTCCCGCGGCTCGACCGGCAGGCGCGGAGCGCGTTGGTAAACGCCGGTGGCGGCATAGATGCGATCGGCTTCGGCAGGGCTTAGCACACGGCCTGTTGCGGCTCTTACGACGGGCGTCGATTGCGTGGACTCGGCTTCCCGATCGCTTTCCGTCAGGGCAGAGGGGGCGGGTATGCCGACCGAGGCGTTTTCGGTCGGTGTCGGGTCAGGCTCGGGCTCGGCGGCGGGGGCGCTTGCGATTTCGACCGCGGGTTCCTCGATCGGGACCAGTTGGTCGCGCTTGAACCAGCCGGCGATGCCGTCTTCGGTCAACGTGTTCGCCCAAAGCGCCACGAGGAACAGAAAGATCAGCAGGCCGATGGTCATCAACAAACCCAGATACTTGGGTTTTCCGCCAACGGACTGGCCCTTGCGTTGTCCGAAGACCGTCATCTTTTCCGCTTCGGGGTCAACCTTGGCCGGTTCCGCCTTGGCCTTGCGACGCGGCTTCAGGCTGCCTGCCATCGCGCCGAGCGCGGCAAGGCCCTTGCCGCCCGATGTTTCGCGGGGCTCGGGCGGCACACCGGCTTCGGGTCGGGACGCGAAAAGCGAGGGCACGGGGGGCGTTTCGGTCTGGGGCGCGCTTTGATCGGGGGTGCCGTTTTCGAAGACGGTGTCATCCGCGACCGGCGTCGATCGTGACGCCACCATGTCGTTGCGGGCGCGGATGCTGGCGAAACCGTCTGCCACGCTGTCCGACCGGTTGGCAGACAGGGGCGCGCGCGGCGCGCTTGGGGCTGGCGGCATATCGGTCGTGGCGCTGTCTTGCGGCGGGCGGCGGGTAAAAAGCGGCTCGTCCGCTGGCGCGGAGGCGGCACGCGGTGCCGGTGCCACGGGACCGGATGCTTCGCGAGGTGTGTCGTCCTGCGGCGTGAACAGGGGTTCTTCGGCAGGCGGCGGCGCCGGAATTGGCGCGGGCACCTCCGGTCTGACGCGGGCCTCTTGTGGGCGGCGGCTGGGATCGCGCCGTCGGCTTTCGGTTTGGCCACGCCGATCACCGCAACAGAGGCATCGTCCCGCATGGGCGTTTCACCCGGCGCAAGCAGGTCTTCGGCCGCGGCGGTCGGCCCGAAGAAAATTTCGGACCGGAATGTATAGGGCGCGGCGATGCCCGCAAAGCAAACCGGACCGAAGTCATGTTCGACCGCGAAGGCTTCTGCCTCGGCGAGGGTGTCGCGCGCGACGGCGGCGACATGGGTCCGGCCACCGGCGCGGTCAAAGTCGATGACCAGCTCGTGGATGGCATAGGGCGTTGTGCCATCAAGCGCGCGATGCACGTCGTCTTCGGTCGTCTGGGTCGAATCGATGGCGAGGTATTTGATCTGGTCGTCGGGGATCAGAAGCTTGGTACGCAACGGTGCCGGGCCAATCGCCTCTCCCTTGGCGCGAAGGTCGGCCATTGCGGCTGAAAGATCGGCTGTATCCAGTCCGATTTCACCGACGACGTGCCAGCCACCGGATACCCGGTGCAGCAGCTTGATCCCGTCGACCGATAACGAAAGAGCGAATTGTGGCGTCATGGCATGGCCTTAGCATTCGGGCACGTGGCACAAAACAGTTCTTTTGGCCTGCCCCTTGGCTATAGCAGAAAGTCGCCAAATCCAAGGTCAACGACACTGGAGTGGCTTGTGCGATCCGTCAAAGCGGTGGAACCATCCGCCAACCCCTTGAAAGGACAAAACATGAAATTTCTTTTTCTTGCGGCAGCCCTGACGGTTCCCGCCCTTTCGGCACAGGCCGAAAGCGAGCGCAGCCTGCAGGTCAGTGGCACCGGCGAGGTCAGCGTGGCCCCCGACATCGCGCGGCTTACGCTCGGTGTGACGGCGCAGGACGATGTCGCCGCGACGGCCATCGCGCAGATGAACGACGATCTGGCCGCGGTGCTGGACCGGCTGGCGGACAGCGGCTTGCCGCCCGAGGATATCCAGACCAGCGCACTGCGCCTTGATGTGCAGCAGGATTACGCGTCCTCGGACGGGCGGGGCGAGATCACGGGCTTTCTGGCACAATCGACCGTGCATGTAACTTTGCGCCATCTGGATGCCCTGGGCGACATCATCGGTCAGGCCGTCACAGACGGGGCGAATACGCTGAACGGTCTGAGCTTCGATCTGGCGGACCGGGGGCCGCAACTGGACGAAGCCCGCCGCAGGGCCGTCACCGACGCCGCAGCCCGAGCAGCCCTTTATGCCGAGGCCGCAGGGGTGACGCTGGGCGATCTTGTGTCGCTGTCGGAAGAGGGCGGATCGTCCGGCCCGATGCCCATGCAGGCCCGTGCTTTCGAGGACAGTGGCAGCGTGCCTGTCGCGCCCGGCGAGATCGTCATCAGCGCCGGCGTTTCGCTGGTCTACGCCATCGGTGAAGAGTGACCGGCCCGCGTCAATCGGGCCGGTCGGGGGATCAGGCGGTCGCTTTGGCGAGCGCCTGATCCAGATCCGCGATCAGGTCGTCGGCGTCCTCGATCCCGATCGAGACCCGCACGACCTCGGGGTCGGCCCCTGCCGCGCGCTGCTGGTCTTCATCGAGCTGGCGGTGCGTGGTGCTGGCCGAATGGATGATCAGCGACCGCGTGTCGCCAAGGTTGGCCACATGGCTGAAGATTTCGAGGTTTTCGATCAGCTTGATGCAGGCGTCGTAGCCGCCCTTGACCGCAAAGGTGAACAGCGCGCCTGCGCCGCGTGGGCAGACGGTCTTGACCCTGTCGAAATAGGGCGAGGATTCGAGACCGGCGTAGGTCACGTAATCCACGCGGTCATCCGCTTCGAGCCACTTGGCGATCTTTTCTGCGTTGGCGACGTGGCGGTCCATCCGCAGCGACAGCGTCTCGATCCCCATCAGCGTGTAATGCGCCGCCTGCGGGTTCAGCGTCATGCCAAGGTCGCGCAACCCGATGGCGATGGAATGGAAGGTAAAGGCCAGCGGCCCGAAGGTCTCGGCGAACTTGAGACCGTGGTAGGCGGGTTCGGGGGCCGACAGCGACGGGAAGCGATCAGAGGCGGTCCAGTCGAAATTGCCCGAATCCACGACACAACCACCCGTGACGGTGCCGTTGCCGGTCAGGAACTTGGTGGTGGAATGCACCACGAGCGTCGCGCCGTGCTCGATGGGGCGGCAGAGGTAGGGTGTGGCGCTGGTGTTGTCGATGATCAGCGGGATGCCCGCGGCATCAGCCACGTCAGCCACCGCCCGCACGTCCATGATATAGCCGCCGGGGTTGGCGATCGCCTCGCCGAAGACGGCTTGCGTGTCATCGTCGATGGCGTCGCGGACCGCGTCCAGATCGTCGAAGTCCACGAACTTGGCCGACCAGCCGAAGCGCTTGATGGTCTGGGAAAACTGCGTGACCGTGCCGCCGTAAAGGCGGGTCGAAGCCACGATGTTCTTGCCCGGTGCCATCAGCGGGAAAAGCGCCATGATCTGTGCCGCGTGCCCCGAGGAACAGCAGACAGCCCCGACACCGCCTTCCAGCGCCGCGATCCGTTCGCCAAGGGCGGCAACGGTCGGGTTGGTCAGGCGTGAATAGATGTAGCCGACCTCTTGCAGGTTAAATAGCGCCGCGGCGTGATCGGCATCGCGAAACACATAGGCCGTCGTCTGGTAGATCGGCACCTGCCGCGCACCTGTCGCTGGATCGGGGCGGGCGCCCGCGTGAATCTGCAAGGTGTCGAAGCCGTAGCTGGGGCCGCTTTGGTCGCTGGACATGGAAAATCCTCCGCTGGATATGAGATTGCGCAGACCCTATCGACAGTGCGCGGCAGCGGCAATCGGGTCACGCCCTGGGCTGTGCAAGCCCTGCCTGCGCATAGTCACCGGGGCTGCCGTCGGGCGCGCGTGGGATGACGCTGAACGACCCGTCGGTTTCGAGGATCACCGCGCTGGTGTTGTCGAGCGTATTGGCCGCGCTTTCGCGGATGACGGTCAGCACCTCGGATTCGGTGACCCTTTCGCGGCGCATTGTGCCGTGGCACAAGGCCCCTTCGCGCACCAGAAGGGCCGCATCCGAACGGACCAGTTCGGCCACGACACGCCACCGCACAGAGCTGAAGGCCACGATCCATTGCAGGGAAATCAACAGGGCGAGGGCCAGAAGACCTTCGGCCAGCGCCACGCTTTCCGAGAGCAGCAGCGAGGCGAGGGTCGAGCCCAGTGCCACGGTCACGATCAGGTCGAAGGCGTTGAGCTTTGCGAGGGTGCGTTTGCCCGACAGCCGCAGCATGACAAGCAGCGCGGGATAGGCCAGGACACCGACGATGAGGGTCCGCATCAGACCCGACCAGTTCTGGAACAGCATCTCGGACAGGAAATCTGGCATGGACGGTTCTCCGGACGGGTCGCTTGACCAACCCCATGCGGCGCGGCAAGTTCCGCCACAGGCCGCTTCCGGTCAAGGCGAAGGAGACAGTCGTGCCGCATCCGTTCCATCTGGCCTATCACGTCCGGGATCTCGACGAGGCCCGCAGTTTCTATGGCGACGCGCTGGGCGCGCGTGAAGGCCGGTCGACCGACACCTGGGTCGATTTCGATGTCTTCGGCCACCAGAAAGATCGATTTCGTCATCCCGCCTTCGGTCCGGTTCGAAGGTGAGCCGGGCGAGCAATGGACGATGTTCTTTCGCGACCCGTCTGGCAACCCGATCGAGGTAAAGGGCTTTGCCGATCTGGCAGGTGTCTTCGCAGCCTAGCGACAGGCGGCGAGGCCGCAGGGGGCGCTGCCCCCGTCCTGCGGACTCCCCCGGAGTTTTCGGGCCGAGATGAAGGAGCGGGGGATCAACGCATCCAGAAGCCTGCGGATTTGATGCGGTTGCGCAGTTGCTTTTCCTTCACCGGCAGGTCGGCCCTGTCGAACATCGCGCGCAGCTTGCGTCCCTTGGCCTGAATGACCAGCTTCTTGAAAGGTTCGTAGTTCTTGAGGTGCTTCTTGACCTTGTTGGGGGCGGCGACGGACTCCATCGTGTCGACGGCCAGATCGCTTTCACGCGCGTAAAAGAGCGGCAGCAGGCGGTAGTGGCAGGTCAGGTCGCCGTCGAGGCCGTCAAGGTCGGGGCCCGGACGCCCGCCCCCGAAGCTGTGGATCACCAGAGGCAGGACAATCTGGTCGAGCCAGGGGTCCAGCGGCTGGATCACCATTTCGGGCGTGGGGTCGTCACGCACCGACAGCGCATAGGACAGGAACCGTTCGCCGAACTCGGCAGGGTCTGCGCCGAAGAACCAGCCTGCGTTGAAATAAAGGTAACGCTGCCAGTATTCATCAGGTTGGCTGAGGTCGAGGGAGCTTTCGAAATCGAGACCGAAGCGGTCGTAGAGTGATTTCCAGATGGCGGTGTAGCCGGGCCAGTAGAGTTCCTCGACCGGCCAGGTGCCTTCACGCTTCATCGAGGCCGAGGGACGGTCGAAGTCCGGCGCGAGCGTCATCAGGTCGCCGGTGACAAGGGTGTCCGTGTCGAAAAAGACGAACGGCTCGCCCGGAGGCAGGGCTGCCAGGCCTTCGATCTTGTTGCCGTAGGGGTAGGATTCGCCGAAGTGGTGACTGTCGAAAGGCACCACTTCGCCCCCCAGTTCGGTCAGCGCCTCTTTGAGCGTCGGCGTCATGCGCGGATCGGATGACCAAAGCGCGCCGGGTTGCGGTTCGGCGATGATGACACGTCCGTCGAAGGCCGGCGTGGCCGCGCGCAGCGAGGCGAGGAACAAGAGCGCTTCGTATTGCAGCCGCCCCGCCTGTCCGATGATCAGGATATTGAAGGGCACGCGGTCTGAGGGTTTTGGCGCCATGCGGATGAGCCTGCTGCTGCTTTTGCGCCACTATAGGCGTCAACGTCCGGCCCGACCAGCACTTGAGTGGACGGCCATTTCAAGGCGGGCATTTCTGGTCGGAAAAAGGGCGATAAGTGGTGGGCGACCTAGGAATCGAACCTAGCGTGCGTCTCCGCGAGGGAGTTACAGTCCCCTGCCACACCTTGCGGCCTGTCGCCCACTGGCGGGGTGATTAAAGACGGGGCCTTGGGGCGTCAAGCGGGAAATCCGCCCGCTTGAGGGGGAAGGCCAATCAGGCTATGCGCGACAGGTTCGCAGGCGAAAGGCGAGACCATGAAGAAACCAACCTGGGTGATCGCGAAAGAGCAAGCCAAGCGGGCGTCGGCGGCCGAGACCGTCTGGCTGTTCGGTCTGCACGCGGTGCGGGACGCACTGATGAACCCCGCGCGCGAGAAGCTGCGACTGGTGGTGACCCGCAATGCCCTGGAAAAGCTGCAGGATGCGGTGGCGCAGGCCGGGATCGAGCCGGAAGTTTCGGACCCGCGCAAGTTCGCGGCACCGCTAGACCCGCAATCGGTGCACCAGGGGGCAGCGCTGGAGGTGAAGGCGCTGGCCTGGGGGTCGGTTCAGGATCTGGCCCTTGCGGATGGGGCAGGGCCGGCACGGATGGTCCTGCTGGACCGTGTGACGGATCCGCACAACGTGGGCGCCGTCCTGCGGTCGGCCGAGGTCTTTGGCGCCCGCGCTGTCGTCGCGATGCAGCGTCATTCGGCACCGGAGACGGGCGCGCTTGCAAAGACAGCCAGCGGCGCGTTGGAGCGGCAGCCCTATCTGCGAGTCCGCAACCTTGCCGATGCGATCACCGAATTGCAGGGCATGGGCTATCTTGTGCTGGGTCTGGACGGTGAGGCTGACGAGACGATCGAAGAGGCGGTCGAAGGCAAGCGCGACCGTCCGATCGCGCTGGTGCTGGGCGCCGAAGGACCGGGGCTGCGCGAAAAGACCCGCGAGACCTGCGACAAGCTCGTGAGAATCGACTTTGCGGGGGCCTTCGGGTCGCTGAATGTCTCGAATGCGGCGGCTGTGGCCCTCTATGCCGTCAAGGGATGAGCTTGTCTGGGCCTGACGGCCCTGTCGCTGCCAACGAGGAGATTTTCAAATGAGTGAAACGGATGCACAGCTGCGCGATATCCTCAGGCGCACCAAGACCGTGGCCATCGTGGGCGTATCCGCCAAGACGGTGCGGCCCAGCTTTTTCGTTGCACGCTATCTGCAGTTGAAAGGCTACCGGATCATTCCGGTCAATCCGGGGCTGGCGGGGCAGGAGCTTTTGGGTGAACTGGTTCACGCCTCATTGGCAGAGGTGCCGCACGACGTGGACATGGTCGATATCTTCCGCAAGCCCGAGGCGGTGCCCGACATCGTGGACGAGGCGCTGGCGCGCTGGCCCGATCTGCAGACGATCTGGATGCAGTTGGGGGTCGAACATGAGGCGGCGGCAGAAGTGGCGCGGGCGCGGGGTGTCGATGTGGTGCAGAACCGCTGTCCGAAAATCGAGTATCAGCGGCTTTTCGGTGAGTTGCGGATGGGCGGTTTCAACACGGGCGTGATTTCGTCGAAACTGCGGTAGCAGGGTGCGCGGCCCGGTTGGGCCAAGGCGGGCGAAGGGCTCACCTTCAGTTTCGAGCAGGCCGTCGCCGTTCACATCTTCGGCAGGAGGCTTGGCTGGACCGGCAAAACCTTTAGGAAGCGGGACATGATGATGCATCGCAGCCTGATCGTCCTTCTTGTGATGCTTCTCTTGCCTTGGGGGGCTCTCGGTGCATCTGTTCCGGTCGTCGATACCGGGGATGTTTCAGTGGAGAGCCCCGCGACCGTCGGTCATGTAGCTGAGCCGGCAAAGCGCCAATGCACAACCGGAATTGTGTCTGCCGCGTCCTGCAGCCTTTATATTGCCAGGGGTGCGGTGTTCGTGACCCGCATGGTGCCACCGGCCGCCGCCTATTTCCCGACAGCTGCGGATTGGTGGATCGCGGGAGACAGCCCAGCACCGCCGACCGGTCCTCCCCGTTTTTCGTGATCGAATGGCGCAGTCTTGCGTCTCTTCCATCATGAAAAACAAGGACTTTCCCAATGCTGACACGTCGCGCTTTCGCCGTCCTCGGGGCGGCAGCAGGCCTTGCCGCCTGCGCCCGAACCGAACCCGCCCCCATCACGCGGCAGGCACCGCCAAAGGACCCCCCTCTCCCTGATTTCTATGGCGCCATAACCGATGAGCCATATCCCATCCCGGCCATTCCGGAGGGGTCTGTGGCACCCGAATACTGGCGCAGCGAGGTCGCCAACCCCTGGCCCGAACATCCGCGGGGCACGATCGTCGTCGATCCGGATGCAGCGCTGCTTCACTTCGTCGAAAGCACCGATCGCGCCACGCGCTACGGCGTCAGCGTCGGCGCGGCGGGTTTTTCATGGGAGGGAAAAGCCCGGTTGCAGTTCTGTCGCGAATGGCCCCGCTGGCGCGTGCCGGACAGCATGATCGCCCGCGAGCCGGACCTCGAACCCTATTCGGTCGCCAATGGCGGCATGGACCCGGGCCCCGATAATCCGATGGGGGCACGGGCGCTTTACTTGTTTCAGAACGGTGTCGACACGCTTTACCGGATCCACGGCTCTGCGGCCCCCGATGAGTTGGGGCAGGCTGTATCGTCGGGCTGTATCCGGATGCTGAACCAGGATGTGATCCACCTCCATGACCGTGCCGTCCACGGGGCGTCCGTGATCGTGCTGCCCTCTATTCGGGCAGGCGCAACGGACGCCATCTACTAGCGGACGGTTGGGATGTGACCTGTTTCGGGCAGTGCGGCCGTGGAGTGCCGGTTTGCGCTGCCTGAACGGGGGCTATGAGGGATGATGGAACGGGTGCTTGAAGAGGGGGGCGCTGCCCCCGTCCTTCGGACTCCCCCGGAGTTTTCGGCCGAGATGAAAAGGAGCCTCTCAGTCCTGACGGGCCGCTTTTTCGGCGACGCCGGATGTGCCTTGCCTGCGGGCGAGTTCGTCCATGACATCCGACAGGGGAACATCGCGGGCCGCCAGCATGACAAGCAGGTGATAAAGCACATCGGCGGCTTCGGAGGACAGCCGCGCCCGGTCGCCCTTGGTGGCTTCGATGATGGCTTCGATGGCCTCTTCGCCGAATTTCTCGGCGCATTTTTCGGGCCCCTTGGCAAGCAGCTTCGCGGTCCAGGAGCTGTCGGGGTCGGCCGTCTTGCGGGCGAGAATGGTGGCGTAGAGATCGTCGAGTGTCATGACATCCTCATCGGGATGCCGGCTGCGGCCATGTGATCCTTGGCCTGCTGGATGGTAAAGGTGCCGAAGTGGAAGATCGAGGCCGCAAGGACGGCCGAGGCGCCGCCGATGGTCACCCCTTCGACGAGGTGATCGAGCGTGCCAGCCCCCCCCGAGGCGATGACCGGCACGTCCACGGCGTCCGAGACGGCGCGGGTCAGCGGCAGGTTGAAGCCTGCGCCGCCGCCGATGGTCAGAGGCATGAAGCACTGTTCGGCGGTGCGGGTGACCAGATCGAACATCGTGCCGCGGTTTTCTTCGGTGGCCATGATGTCGAGAAAGCAAAGTTCGTCCGCGCCTGCCGCGTTATAGGCGATGGCCGCATCGACAGGGTCGCCCGCGTCGATCAGATCGACGAAGTTCACGCCCTTGACCACACGGCCTTCCGCGACATCAAGGCAGGGAATGATGCGGGTTTTCAGCATGGGCGCTCATTAGCCGGTATCGGGGCAGGGGGGAACCCTTGTCGCACCGGCGGCGTTGATCGAGATATCAAATCAGGAGCATGCCATGCGAACCCTCATTCTTGCCGCCGCCCTTGCCTTGCCCACCGCCGCCGCCGCTGACGATCTGATCGAGAAAACGTCGCCAAATTCGGTGCAGGACACCGCCGACGCGCTTGTCGCCGCGATCGAAGAAGCGGGAGCCACGCTTTTTGCCCGTGTCGATCATGCCGAAGGTGCCGCCGGTATCGGGTCGGAGCTGCCGCAGGCGACACGGATCATCTTTGGTAACCCGATGGTCGGAACGCCGATCCTGCAAGAGGATATTCGTGCGGGGCTGATGGTGCCGCCCTCGGTCCTGATCTACGACGACGAGGGCGAGACCAAGGTCATCTACCAAGAGGCCGACGACATGTTCGACGATCTCGATGTCGATGATGACGACGAGATCGTTCGCCGCCTTGAAGGCGCGCTTGATTCGCTGACCGACCGGGCGATCGCGGACTAGGACTTCAACGCGTCGAGCGCTTCGGCAAGATCGATCGCCCCGTCGTAGAGGGCGCGACCTGAAATCGCGCCCTTTATCACGCCGGTGTCCCGCAGGGCGACGAGATCCTGCATCGACGAGACACCGCCCGATGCGATGACCGGGATATCGACGGCGCGGGCGAGCGCTTCGGTCGCCGCGACATTGGGACCCTGCATGGCACCGTCGCGGTTGATGTCGGTGTAGATGATGGCGGCGATGCCCGCGTCCTCGAACCGGCGGGCAAGGTCGGTGACCATGACATCCGTGTCCTCGGCCCAGCCGCGCGTCGCGACACGCCCCTCGCGGGCATCGAGACCGACGGCCACCTGCCCGGGAAAGGCGCGCGCGGCCTCGCGCACCAGATCGGGGTTTTCCACGGCCACGGTGCCAAGGATGACGCGGGCCAGCCCCTTGTCCAGCCAGCGTTCGATCGTCGCCATGTCGCGGATGCCGCCGCCCAGCTGTGCGGGCACCGGGCAGGCGGCAAGGATCGCCTCGACCGGGGCGGCATTGACCGGCTCGCCCGCGAAGGCACCGTTGAGGTCCACAAGGTGCAACCATTCGCAACCGGCATCGACGAAGGCGCGGGCCTGTGCCGCGGGATCGTCGTTGAAGACCGTCGCCTGATCCATCTCGCCCTTGACGAGGCGCACGGCGTGGCCGTCCTTGAGATCGATGGCGGGGTAGAGGATCATGGCTGGACCTTTCGCGTGGTGTCGCGGTCTTCTGCATGGCGTCCGGGGGAAATGCAACGGACCCAACGTCAGACTTGATTGGAAGAGGGGGCTGGGGACAGGGTGACGCATCACTCAGGGAGGAGTTACATGAAACGTATTTTGCTGGCCATTGCAGCCACTTTCGCCTTTGCGTCCGCGGCTGCGGCGCAGGATGCCGCCATCGGGATCTGGCAGACCGAGGTCGACGACGGATCGTTTGCCCATGTCGTGATGCAGCCTTGCGGCAGTGCTGTCTGCGGCACGATCCAGCGGACCTTTCAGGCGGATGGGACGCCTTACGAATCGCCCAATATCGGCTTGCAGATCGTGCGGGACATGGTTCCGAACGGGGATGGCACCTACAACGGGCAGGTGTTCCGCCCATCGAACGGCAAGACCTATACCGGCAAGATGCAGGTGACGGGCGATGCGCTGCAGCTTCAGGGCTGTGTTGCAGGCGGCTTGATCTGCGCAAGTCAGAACTGGGTCCGCGCTGGTTGACGCTAGCCCCTTTCCATCACGAAAGGCCCGCCTGTCGGCGGGCCTTTTCATTCAGCACCTTTCGCGGTTGGCCAGCCCCGTGACCCTGAGCATGCAGCGGTCGCGGGCTTCGTAGTAGTAGCCGCGGGCATACCACATGACGGCCTCTTCCTCGTCCCCGTCGGCGACGAGCCATGCACCGCGCAGGTAGCGGCCCGCGTAGCGCAGCGTGACCTCGGGGTCGAGAAGCTGGGACGGACTGCCGCGAAAGCCCATCGACCGGGCCGTGGCGGGCAGGATCTGCATCATGCCGTAGTAAGGGCCGTTGCGGGCGTCCGGGCGGTAGTCGCTTTCGCGCTGGATCACCCGGTGAATCAGGGACGGCGGGATGTCGTGGACCGCGGCATATTCGTTGATGAGCGCGCGCAGCTCCGGTGTCTCGTTCGGATACAGACCCACGGTCTGCCGGGCTGCCGTGTCCGGTTCCGGGGCAGAGCCGCAGGCAGCGAGGGCGGCAAACAGCACGAGGGCTGCGATGCGGTTCGATAATTTCATGGCCCGCTCTTAAAGTGCAAACGCCGGGCTGTCAGCGCCCTACGGTGTCCAGCGCAGGAAATTGCCGATCATCCGCAAACCGGCCTCCTGACTTTTTTCGGGGTGGAATTGCAGCCCGATCGTATTGTGCCGCGCGACGATTGCCGTGACCTCGCCCGCGTAGTCCACATGGGCCACCCTGTCCGACGGGTCCTGAACCCGCATGGCGTAGGAGTGGACGAAGTAGGCATGGGCGCCGGTTTCGACGCCTTCAAGAACCGGATGGGGCAGGTCGATGACCAGATCGTTCCAGCCCATGTGCGGAACGGGCAGGCCGGGCGCGTTGATCCGGCGGACGTCGCCGCTGATCCAGTCCAGCCCGCTGGTTTCCGCGTATTCATGGCCCGTCGTGGCCATCAGCTGCATGCCGACGCAGATGCCCATGAAGGGGACGCCGCGCACTTCCACCGCTTCGACCATTGCCTGAGCCAGCGCACGGCGCCCGAAAAGCTCTCCCCTGCAATGGGGGAAGGCCCCGTCGCCGGGCAGCACGATGCGGTCGGCACGCGCCACGACATCGGGGTCCGAGGTGACCACGACCGGGGCTGCGTCCACCTCGCGGGCCATCAGTTCGAATGCCTTTTGCGCCGAATGCAGATTGCCGCTGTCGTAGTCGATCAGGACGGTGGTCATAGGCTGCCCTTGGTCGACGGGATCGCGTCGGCCTTGCGGGCGTCGGTTTCAAGCGCGTCACGCAGGGCGCGGGCGACGGCCTTGAACGCGGCTTCGGTGATGTGATGGGCGTTGAAGCCGTGCAGCCGGTCGATGTGCAGCGTGATGCCGCCGTGGGTGCTGAGCGCCTGAAAGAACTCGCGCACCAGTTCGGTGTCGAAGGTGCCGATCTTGCCGAAGGGCAGGTCGAGATTGCAGATCAGGTAAGGCCGCCCCGATAGGTCGAGTGCCGCGCGCACCAGTGCGTCGTGTCCGGTTGTCGTAGACGCCGGTGCCGTCCAGATCGACGGTGACCGAGATATCCGTCTCGGCGGTCTTGCGGGTGATCGTGGCTTTGCGCATCTGGGCCTCGCGGGACTGTATCGCGCGGCTTATATGCGGGCCGGGCGCTGGGCGAAAGCGGGCAGTTTGCGGATTGCGGCGCGCGTGGCTGTCGTGCAAGCGTACCGGCAAAAGGAGACCGCCATGACCACCTGCGTATTCGTCCAGATCCGCTGCACCCCGGGCACAACCTACGATGTGGCCGAGGCTATCGCGCTCAAGGAAATTCACTCCGAGCTGTATTCGGTGTCGGGTGACTATGATCTGCTGATGAAATGCTACGTGCCAGAAGGTCAGGACGTGGGCCATTTCATCAACGAGAACATGGCCGGGGTCGCCGGCGTGGAACGCACGCTGACGACCCTGACGTTCAAGGCGTTCTAAAGCGTTTCGCGAAAAACCTGAATCACAGATTGTCGCGAAACGCAGTGCTTTGCTCAATCGTTGCACGCGTTCCGCCTTTCGCTGATGCCTCAGGATAAAGGCGGAACGCTTTAGGTCGCGGCTTCGCCTTCGGGCATCCGGTCCTTGCCGCCGCCACCGGCCCAGCCTGCGGCCCGTTCACCCAGCTTGCGGAACTTCTTGGACGCGTTGTCCAGCTTGGCTTCCCATTCGGGGTTCGGCGTCTGGCCCTCGATGGCCTTGAAAAACGACTGCAACAGGCAGGCGATGGCGAAGGGCTCGATCAACGCCGCCTTGACGGCCCATGCAAAGATCAGGGCGAAGACCAGGCCACCGGCCGACCACGCGCCTGGGATCATGTAGACGAGCGCCGCCGCAGGGGCGAGCATGACCAGAAAGACCACGATCGACAGCACCCACGTGAATATCGTCAGCCAGACTGCGTTCTTCATCATCGGCTTGGCATTCTGGCCGTAGAGCACCAGCGCCTGCTTGGCCGAAGCAAAGGGGTTGTCCGACCGGGTGCGGATCGTGTGGGCCAGGATCACCTCGTCCACCAGACCGACCGATATCTTCAGAAAGCCCCGCACGACGCTCATGATGTTCTGCAACCCCGGGATGGGCAGGATCGACATGAGTCCCTGCACAAGGCCGGTGATCGCGCGGACGACGCCCTTGATCAACTGGTCGAGACCGAAAAGGACCGAGGCCTGCGCGAACCGTTCGGTCACCATCTTGCGCCCGTAGGCCACCTGACCTTCGGGCAGCTCGCGCCCGTCCAGCAATTCGACCATGACCGCGATATGCCCGGCCTTCACGATGTAGAGCAGGTATTCGCGCATCAGGTAGATCGCACCCGCGGTCAGTGCAAATCCGATCCCGCCGCCCCAGAAGGTCGCGCCGGCCTGAAAGCCCTCGTCGCCCATGGCGCCGATGCCCCAGCCGATCCCGGCCCCGGTGCCGGTCACGATGACATAGGCCGCCGCGATGCCGAAATAGACGGCCATCCGAAACAGCAGGTAGGGAAGCGTCTTGCGCATGATCCCCATCGTCGTCGAAATCGAGAAATCCCACATGATATCATGTCCTTTCAAGCCAATGCTTGGTGGACACTAACAAATATGGCGAAAAATCAAAGGTCAGGTTTACCTAAAGTAAACCAAGTGACCGTTAGTGCGAAATGGAGCGGGCGAAGAGATTCGAACTCTCGACCCTAACCTTGGCAAGGTTATGCTCTACCCCTGAGCTACGCCCGCGCTTCATTTCGTGAGCCGTGATCTAGAGGTCTGGCGCGGGCGGTGCAAGAGGGAATTTAGGGTGACGTGGCAGTTTTTTGACAGCCGGGCCGTATGTTCAGCGGACCCTGTCGCAGATCGTGATTTGCGTCCACGCCCATGCGTGTATGAGCAGCGCGAAAGCAAAAAAGGCACCGCCCCCTCAAAGGCGGTGCCCATGCCTGCCACGATTCTTCAGTCGCGCAGAACGTTTCCGGGTGGCTGCTATTCCAGCTCGACCAGCAGGTCCTTTGCGTCGATCTGCGCGCCGGCGGTGACGTGGACTGCCTTGATAGTCGCGTCCCGTTCGGCATGCAGGCCCGTTTCCATCTTCATCGCCTCGATGGTGAGCAGCAGATCGCCCTTCTTCACGGGCTTGCCTTCCTGCGCCGCGACCGAGGCCACGACACCGGGCATCGGTGCGCCGATGTGGTCAGCATTGCCCAGCTCTGCCTTGGGCCGCTGCATCTTGTCAGAGGCCGCAGCACGGTTCAGCACGCGGATCGTACGGGGCTGGCCGTTCAGTTCGAAGAAGACCTTGACCTCGCCGTCTTCGTTGATCTCTGACACGGCCTGCAGGCGGATTTCCAATGTCTTGCCGGCGGCGATCTCGGCGGCGATCTCGTCCCCCGGTTCCATGCCGTAGAAGAAGGTATTGGTCGGCAGGGTCCGCACCGGACCGTAAGTCTGGTGGCGCAGGGCGTAGTCGGTAAAGACCTTGGGATACATCAGGTAGCCGTTCAGATCCTCGTCGTCGATCTCGACCCCCAGCTTATCGGCGATCTCCTTGCGGGTCGCTTCCAGATCCACGGGCTTGAGGTGCTTGCCGGGGCGTTCGGTCTTGGGCTTTTCGCCTTTCAGAACCTTCTTCTGGATCGCCTTGGGCCAGCCGCCCGGGGGTTGCCCCAGATCGCCGCGCATCATGTCGATCACGCTGTCGGGAAAGGACACGTCCGTGTCGGCGTCTTCGACCTGTGTGCGGGTCAGGCCCTGGCTGACCATCATCAGCGCCATGTCGCCCACGACCTTGGACGATGGCGTCACCTTCACGATATCGCCGAACATCTGGTTCACGTCGGCATAGGTCTGCGCGACCTCGTGCCAGCGGTCTTCCAGCCCGAGCGACCGGGCCTGCGCCTTGAGGTTGGTGAACTGTCCGCCGGGCATCTCGTGCAGGTAGACCTCGGAGGCGGGGGCCTGCATCCCGCTTTCGAAGGGCAGGTATTGCGCGCGCACGCTTTCCCAGTAGTTCGAGATCTCGCGGATTGCGGCGATATCGAGACCGGTGTTGCGGTCGTCCCACTTGAGCGCTTCGACGATCGATCCCAGCGTCGGCTGCGAGGTGTTGCCTGACAGGGCGTCCATCGCGGCATCGACGCAATCGACCCCGGCAGCGGTGGCGGCAAGGATCGTCGAAATGGCGGCCCCCGAAGTGTCATGCGTGTGAAAGTGGATCGGCAGGCCGATCTCGTCCTTCAGCGCGGTGACAAGCTGGGTCGCGGCTGCGGGTTTCAGCAAGCCTGCCATGTCCTTGAGGCCCAGCACATGGGCGCCGGCCTTTTCCAGGTCTTTCGCCATGTCGACGTAGTATTTCACGTCGTACTTGGACCGGTCGGGGTCCAGCATGTCGCCGGTGTAGCAGATCGTGCCTTCGCAGACCTTCTGCGCCTCGATCACGGCATCCATGGCGACGCGCATGTTCTCGACCCAGTTCAGGCTGTCGAAGACGCGGAAGACATCGACGCCGCTTGTGGCGGCCTGTGCGACGAAGCTTTGCACTACATTGTCGGGGTAGTTGGTGTAGCCCACGCCGTTGCTGGCGCGCAGCAACATCTGCGTCATGATGTTTGGCATGTTCGCGCGGATGTCGCGCAGCCGTTGCCACGGACATTCCTGCAGGAAGCGGTAGGCCACGTCGAAGGTCGCGCCGCCCCAGCATTCGACGCTGAAAAGGTCCGACATGCGGGTGGCATAGGCAGGCGCCACCTTGACCATGTCGATCGACCGCATCCGCGTGGCCAGCAGCGACTGGTGCCCGTCGCGCATGGTCGTGTCGGTGATCAGCAGCTTGGTCTGGTCGCGCATCCAGTCGGCCACGGCTTCGGGACCGTGATCGTCAAGGATGTTGCGCGTGCCGTAGGGCACTTCGCTGGTGGGCTGGACCGGCGGTCGGGGCAGCTTGGCCACGGCAGGGGGACGGGGCCGACCGGCGGTTTCGGGATGCCCGTTCACGGTGATGTCCGCGATATAGGTCAGGATCTTGGTGGCCCGGTCGCGACGCGACGCAAAGTGGAAAAGCTCGGGCGTCTTGTCGATGAAGGTCGTGCTGTATTCGTTGTTCAGAAAGGTCGGGTGCTTGAGCAGGTTGATGACGAAGTCGATGTTGGTGCTGACGCCGCGAATCCGGAACTCGCGCAGGGCGCGGTCCATCCGGCGGATCGCCATTTCAGGCGTCGGCGCGCGGGCCGTCACCTTGGTCAGCAGGCTGTCGTAGTAGCGCGTGATGACGGCGCCGGAATAGGCCGTGCCGCCGTCCAGACGGATGCCGGGGCCGGTGGCGCTGCGATACATCTGGATGCGACCGTAGTCGGGGATGAAGTTGTTGAGAGGATCCTCGGTGGTGACGCGGCATTGCAGCGCGTGACCGTCCAGCTTGACGTCGTACTGGCTGGCGCAGCCCGTGGCCTCGACGATGGACTTGCCTTCGGCGATCAGGATCTGGGCACGCACGATGTCGATGCCCGTGACCTCTTCGGTCACCGTGTGTTCGACCTGCACGCGGGGGTTCACCTCGATGAAGTAGAACTCGCCCGAATCCATATCCATCAGGAATTCGACCGTGCCCGCGCATTCGTAATTCACATGCTCGCAGATTTTTTTGCCAAGGTTGCAAATCCGCTCACGCTGGGTTTCCGACAGGTAGGGGGCGGGCGCGCGTTCCACGACCTTCTGGTTGCGGCGCTGGACGGAACAATCGCGTTCCCACAGGTGGTAGATCTGCCCCTCGCGGTCGCCAAGGATCTGGACCTCGACGTGGCGGGCGCGGGTGATCATCTTTTCCAGATAGCCTTCGCCGTTACCGAAAGCCGCTTCGGCCTCGCGCCGGCCTTCGAGCACCTTTTCCTCAAGCTCGTCCTCGGACGTGATCGGGCGCATGCCGCGTCCGCCGCCGCCCCAGGAGGCCTTGAGCATCAGCGGATATCCGACCTCGGCTGCCGCCTTGCGTGTCGCCGCCATATCATCGCCCAACACCTCGGTCGCGGGGATGACCGGCACGCCGGCTTCGATGGCCACGCGACGGGCGCTGGCCTTGTCGCCCAGTTCACGCATGGTCTTGGCCTTGGGGCCGATGAAGGTGATGCCGTTTTCGAAGCAGGCGTCGACGAAGTCGGGATTTTCCGACAGCAGGCCGTAGCCGGGGTGGATGGCGTCCGCGCCCGACATCTTGGCGACGCGGATGATTTCCTCGATCGACAGGTAGGCCGCGACGGGGCCAAGCCCTTCACCGATCCGGTAGGCTTCGTCGGCCTTGAAGCGGTGCAGCCCCAGCTTGTCCTCTTCCGCGAAGACCGCGACTGTCTTTTTTCCCATCTCGTTGGCGGCCCGCATGATGCGGATGGCGATCTCGCCCCGGTTCGCCACGAGAATTTTCTTGAAGTCGGCCATGAAGCTACCCCTGTCTTTGCAAGTGCAGCATTAGTAGAACCCCCGCGACTAATGGTCCACAAGCATTTGTCGCAGGGAAGAAACGGTCACGTCAGCATGGCGATGATGGTCCGTTCGGGAATCGCGTCTGGCGGCAGGGGCAGATCGTCCCTGCCGGACAGGCTGCGCCGCATGTCCTTCATCACATGATCCAGACTGCGCATCAGGCCCGTGATCATGATCGCCTTTTGCCGCGTATCCATCGGGATGTCGGAACAGTTTTCAAGGCTGTGGAGGAACGCGCTGACCTTGGCCAGTTGCATCTGCGCGATGGCCGCGAAGTAGACGGGATCATCTGCAGCGGCGTGGGGGGGACGGGGCGCGAATGTCAGCGCGGTGCCGACGACCCGGTCGATGCCGCTGTCAAGTCGCACCGGCTGAAGCGTGGTTCGCCACATCAGCTTGCGCCCGTTTATGTGCAGTGTTTCGCTGTAGTGAATGACGTCACCGCTTGCGATGCAGGCGTCATAGTGTGCGTTGACATCGGCCGCCTCCTGCGGGGGCAGCAATTCCGAAATCGGCGTGTTGCGCACATCGGCTGCCGCCATGCCGGACAGCTTGGAGTGCTGGCCGTTGATGCACTGCAACCGCCATTCGGACCGGGGTGACCGGTCTGCTGCGAACATCGGCACGGGATAGCGCTCGAGCCGGGCGGCAAGCCGGTCGGCATCGTCCAATTGAAACATCGGAAACTCTCAGTGCGGGGTAAGTGATCCGAGGGTAGAGATGAAAAGTTAACGAGATATTAACGCAGGCAGGGTCACCCGGTCACGGAGCTGTCAACGGGGTATCAGTCGCCCCGGAATTTCGGCCAGCCGCCGCGTGCCCAACTGTCCCATATTGCTGATCATGTCCTGACGCAGCAGATCCGTCAGGTGGTCCGGGCCAGCCTCGCCCAAGGCACCCAGCGCATAGTGCCACGGGCGACCCAGCATGACGAAATCCGCGCCAAGGGCGATCATCCGCAGGATGTCGAGCCCGCCTTCGATCCCGCTGTCGCAGATCAGCGGCAGGTCGGTGACGGCGCGCATCCTTGGCAGAACATCGGCTGTGGCGGGGGCGGCCGCACTTTGGCGGCCCGCATGGTTCGACACCCAGAGCGCATCGACACCTGCCTTGGTCAAGGCCGGCACATCCTGTGGATCGAGCACACCCTTGATGATCAGCGGCCCGTCCCACCTGTCCCGAAGCATCCGCAGGTAGTCCCAGTCCGGCGACGTGCGCATCAGGTATCCGATGTGCTGGTTTGACGGAAGCGCGCGGCGTTCCGCCGTGTAGCTTTCGATCATGCGCGGGCGGGGCATGCCCGTTTTTCGGATGCCGTTGACCCAGGCGGGACAGCGGGCAAGATCGGCCAGCATGCCCGGCTTGATCGTCGGAGGATTGGTCAGGCCGCCCCGCGTCTGCCTTTCGCGTCGGGAGGCGACGGGCACGTCGACGGTCAGCACCAGCGTCGCGAACCCCGCACCCGTGGCGCGGGCCAGCATGTCGTCGAGGATGCTTTCGTCGCGGGGCGGGTAAAGCTGGAACCAGCCGTGGTCGCCCAGAGCGGGGGCCACGTCCTCGGGGGTCTGGGTGGCCATGGTCGACAGTGTGTAGGGAATCGACGCGCGCGCCCCGGCGCGGGCAAGGGACTGTTCCGCCCCCGGCCAGATCAGGCCGGACATGCCGACGGGTCCGATGCCGAAGGGCAGCGGAAAGGTCTGCCCCAGAAAACCGGTCGAGAGGTCCGGGTCGAATTCGCCGTGCAGGATCGACGGTTGCAGCAGAACCGCGTCCAGTGCGGCGCGGTTGCGGTGCAGCGTCGCTTCATCCCCGGTCGCGCTGTCGAGATATTCCCACACGAAATGCGGAATACGCCTTTTGGCGCGGGACCTGAGATCGGAAATGGCGGGATACTTGGCATGAAGCGTCATGCCGCGACCCTAGCCTTGACATGGACCGGGCGAAAGACGCCGCGCGTCGCGCGGGTCGGATAAATCCACCCCGACGCCCCGCCCGCCGTCCCGCGGCGCGCCGCGCGGGGATATTTGGGGCAAGATGATGTGAGGGAACAGAATGGGAACAAGGCTTTTCGCCGCGGGGCTTTCGCGCTATGGTCCATTTCCATGAGCAGTATGACAGAAGACGATGCCTTCGAGGCCGCGAGCGTTCCCTTGTCCCAGCGTGCGATGGGGCGTCGGTCTTCGTCCTATCTGGACGGGTTGAACCCGGCCCAACGCGAAGCGGTCGAGACACTTGAGGGGCCGGTTCTGATGCTGGCCGGGGCCGGAACGGGCAAGACCAAGGCGCTGACCGCGCGGATCGCGCACCTTTTGACGACGGGCACGGCACGCCCGCACGAGGTTCTGGCGGTCACCTTTACCAACAAGGCCGCGCGCGAGATGAAGACCCGCATCGGTCGCTTGCTGGGCGAAGCGGTCGAGGGGATGCCTTGGCTGGGTACCTTTCACGCGATATGCGTGAAGCTGTTGCGCCGCCATGCCGAACTTGTGGGCCTGAAGTCGAATTTCACAATTCTGGACAGCGACGATCAGCAGCGGCTGATGAAGCAGCTGATCGTGGCGTCGGGGATCGACGAAAAGCGCTGGCCGCCGCGCATGCTGGCGGGAATCATCGACGACTGGAAGAACCGTGCACTGACGCCCGAGAACGTGCCGGTGGCTGATTCGAGTGCCTTCGACGGCAAGGGCGTCGCGCTCTATGCGGCCTATCAGGCGCGGTTGAAGGATCTCAACGCCTGCGATTTCGGCGATCTTCTGCTGCATGTCGTCACGATCTTTCAGACCCATGACGACGTGCTGGACCAATACCAGCGCTGGTTCCGCTATATTCTTGTCGACGAGTATCAGGATACGAACGTCGCCCAGTACCTCTGGCTGCGTCTGTTGGCGCAAAAGCACAAGAACATCTGTTGCGTGGGAGACGACGATCAGTCGATCTACGGCTGGCGCGGGGCTGAAGTGGGCAACATCCTGCGATTCGAAAAGGACTTTCCCGGCGCTGTCGTCGTGCGGCTGGAGCAGAACTATCGTTCGACACCACACATCCTGTCTGCCGCTTCGGGTGTCATCGCGGCCAACAAGGGGCGGCTGGGCAAGACGCTGTTCACCGATCTCGACGAAGGCGAAAAGGTTCGCCTGATCGGGCATTGGGACGGTGAGGAAGAAGCCCGCTGGATCGGCGAGGATATCGAAGCGATGCAGCGCGGCACGCGGGCAATGGACCCGGTGGGGCTGGACAGCATGGCGATTCTCGTCCGCGCCTCGCACCAGATGCGCGCCTTCGAGGACCGGTTCCTGACCATCGGGCTGCCATATCGCGTGATCGGCGGCCCCCGCTTTTACGAGCGGATGGAGATCAGGGATGCGATGGCCTATTTCCGGCTGGCCGTCAGTCAGGACGACGATCTGGCCTTCGAGCGGATCGTGAACACGCCCAAGCGCGGCTTGGGCGACAAGGCGGTGCAGACGATCCAGCGTGCGGCGCGGACCAATGGCGTCAGCCTTGTGGAAGGCGCGCGGATCGTCGTGCAGGGCAAGCTTTTGGGTGGCAAGGGGCTGAAAGAACTGGGTCTTCTGGTCGCCGGGCTGGACCGGTGGCACGGGCAGGTCCGGGCCGAGGCGGATACACACGTAGAGCTGGCCGAGATGATTCTCGATGAATCCGGCTACACGGGCTTTTGGCAGAACGACAAGACACCCGAAGCGCCGGGGCGGTTGGAGAACCTCAAGGAACTGGTCAAGGCGCTGGACAATTTCGAGAACCTGCAGGGCTTTCTCGAACACGTCAGCCTGATCATGGACAACGAGACGGAGGAGCAGGGCGAGAAGGTCAGTATCATGACCCTGCATGCTGCCAAGGGGCTGGAGTTTCCCGTCGTCTTCCTGCCGGGATGGGAGGACGGATTGTTTCCAAGCCAACGGTCGATGGACGAAAGCGGCATGAAGGGGTTGGAGGAGGAGCGCCGACTGGCCTACGTGGGCATTACGCGTGCCGAACGGGTCTGCACGATTTCCTTTGCCGCGAACCGGCGTGTTTACGGTCAGTGGCAATCGGCCATGCCGTCACGCTTTATCGACGAGTTGCCTGAAGAAAACGTCGAGGTGCTGACGCCGCCGGGTCTTTACGGTGGCAGCTACGGGGCGGCAGGCATGTCGGCCAGTGCCAGCCCCAAGATGCAAGAGATGATGGGCAGCGACCTGCACGACAAGGCCAGCCGCGCGGATGTCTACAACTCGCCCGGGTGGCGGCGGCTGCAGTCGCGCAGCCAGCAGCGGGGGATGAGCCAACCGGCCGAGGCGCGGAACATGACCATCGATCTCGATGCGGTCAGTGCGTTCACGACCGGTGATCGCGTGTTTCACCAAAAGTTCGGTTATGGCGAAGTCATGGGGATCGAGGGCGACAAGCTCGAGATCGCTTTCGACAAGGCCGGATCGAAGAAGGTCGTGGCGCGGTTCATCGTCGCTGCCGACAAGGCGGATGACGTGCCGTTCTGAGCGGGATCAGCCGAACCAGACCGGCCAGAGGGTCAGCACCAGCAGCACCGCCATCGTCCAGTTGAACGCCCGCAGCAGTGCAGGGCGGGTCAACAGCCGTTTCACCTGCGTCCCGATTGCCGCCCAGACCGACACGGAAGGCAGGTTGGTTGCGGCAAAAACGGCTGCCACAAGCGCGGGGCCCAGAAGCCCTGCGTCGGCGGGGGCGTAGTTCGTGATCGCATAGATCGCCATGTACCACGCCTTTGGGTTGACCCACTGAAAAGCCGCGGCTTGCAGGAAAGTGAAGGGTCTGCCTGCCTCTTCTCCCTTGCGGGGCGGGGCCGCGTTGGCGATCTTCCAGGCCAGCCAGAGCAGATAGGCCGTGCTGAGAACTTGAAGCGTCAGCCGCGCGGGCGGATAAAGTCCGAAGATCTGCCCCAGACCCAGCCCCACGAGCAGGACCATGAGCGCGTGCCCCAGGCTGATTCCCAGCATATGCGGCACCGTGCGACGGAACCCGAAGTTGGCGCCCGACGCCATGAGCATGACGTTGTTCGGCCCCGGCGTGATCGACGAGACGAGGGCGAAGAGAATCAAGGCAAGGAGGATGTCGAAGGTCATGCGTCTCTGTACGGGAAACCGACCCTTCGGACACAAAAAAGGCGCTGCCCGGGAGGAGGTGGACAGCGCCTTTCTATTACGGGCGATCAAGACCGGGAGGAGGAGTGATCCGATCGCCAAACTGATCCGTCGCCTGGGAGGAGGTAGGCTAGGGATCATATGCGACACGTCAAAGGGAGGAGGAGACGCGCCGTATTCTGGTCTTCAAAGTGGCGGCACCGGGAGGAGGTGATGCCGCCACCTTGGAATTTGCAGCAACCTCAGGGAGGAGGAGGAGAGGCTGCCGCGCAACGGACCGACGAAAGGGAGGAGGACGCCGGTCCGAAAGGAATTCTTATTTGCCGTAGGCCGCTTCGAGAGCGATCGACTGGATGTCGGACCGGTTGATCCCGAGATCGTTCAACTCGCGCTTGCTGAGCATGTCGAGCTCGCGCAGGGTGGTGTGGTAGACGCGGCGCTTGGCCTTGTAGTCGGAAATGCGGGACATCATGGTGCCGAAACGTTCGGCGAGGGATGTGCCTGCAGTACGTGTGTTTGCATATGCCATGTTCGGTCTCTCGTCTTTTTCCTGTGGCACCGTTTTCGTCCGAGGCGCCTCGTTTGCTTGTGATCAGCATGTATGATGATGCTGCACTTGCACAATGGCTGAAAACTCAATGCTGCTATGCAGCAAACGCAAGGATCCCTTGGGTTCGTTTTCGCTCTGCCCTCTTATTGTGCAAATCGTGGCTATCGCTTGCACTGGCATGGCGAAACCATGATGGTGCATCCGATTTCAAGTTAAGGGGGCCGGAATGAGCCTGACGA
>JAIVHI010000313.1 GCA_020201155.1 Loktanella sp. | reverse complement strand
TGTCAGCAGCAGCAGGACCTTGGGCACGTCATAGACGAAAAAGGCGATCGCCTCGCCTGTGTGACTGTCGCGCGCGACGGGAAACAGCGCCGTCACCCATTCCGCAATCGGGATCAGCTGGCCGTAAAGCAGATAAAGGACAACCCCCACGGCAGGGACGCCCACATACCAGATCCAGTCTGGCGCGCCGCGATGCGGGGCGGGATCGTGTGTTTCGGTTGTCATGCGATCTCTCTTTCAAATCTACGTTCGGCCACAAGCACAGCATCGATCACTGCCGCAAACTCCGGCGCGAGGTCCGGGTTGCGGCGAAAGCGCACCCACTGGGCATCGCGACGCCCGATCACCAGCCCCGCCTGTGACAAGATTTTCATGTGCCGCGACATGCGGCTTTGGCTGGCATCGAGACGCGCCATCAACTCGCACACGCAATGCTCGCCGCCGTCCCAGAGAATGGCAAGAGCGGCGCGGCGGGTCGGATCGGACAAGGCGGACAGGATGTTCTGCATAGGGGATGGATATGCGCATGAACGCATATGCGCGTTGATCCATGTCAAAGGAATGGGACAAAAGGAAAGCGTCAGGGTTCCACGAATGAAGGCCGTTGATAATGGCGTCGTGGACAACTTGGAGAAAGCCATCGCAGCGCTCGATACTCACTGGATGGATATGCACCTCGTTTTCAGTTTCTACGAGTCTGGAAAAAACTTCAGAAAAATTGATATTTTTTCTTCGTCTTTCAAACAACCAGCCAACATTGATTGTGACCGACACGAAATAGCAAAGGACAACATACCTTGAGCGCCGATGTGCGCCAGCCGCCCCGAAGCGGCAATCCCTCCAGACCCAACGATCTTGACGAAACTTTATCCTGGAGGACCAAAAATGAACTCGATTACACCATTCGACATGCGCGTTGCCCCGACGGCAGTCGGCACCCCACTTCACGACTTTGTCGAGAAGAACGCGCCGGCCTTGCGAAACGCGGCTGCCGTGATCGGCGGAAGAGGGGCTGTGCAGACGGTCAACCGGCTGTTCGATGATTTGTCGTCCAAGCCGAGCATCGGTGTGCACACCCAGAGGCGCGTCGATCGGCTCATACGGCTTTTTGAGCTGGATGATGCCGTCGTCGATGACGACTTCTTCCTGACCATCGATCCCTTCGACCCAATTGTCGAAGAAATCTGTTTGTTGGCTGACAGCCTGCGAGACGCATCCCGGCGCTCACAGATCTGACGTGCTGCGTAAAAATCATATTCAGATGGCGCCGCCCAAGAGAGGAGACTGTCCGTTGCCACCTGAAGGGCGGAACCAAAACAGCCAAAGTGACTTTGCAATCCCTGCCCGAAATCACGCTCGGTTCCCAGACCTTTGGGAGCCGGGACTTGAGGCACTGCCGTCCCGGCCGTGCAACCGATGAGGTATCCTATGAACACATCCTGTAAGACGCTCGACGACTTGGCCGCCACAGCGATCCGCTTGGGTCGCGAACTCCAACGAGCGGCACAATCCGTCTCACTCGGCGCAAACAGCCGAGACATCTCTTTCGTGAAGAGGTCCCTGGGTCGCCTTGCCGAGCGGGATCCTTTTGATCCCCGTGACGACGCCTCATTCGACGTCCTGCAAAATGTTATCGAAACCGACTTGCGGGCGGAAGTCCGGGGCACGGAACGCCGCTTTTTCGAAACCTACTACGATGCTGACGGTCAGCACGGCGAAATGCGGGACTTCCCCATCTACACCGAGCGCGGGGTGGCGATCCGCCTTTGGTGTCGTCGAATGGCTGCCGCACCTACGAGGTGGGCGCTGCCACTCTTCCGGGCTTCGATCCTGTCATTCACTGGCAGGGTGAACGTATGGCGGATGTCTGCTCCATTTTACGTAACTGAACCTATTCGGGGAAAAACACCGATCCTCACGAACAGAGCAATTTTCTGACCAGTCGAGCTTGGGAAACGTCCCGGGCTCGACAGGAAACATGAAAAAAGAGACTGTTATGAACTACTTCAAAGCCCCCACCATGCCCGGTGACGAAACCGCATTCGGCGTGCGCATCCAATCTGATCAGGAAACTGGTTCGGTCCAACAGCCAGATGCTTTGCCGGTCATCGGTACAGAATGTGGCGAAATTGACCTCTTCGCAACCGAGCTGGGCAGTCACGATGGCGGTGACGGTATCGTTGTCTCCGAGACATCGTTCCCTGATCCGCATCGCGAAAATAAAAAAGAACATCGTCCATTTTCTTCCGACGAGGGTCCACCGGCCGAATTTTCCGCTCAGGACGCGCTGGGGCAGGGTTTGGATACCGAACTTCAGCGATCATCAAACACCACGTTTTCGGAGAGCAACATGGACTATGAAAATCAAAAATTGGCGGTGCAGGATTCAGTGCAGTCTCTGCGCGACATCTATGTGGAGAGCGATCGCGATACGGCTTTTCTTGACCAGTTGAACCGATTGATTGCATTCAGTTCGGTACCAGGTGAGACGGGCAAGCCGGTGGTCTTTACGCGCACCGGGGAAACCCGCGGGATCATCCTTATCGATGGTGCCGGAGCAGGGAAGACATCACTCATCGATAAAGCGCTGCGTAGGCATCCTGCGCTCATGGTCAGCCCTGACGCTTTGCGCCCGTGGATCGGGGTCAGTGTCCCAAGCCCAGCGACGCTCAAAAGCCTTGGTTGCGCGATTTTGACCCAGAGTGGCTACCCTGAGGTGTCTGATCGCAAACCTGTTTGGGACATCTGGAACTTGGTGAGGAGCCGCTTGAAAGCTTTGGGAACCGTTGTGCTCTGGATTGACGAAGCGCACGACCTTTTCCATAGCGACGCGCGGCATGAAGTGAACAAGATGCTCAGGATGCTGAAGTCGCTCATGCAAGGGGACGGTGCGGTCATTGTCGTCCTGAGTGGAATTGAGGCGCTGTGGGATATTGCGTCATTCGATGATCAGGTTCGGCGGCGCTATGCAAAGCTTGAACTGCCCCAGATCACGTTGGCATCGAATGGCGATGATCTCAATTCGATCATTGAAGGTTACTGTGCGCAGGCCGGTTTGCAGTTCCAAGGAACCGAAGATCTGCTGCCTCGGGTTATTCACGCAAGTCGTGGGCGCTTCGGGCGCTGCATCGAATACACCGTGCATGCCATCGAGGTTGCCCTGTCGCGGGGCCATCAGGCTCTGACGCGGGATCACTTTGCCGAGGCTTGGGTCATGCAGGAGGGCTGTTCGCCCGGCAACAACGTGTTCCTCGCGCCGAAATGGGCCAAGATCGATCTCAGAGCCCGCAAGCAAGCTGCCTGAACCACAAACTGAACAGGAGAATTCAGATGACACAATTGTTTCCACACTTCCCTTTCGATCCGATCGAAACACCTCAATCGTACGCTGCGCGGCTCGCTTGGCTGCATACCGGAGGCGCGCTGCTACCCTTCCTTCAAGACATCGGCATCAAACCCGCTGATCTGATGGGCAATGAGGCCGGAGTCATCACAGCTTTTGCCGAAATCACGGGAGAGGATATGTCGGTTCTTTCCCAAAACGCTGCCGTTCGCGTTGCCAAGCGCACCTACGACCTACGAGGATCGCAGGTCTCCGCGGAGTTCATGGCGCGACCGGCGACGGTTTTTTGCCCGGCTTGTCTGGCCGAAGATGATGTTGTTTCTGGCGTGCCGGGACTGCGCCGAGGGCGCTGGATCTGGACCCTATCCGTCGTTCGGACGTGTCCAGAACATGGTTTGCCGTTGATCGCGCGAGCCAAGGCGAATTGGTCAGACGAGCTGAACATCCTGTCTGATCGGGTTCCTGAATTTGGAGAGGGGTTGCAATATCTCATTGACGACCGACAGGCTCGGACGGTTTCACCACTTCAGAACTACATTGTTGCGCGTTTGTCGGGCGAGCGTGGACCTGAATGGCTGGATAGCCAGACTTTGGAGCAAGCGTGGCGCGCGACAGAAATGCTGGGCATGGTCGCTGAGTTTGGACCAAACAAGAACCTTAAAACCGCAACACGGGACGAGTGGGATGCGGCCGGTCGTACTGGCTTCGAATTTACCGCTCAGGGCAGGGCGGGCATCTTGGAGGGACTTGAGCAAATCTTTCAAGTACGCTCTCGCCCGTTGAAAAATGCAGGGCCACAGAAGGTTTTTGGGCGGCTTTTCCAATGGCTTGCGTTTGCGAAGGGAAGCAAGGACCCCGGCGAAATCAGAGAGATCATTCGCAATTATATTTTTGATCATTTCGCTCTCGCGTCTGGCCACAAGGTTTTTGGCGTAGCGCTGACCGAGCGGCAACTTCATACGGCGCCGTCACTGGCAACGGAGTCGGGTCTCGATGTTCGCACCCTCCGTAGTGTCTTGATTGCCAGAAAATTGGTACCAGTCGATGACGAACAGGCGCAGGTAGCTTTCGACGCTGAAGCAGGTCGGAAGGTGGCCCGATCGATCACGCGGTTAGTCACGGGTATCGGTTTGCCAAAGGTGCTTGGCTGTACGCGCCCGCAGGCAGAGCAATTGGTTGACGAGGGCCTGCTGACCCCGATCGTCGATGAATTTCTTGAAGGACATGGCCGCGTCCGAAAAGCCTTTGATGCGGAGCAGGTTGCCGAATTCCTCGAGAATCTTCTGAGTGCCACGCGTACCGTTGCCACTATCGCTGACGATCTCGTACCAATTTCAAAGGCTGCCGAGCGTGCAAAGATCAGCAGTGCCGAGATCCTACATCTCATCCTTGGCTACCATCTGAAAACCGTTGTTCGGATATCGGACAGTGAAGGAATTGCGTCGATCTTCGTAGATTCGGATGAGGTTAAAGGGTGCGCGAAGACCTTGCTAATCGGCCTTACAATTTCCGGCGCGGCGGGCTGTTTGAAGATGCCACGCCAATCTGTCGCGATGCTTGCAAGCGAATACCCTCACGTGTTGGTGCCAACTATCGTCGCCGCAGAACAAGGAGCACATCAATTCGTCCGATTTATGGAGCAGGATGTTCATCACTTCCGGGAAAATTACACGACGGCGGTCCGGGTTGCGAACACGCATGGCGTCGAAGCCAAAGTGGTCCTCGGCAGATTAAAGCGGGCAGGGGTGAAACCGATCTTTCACCGAGCAAGCATCGGCATCAGCATATAC
>JAIVHI010000312.1 GCA_020201155.1 Loktanella sp. | reverse complement strand
AAGCCTGAAGGTCCGGATCGACGACAACCGCGTGACCCTGTCGCTGGATACAAGCGGCGAAAGCCTGCACAAGCGCGGCCACAAGGAAGCCGTGGGCAAGGCCCCGATGCGCGAGACGCTGGCTGCCCTGTTTTTGCGGCAGGCGGGATATTCGGGGCAAGAGCCTGTCTTGGACCCGATGTGCGGATCGGGCACCTTTCCCATCGAAGCCGCCGAGATCGCACGCGGGCTGCTGCCGGGGCGGTCGCGTCGGTTTGCCTTCGAGGACCTGCCCAGCTTTCACGCAGCACAGTGGAAGCGGATGAAAGGCGATGGCGCCCTGCGCGACACCGATCTGCGCTTTCATGGCTCGGACCGCGATCAGGGCGCGGTGCAGATGGCGCAAGCGAATGCCGCGCGGGCGGGCGTCGATGATCTGATGCAGTTCGCCTGCCATTCCTTCAGCGATGTGACCCGCCCCGACGGCGCGCCGGGTCTGGTCATCATCAACCCGCCTTATGGCGGTCGGATCGGTCAGAAACACATGCTTTACGGGCTGCATACCGCGCTGGGCGAGGTGTTGCGCGAAAGGTTCAAGGGCTGGCGGGTCGGCATCATCACCAGCGAACCGGGGTTGGCCAAGGTGACGGGGTTGCGCTTTCTGCCCGATGGGCCGCTGGTGCCGCACGGAGGCCTGAAGGTCCGGCTCTATCAGACGCCACCCCTGAAATGATCGTGGACCCTGCACCGGCGCCGTCCTAACGTCGGCCCATGTTGCGCTATGCCCTCAAACGCCTGCTCTCGCTCTGCATCAGCCTGATCGTCGCCAGCCTCGTCATTTTCGCGGTGATCGAGGTCATTCCGGGCGACCCCGCGTCGGTGCGGCTGGGGATCAATGCGCAGGCCGACACGCTGGCCGCGCTGCGGGCCGAGATGGGCTTGGACCGTCCCTTGCCGGTCCGCTACTGGGACTGGGCCACGGGGATGCTGACCGGCGATTTCGGCACCTCCTACACCTATGACACGCCCGTCGCGGACATGGTGGCGGACCGGATCGGCGTGTCGCTGCCGCTGGCGATCTACGCGCTGGTGCTGTCGACCGTCATCGCCTTTCCCGCAGGCATACTTGCCGCAGCCAAACGCGGCGGTGCGGGCGATACGGCGGTGATGGGCGCGACGCAACTGGGCGTGGCGATACCGAACTTCTGGTTCGCCATGATCCTCGTGCTGATCTTCGCCATCAACCTGCGCTGGTTTCCTTCCGGCGGGTTTCCGGGCTGGGACCAAGGGGTCTGGGCCTCGTTCAAGGCGCTGACGCTGCCGGCCATCGCGCTGGCCCTGCCGCAGGCCGCGATCCTCGCGCGGGTGATGCGGTCGTCGCTGCTGGATATGCTGGGCGAGGATTTCATGCGGACCGCCCGCGCCAAGGGGCTGACCCGCCGGCAGGCGCTGTGGCGGCACGCGGTGCGCAACGCACTGATCCCGGTGCTGACGATCATCGGGTTGCAATTCGCCTTTCTGCTGGCGGGGGGGATCATCATCGAACAGGTCTTCTACCTGCCGGGCCTCGGGCGGCTGATCTTCCAGTCCATCAGTGCGCGTGACCTGATCGTCGTGGAAAGCGTTGGGCGCGCGCACCTCGATTGCCGTGGCCTTTGTCGCGGTCGGCATCGGCATGATCCTTGGCGTGCCGCTGGGCCTTTGGGCTGCCGCCCGTCGCGGCAGCCTGCTGGACGAAGTCATCATGCGTGGCAACGATCTGATCTTCGCGTTTCCCGCATTGGTCATCGCGATCCTGATCACGGCCGTCTTCGGACCCTCTGCGGTGAACGCGATCATCGCCATCGGCATCTTCAACATTCCCGTCTTCGCGCGATTGTCACGGGGCGCCGCGCTGTCGCTGTGGAGCCGTGACTTCATCATGGCGGCAAGGGTCTGCGGGAAATCATCCTTCCGGATCTCGTGGGAGCATATCCTGCCGAATATCGCGAACCTGATGATCGTGCAGGGCACCATCCAGTTCAGCCTGGGGATTCTGGCCGAGGCTGCCCTGTCCTACGTTGGGCTTGGGGCGCAGCCGCCGACCGCCAGTTGGGGCCGGATGCTGGCGGATGCGCAGACACTGGTGTCCATCGCGCCGCATACGGCCCTCGTTCCGGGGCTGGCCATCGTCGTCACCGTTCTGGGCCTGAACCTGCTGGGCGACGGGCTGCGCGACTGGCTCGACCCGCGTCTGAGGGTGGCCCGCCTGTGACGTTGCTGTCCGTTCAGAACCTGACGGTGGACCTGCACCGGACGCCCCTGCTGCGGCAGATCGGCTTTGACGTGGCAAAGGGCGAGATCCTGGCCGTCACCGGCGAAAGCGGCTCGGGCAAGTCTCTGACGGCGCTGGCGATCATGGGGCTTTTGCCCGACTCGATGCAGGCGGCGGGTGCGATCCGGCTGGACGGGCGCGACCTGTTGGCGCTGGACGAAGCGGCGCTGTGCGGTGTGCGTGGCAATGACATCGGCATGATCTTTCAGGAACCGATGACGGCATTGAACCCGGTCAAGACCATCGGGCATCAGGTGGCCGAGGCCTATCTGATCCACGGCGCGGGCAGCAAGGCCGAGGCCCGGAGCCGTGCGCGCGACGTTCTGACCCGTGTCGGCCTGCCCGAAGACCGCTTTCCCCTGACGCGCTATCCGCACGAGTTGTCGGGCGGGCAGCGACAGCGCGTCGTGATCGCCATGGCCATCGCGCTGCGGCCCAAGCTGCTGATCGCGGATGAACCGACGACAGCGCTGGACGTGACGACGCAGGCGCAGATCCTCACCCTGCTGAAGGGGTTAGTCGACGAATTCGGGATGGGTCTGATCCTGATCACGCATGATCTGGCCGTCGTGTCCGATGTGGCCGACCGGATCGTCGTGATGAAAACAGGTGAAGTGGTCGAAAGTGGCCCGACCCGCAGGCTTTTCGCCGAGATGAAACATCCCTACACCCGCAAGCTTTTCGCGGCTTCGGGTCATATCGTCGACCTGCCGCCGCGGCCCGCGCCGTCGCCGCTGCTTGTCGTGACCGATGCGGTGCGGGACTATCCTGTGCCCAAGCGTCGGCTGTTCTCTCCTGCAACGCTGTTCCGGGCTGTCGATCACGTCAATCTGACGATCCAGCGGGGCGAGCGTGTGGGTCTTGTGGGTGAAAGCGGTTGCGGAAAATCGACCCTGACACGGGCGGTTCTGGGGCTGGAGCCGCTGCAGGGCGGTACGATCACGCTCGATGGTGAGCCGGTTTTTCAAGGTCACGCACCGAACCTGAGAGTGCGTCGCAAGATACAGGTGGTGTTTCAGGACCCCTTCGGGTCGTTCAACCCGCGTCACCGCGTCGACAGGTTGATCACCGAACCCTTCCACCTTCTGGACTCCCCGCCGACAGGTGCAGAGCGTGAAAAGCGGATTGCACGGGCGCTGACCGATGTGGGCCTGTCGCCGGAGGACGCGCGCAAGTATCCGCATGCCTTTTCCGGCGGCCAGCGGCAGCGGATCGCCATCGCGCGCGCCCTGATCAACGACCCCGAGTTGATCGTCTTTGACGAAGCGGTTTCGGCGCTGGACGTGTCGGTGCGGGCGCAGGTGCTCGACCTGCTGGCGGAACTGTGCCGCAAGCGACCTCTCGCGTATCTGTTCATCAGTCACGATCTGTCGGTCGTCCGGTCTGTGACCGACCGTGTTCTGGTGATGCAGCACGGTCGGATCGTAGAGGAGGGCGAGACCGAAGCGGTCTGGACCGATCCGCAACATCCCTACACGCGGCAGCTTCTGGACGCCGCCCCCAAACTCCCCGACATGGCAGGAACGCAACATGCAACCCGGACCCCGTAACGCGATCACCGATGTGGCTGGCCTGCGCGTGGGCAACGCCGAAGACCCTGTGCTCAAATCCGGGTCCACGGTGCTGCTGGGGGATGCGCCTTTCACGGCCTCTGTCCATGTGATGGGCGGCGCGCCCGGCACGCGGGAAACTGACCTGCTGGCACCTGACAAATCGGTGGCTCAGGTGGATGCGCTGGTGCTGTCCGGCGGATCGGCCTTTGGCCTGGACGCGGCTTCGGGCGTGATGGATGGATTGCGCGCGATGGGCCGGGGCTTTGCCATTGGGCCCGCGCTGGTCCCGCTGGTCCCTGCCGCGATCATCTTCGATCTGATCAATGGCGGCAAAAAGGACTGGACCGACAATCCCTATCGCGCCTTGGGGCGTGTCGCTTTGGACAATGCCGCGCCCGATTTCGCCATCGGCACGGCAGGGGCGGGAACGGGGGCTGTCGCGGGGGATTTCAAGGGCGGGCTTGGCACGGCGTCCTGCATCCTGCCGGATGGGTCCACCGTCGGCGCGCTGGTCGTCGCCAACCCGATTGGTCATGTGGCGGCGCGGGATGGCCGGCTTTGGGCCGCCCCTTTCGAGATGGGTGGCGAGTTCGGAGGCCTTTCCCCAACGGGGCTTACCGGTCAGGCAACGGCACATGAAAGTCGCAAGGTCGCCGCGATGATGGCGGCAAGCGAGCGGGCCAACACCACCATTGCCATTGTGGCGACCGATGCGGGTCTGACCAAGGCGGAATGCCAGCGGATGGCCACTGCCGCCCATGACGGCATCGGGCGCGCCATCGTTCCGGCCCATTCCCCGATGGACGGCGATCTGGTGTTCGGGATCGCCAGGGGCACGTCAGGCGGTGACCACGACCTTGCGGCGGTCTGCCATGCGGCGGCGCTTTGTCTGACGCGGGCGATCGGACGCGCCGTCACTTCGGCCACACCGGCCCGGGGCGATCTTTTGCCGTGCTGGTCCGGCTAAAGATCGTATTCGGGCAATTTGTAGAACGCGTCCTTGAGGGCGCTGCCCCAGCCTTCCGACACGCGGCAGTAAAACTCGTCGTTTTCATTGATGCGACGCATTGCGCCGATCGTGAAGCTGTCGTTTTCGTAGGTCATCATGTCAAGCGGCAGACCGCAGGACAGGTTCGACTGG
>JAIVHI010000132.1 GCA_020201155.1 Loktanella sp. | reverse complement strand
GGTAAGGGTGGTGCGCACCGCGACGAGCCAGATGACACTAAGGCTCAGCCGGCGATTGAAGAACGCCAGCAGCGTGGCACCGAAGGCGCCGATACCTGAGGCTTCGGTCGGCGTTGCGATCCCCATGAAGATCGATCCCAGCACCGCAAGGATAAGCCCGACCGGTGGCAGGACCGCAATCAGCGTGTCGAGAACCAGCCTGCCGGAAAAGGGGGTCACATGCGCAGGTTTCGGGGCCAGTCCCGGCTTGAGCAAGACCGCGATGACCACGTATGCAAGATAGGCAAAGCCCAGCAGCAGCCCCGGCACGATGGCGCCCATGAAAAGTTCGCCCACCGATAGCGATAGCTGGTCGGCCATGATGATCAGCATGATCGACGGCGGAATAAGGATACCCAGCGTTCCCGAAGCGGCCACGACCCCCGCCGCGAGCCGCTTGTCGTATCCCGCTTCCAGCATGATGGGCAAAGAGATCGTGGCGAGCAGCACCACCGAAGCGCCGACGATCCCCGTCGATGCGGCCAGCAGGATGCCGATCAGGACGACCGCCATGGCCAGCCCGCCGCTGACCCGCCCGAGCGTATCCGAAAACGACCGCATCAGCTTTTCGGCAAGGCCCGACTGGTCAAGCATCAGCCCCATGAAGACGAACATGGGCAAGGCCACAAGGACCGCGTTTTCCATCGTGCCGTATATGCGTTGCACGATGATCCGGTAGTCCCGCCAGCTGTCGAAGAAGAGGGTGTTGACCTCGAAAAGGGTGTTCAGCTGGATCGTCAGGAAGGCGACGATCAGCGACGTGCCAGCCAACGACCATGCCACCGGCACGCCTGTGAACAGCAGGCTGATGAACATCACGAGCATGAGGATGACAAGAAGTTCGTTCGCGGCGAGACCGAGCATCATCTGAACATTGTCCTTAGGGTGTATCGCTCACCGCGTCGCGCGCAGCAAAGCGATCATGCGGGCAGTCCGGGCAAGGGCTGCAAGGATCAGCAGACCCATGGCAAGCGGAATGACCGACTTGATGATCCAGCGGGACGGCAGCCCGCCGGGTGACCGCGACTTTTCGTTGAGTCGCATCGAGAATTCTATGAATGAAAGCGAATCCGCAAAGATGATCGCGGCAAAAGGGATCACGAGGATCAGCATCGCCGCGATCTCGATTCGCGCGCGGCGACGCTTGTTCCATTTTTCGGCAATCACATCGACGCGGACGTGCTGGTCATGGACAAGCGTATAGGACAGCCCGACCATGAACGCGAAGGCATAGAGGTGCCACTGAAGCTCTTCGAGGGCCACGTTCGACCCACCCAGCACGTATCTCAAAACGACGTTCGCGAGGATGATGCCGATGAGGACGATCCATGTGGCATGGGCGAAGATCGCGATGAAGGTGACGACCCCGTCAAGAATACGGGAAAACAACGGGTTCGGGGCGGCATCGTCCACGATCGCGTCGTGTTCGTCCTCGATCAATATCGACATATGCCGCCCCTCTGCCTTGCTGTCACGCCTTCGAACGCGCCTTATTCGGCTTCTGCGTTGTCCCAGGTCCAGTCACGGGGAAGGTATCCCAGCTCGTGCCACGGCTGCACCTCGGCCTGGAACTCTTTCATCGCTGAATAGACCTTGGCGAACTGTTCGTCGTTTTCGCTTTCACGCTCCATCACGACTTCGGTCGCGTCACGAAACGCCTGAAGCACGGTTTCGGGAAGCTGCTGTGCGGTCACGCCCTTTTCCTCGAAGGAAGAGAGGACGGGCCCTTGCAAGGCTTCGCCGCGGGCCATGGCATAAAGCGTGCCGGCCATGCAGGTGGTTTCGATCAAGGACTGGGTCTGGGCGCTGAGATCGTTCCAGGCGTCCATGTTCACATAGAGGAACTGTGACGTGGATGGCTGGTGCCACCCCGGAAGGTGGTAGTATTTCGCAACCTGGTAGAACCCGAGCTGGTCGTCCACGGTCGGCAGCGAGAATTCGGTCGCATCGAGAACACCGGTTTCAAGCGCCTGGTAGAGTTCACCGCCCGGCAGCACACTGACGGACATGCCGACTTCTTTCATGATCTCGCCACCGACACCGGCGGCGCGCATCTTGAGACCCGCAAGCTGTTCGACGTCCTCGATCGGAAATGTGAACCAGCCCGCCGCTTCGGGGGGGATGGTCCCGCAGAGGATCGGATACACGTTGAAAGGCTCAAAGGTCTCCTTCAGCAGCTCGTCACCGCCGCCTTGATACATCCAGGCCGTGTAGCCTGCAGGCTCGAGCCCGAAAGGCGTCGCGCCAAAGAGGGCGGCCGCGGGAACCTGGCCCCGCTCGTAGCCCATCCAGCTGTAACCGGCATCGATCTGGCCGGTTGCCGCGCTTTCGAACACCGCAAGGGCAGGGATCATCGCACCGGGTTCAACGACGTCGAACGTGATCTTGCCATCCGACACCTCGCCCAGACGCTCCGCGACCCAAGGCAGGGTATCGCCAAGCGCGGTCAGGCTCGACGAAAAGCTGATCGGCACGGCCCAGTTGACGTCGTCGATTTCGGCGGCGACCGGTGCGGCAGATACCCCGAACAAGGCCACGACGGTCGCACCGCGTAGAATAGTGGAATTTCTCATGTGACTTCCTCCCTGAAAGTTGTTGTATGCTAATAAACTGTTTGCTTCGTAACAATACTTTAAACAGCCCTGCGTCCAAATCGCATGTCGACGGCAGGCCGATTGAGGCCACGGTCAAGGGCTACATCATCCACCGCACCAGCACGGGGACGATCAGGCTTGTCAGCAGCGCGTTCAGCGCCATGCCGATCCCGGCATATGCGCCGGCGACCGGGTTGACCTGAAAGGCGCGGGCGGTCCCAATTCCATGTGCGGCGACGCCAACGGCGAAACCGCGCGCGCGCCAGTCGTTAATCCGCAACAGGTTCATCAGTGGCGTGACAGTCACGGCGCCGATGATGCCGGTCAATATGACGAGCACCGCCGTCAGGGTCGGTATCCCGCCCACCGCCTCCGACACCCCAAGGGCCACCGGCGCCGTCGTCGACTTTGGTGCAAGCGAAAGGATCACCTCTGTCGGAAGACCCGCGAGTCTGGCCAACACAATGGCCGAACCTGCCGCGACAACCGATCCGACCAGCAGAGCCGAAATGATCGGGGTGACCGATTGGCGGATCGTTTCGCGATTGTCCCAAAGGGGCAGGGCAAGGGCCACGGTGGCGGGCCCCAGCAGGAAATGGATGAACTGCGCCCCCTCGAAATAGGTGGCGTAGGTGGTCTGCGTCAGCCACAGCACGGGCGCGATGAGCGACACCGAGATCAACACCGGATTGGCCCAAGGCGGATTGCCCAGATGCCGGGCCGCCGCATCCGCTGCAAGATAGGCAAGGATCGTCG
>JAIVHI010000187.1 GCA_020201155.1 Loktanella sp. | reverse complement strand
CCCGCCGTCATCAGGGTCAGCACGCGCTCGCCCTTTATTTCCCAGGTAAACAGCTTCTTGGTTTTCGAAAAGTTGTCGACACCCGCGTTGGTGCGCGTGTCAGACATGAAGATGAGTCCCTTGTTCAGACGCATCCCGACGCAATAAGTCATATTGGCAAATCCAGAAGGTGTGTCGCGGGACCCTACTGCTGCACGGAAAGCGAGACAATCATCGATTCATCCCCAGTGCCGCGACGAATGCCCGAAACGGGTGCCGCGTCGCTGGCATCCCGACCGATCGCCAAACGCACGTAACGGTCGTCGGGCGAATACCCGTTCGAGATGTCGAAACCGACCCAGCCCAGCAGGGGCAGATGGGCTTCGGCCCAAGCGTGGCTGGCATCCTGATTCACGGACTCGTTCATCATCAGGTAGCCCGAGACATAGCGTGCCGGGACACCGGCCTGCCGGCAGGCCGCGATGAAGATATGGGCGTGATCCTGACAGACGCCACCGGCAACCGCCAAAGCTTCTTCTGCCGTGGATTTCGCATCGGTGACACCAAGCTGGTAGGGCGTGGCCGACAGGATCGACGCCGAAAGCGCGTGAAGCGCATCCAGCGCATCGTCCGGGTTGGTGATCATCTTGGACAGCGCCCGCACGTTCTTGCCGGTTTCCGTCAGGGGCGTCGGTGTCAGAAAGTGCCAAAGCGGTGCGGTGCCATAGGTCTTGCCCAAAACGCCGCCATTGTCGGTCGTCTCGACCGTGCCCTTGGCCGAAATCGCAATTTCCGTGACGCCTGCCTCGGCATTCACCAGATCCGTGTGGTTGCCGTAGTGATCCAGATAGCTCAGCTCGGTCACGCCGCCTTCGACCGAGACGCTCCAATCCTTGATGGTTTGAAGGGGTCCGTTCAGCGGACACAATCGCACCTTTTGCAGCGCGTAGCTGACCGGGGTGTCGTAGGTGTAACGCGTGACGTGTTCGATGTTCAGAAGCATGATCTAACCTACAAACCTGTAATCACGCTCGATCTGCCCACCCAGCGCATTGTTTCGAGAGATGAAATCCGTCAGGAATTCGTGCAGACCCTGATCGAAAATATCGGCGATGTCGCGGCCCTTGAGTTCACCGTAAAGCGCGCGGGCCATGCGGTGCGATTCCCGCTCGTCCCCGTATTCGTCGGCGAGATAATTGAGGTTCTCGACGATCTGTCCGACGGAAAAGGCCAGCGAACGCGGCAGCCGCAGGTCGAGGATCAGAAATTGGGTGACAGACGTCGCGGTCATGTCGCCTTCGTCCAGCCAGCCGAAAGACCTGTGGGCAGAGACGGAGCGCAGGATCGTTTCCCACTGCTTGTTGTCCAGCCGTCCCCCCACCGAAGCCGAAGCGGGCAGCAGCGTATAGTACTTCACGTCGAGGATCCGGGCGGTGTTGTCGGCCCGTTCGATATGCGTGCCCAGCCGCGAGAAGTCATAGATGTCGTTGCGCAGCATCGTGCCATACATCGCACCCCGGACCAGCGCACTTTGCTGTCGGATCGTGGCCAGAACGTCGGGCAGATCGACCTCGCGCACGGGGCGCTTGAGCAGGTCGGTCATCGTCATCCAGTTGTCGTTGACCGCTGTCCAGACCTCGGTGGTCAGGGCCGTCCGCACAAGGCGGGCATTGTCGCGCGCCTGCTTGGTGATCGTCAGCACCGCCGAAGGGTTCTTTGGATCGCGCAGCAGGAAATTGACGACCGATGCGGCGTCATAGTCTTCGTGATTGGCGTCGTAATATTTTCGGACGCCCGCGGTCTGCAGCACCGATTGCCATTCAGACGATGCGTCCGATGACCGGGTCAGCGCCATGCGAAAGCCCGCTTCGATCAAGCGTGCCGTGTTTTCGGCCCGTTCCAGAAACCGGAACATCCAGTAAAGGCCACCTGCGGTTTTACCAAGCATATCAGTCCTCCAGAACCCAAGTATCCTTGGTACCACCGCCTTGCGACGAGTTCACCACAAGGCTGCCGGCCTTAAGCGCCACGCGCGTGAGCCCGCCCGGCGTGATGTTCACACCCTGCGGCGAAACAAGGGCGAAGGGACGCAAATCGACGTGACGCGGAGCCAGCCCCTTTTTCACGAAGATGGGCACTGTCGAAAGCGACAACGTCGGCTGCGCGATATAGGCGGACGGCTTCTTTTTCAGCTTTTCGCGGAAGGCTGCGATTTCCTTCTTGCTGGCGGCAGGGCCGACCAGCATCCCGTAGCCGCCCGAGCCGTGGACTTCCTTCACAACGAGATCGGCAAGGTTGTCGAGCACGTATTGCAGGCTGTCGGGCTCCGAACAGCGGTAGGTTTCCACGTTCTTCAGGATCGCCTTTTCGCCGGTATAGAACTCGATGATATCCGGCATGTAGCTGTAGATCGCCTTGTCGTCCGCCACACCGGTGCCCGGGGCGTTCGCGATTGTCACATTGCCCGCGCGGTAGACATCCATGATGCCCGGAACGCCCAGCATGGACGAGGGGTTGAACGTCAGCGGGTCGAGATATTCGTCGTCCACACGGCGATAGATGACATCGACACGCTTGTAGCCGCGCGTCGTCCGCATCGCGATATGGCCATCCACGACGCGCAGGTCGTGACCCTCGACCAGATGCGCGCCCATCTGGTCTGCCAGAAAGCTGTGCTCGTAATAGGCGGAATTGTATATGCCCGGCGTCAGCACGGCCACGTTGGGCTTGCCGTCACAGGTCTTGGGGGCGCAGGCCGACAGCGACTGGCGCAGCGCCTGCGGGTAGTTGCTGACCGCCTGCACCTTGATCTTCGAAAAGAGCTCGGGAAACATCTGCAGCATCGTTTCGCGGTTTTCGAGCATGTAGCTCACACCCGACGGCGTGCGGGCGTTGTCTTCGAGCACGAAGAATTCGTCTTCGCCGGTGCGGACGATGTCGGTGCCGACGATATGAGTGAACACGCCACCCGGCGGCGTCATGCCCATCATCTGCGGCAGGAACGCTTCGTTTCGCGAAATCAGCTCTTTGGGGATGCGCCCGGCCCGCAGGATTTCCTGCCGGTTGTAGATATCGTGCAGAAAGGCGTTCAGTGCGGTGACCCGCTGTTCGATGCCCTTGGCCAGCTTCGTCCACTCACGGTTCGACATGATGCGCGGGACAAGGTCGAAGGGAATCAACCGTTCCTGTGCTTCGGACTGCCCGTAGACGTTGAAGGTAATGCCGGTGCGGCGAAAAAACGCCTCGGCCTCTTTGTGCTTTTTGGCCAGGCGCCCGGCGTCCTGCGCCTCGAACCAGTTGTGGTAAGCGGAATAGGGATGGCGGACGCCATCCGCACCAAGCATCTCATCAAACATATCAGGTTTTTCCATGTCTCGACCTTATCCCGCTGAAATCTCTGCGCAACCGGCCTGATCGGTCCGCTCGGCCACGATCACCCGCAGGTGCCGCAAATCGATCGATCCGAAAGCGGTGAGAAAGGCGATATCGGCGGCGTCCCGTCCGACACCGATGATCGCCGCCCTGTCCGCGCTCGCCATTCCGGTCGGATCGATCATATGCCAACGCCCATCAAGGTAAACCTCTGTCATGGCGTGAAAATCGGGCGGGTCCACTTCGGGGGCATAGGCGCTTACCATGCGGGCAGGAATCCCCACCGTGCGGCAGAAAGCGATCATCAGATGTGCGAAATCGCGACAGACCCCGCGCCGCGACCCGTAGGTGTCGATGGCATCCGTCCGCGGGCCGCTGGCCCGGCTGTCGTAGGTCAGGTTTTCGCTGATCCAGTCCGACATCGCCTGCACGATCGCGCCGCCCGACAGGCCCTGAAAGGTCGCCATGATGGCGTCGTCAAAAAAGTCCGCAGGGCAGTAGCGCGACGAGAAAAGGTAAAGCGTGGCTTCCGATGGCAGCGCCTTCAACGGCGTTATGGGCAGGTCGGTAATATCGGTTCGTGGCCGGTCGATCACGGCTGTTGCCTTGTAGCGCACGTCCAGCCGGTCGGTGACGTCCAGCCATGACCGCAGCCCGGCACCGTCTTGCCCTGTCACGTCGGACCGGACAACGCCTGGCGGAAGATCGAAACGTTCGCGGGTGATCAGCTGTCCCGGCCTGTTGCTGGCCTCGATCTGCATCAGGATCGCGCAGGGCGCATTCGCGGTATAATTCATCGACACATCGATATCGAGCGTCACGGCCTGTCGCTTTGACGGGGGGGGAAGAATCATACGGTTGCTGATGGGGTCTGTTTCGCTTTCGCCTCGCGCAGGTCTTCGATTTTCGTCCCGAACGCTGCTTGAAGATCGGTCAGTTGAAACGGTTTTTCGATCATGTTGAACCCTTCGATATCGTCCATTTCGCTGCGGTTGTAGCCCGAAGCGAAGACGACAAAGGTGCCGCGGTCCTGAAGGGTCTGACCAAGTTCGATGCTGCGTTCTCCGTGTCCAAGGTTGATATCGAGCAGCGCCAGATCGAAAGAGCGAACGTCGATCAGATCCATTGCCGTCTGCAGGTTGTGCGCCTTTGTCACGACCAGACCCAAGTCCTGCTCGAGGCTGTCGGCCACATCAAGCGCAACGATGATCTCGTCTTCGACGTAAAGGATATCAAGTCGAGACGACATCGAAGACTGTTTCATGCGGTACCTCTGTTAGCGCCGTCGCGGGCACAGTCATAACACATCGCAACCCATCAGGTTCCCATATAAATTCGACGTTTCCGCTGAGTGATCCTTGGATCGTCGAATAAATAAGTTGCGATCCAAAGCCGAATGCCACGTTTTCGGGCGGTGTCGGGCCACCTGATTCCTTCCAGACGAAGATGAAATCGTCGGTCTCGCCATCGTCCTGCCGCACCCATGAAAACGTGACGTGACCGTCCTCGGCTGACAGCGCACCGTATTTCGCGGCATTCGTCGCGAGTTCGTGCACCGTCATGCCGAAAGACAAAGCGGAACGGGCGTTGATCTCGATCTCGGGACCGCGCAGCGTCACACGGTCGGTGCCATAGACATCCAGCAGCTCAGGTCCGATCACGCCCAGCAGCTTGGCGGCCCCCCAGTTCTTTTCGGTCAAGAGCTTGTGGGTCTGCGATAGGGCCTGCACCCGGCGTGACAGCGCCTCGAAGATGCCCTGATCTGCTGTGGCGTCGCGTCTGGCACGGCTGATGAGCGCCTGCACGTTGGCCAGCATGTTCTTCACCCGGTGCTGCAACTCCTGCATCACGCGGCGAAGCTCGAAGGCCATTTCCTCGCGGTCGGTAATGTCACGCAGGTTCATGCCCACGCCCACGGTGGTATCGCTGTCGAAGACGGGGAACCAGTCTGCCTCGAAAATGCGCTCTGCACCCTCGGACCCAAGGGTCTTGCCCACGATCCTCTGGTTTGAAATCGGCTGCTTGGTGTCCAGAACTTTCTGAACCGGACCGCTTGTCTGATCCCTGAGATCGGGCAGCACGTCATTGACGGGCATGCCGATATGGGTGGCGGCATCCAGACCGGTCAGTTCGGCAAGCTGCCTGTTCACGCGCAGATATTTCAGATCGGGCCCGATCAGGCCCATCGCCTGTGGACTGGCTTCATAGATCTGTTCGACCTCGGCCAGCGCGTGCCGTGCGATCCGGGCCTGATCCAGCGCCTCGCGGGCCAGTTGGCGCAGTTCAGTCACATCGACCAGCGTGAAGACCACGCCTTCGTCATCCATGTCGGCCGAGGCCTCGTAGGGGACGATGCGGGCGTTGTAGACGCGGCTGTCGTCGCGGGTCGTGTATTCAGTCTCGATCAGGGTGCGCGTTTCCGCCACGCGCTGGCAGTCCGCGACAAGTGCTTCCATCGGAATCGTGCTGCCCAGATCCGCGATGTCACGGCCCTTGTCCTGCTGGTGGAACCGGAAAATCTTGGTCGCCTCGGGGGTGAAGTTGCGCAGTGTCATGTCGCGGTTGAGAAAGACCGTGGCGATCTCGGTCGAGTGAATGAAGTTCGACAGGTCAAGGTTGGCCTGCCGCACTTCCTTGATCTTGCCGTTGAGTTCGTCGTTCGACGTGCGCAGTTCCTCGTTCGCGGATTGCAATTCCTCGTTCATCGACATCATTTCTTCGTTCGAGCTTTTCAGCTCTTCGTTCGATGTCTCGAGCTCCTCAACCGTCGTGCGAATGGTCTCGCGCGCTTCTTCAAGGTCGTCTTCCAGATTTTTGACGTAGTTGGCGTCGACGCTGGATCCGGGGGCGATTTCAGGGGAGTCGGTATCGTTGGAAGGCGTCAAATACTGGCGGAACACGATCAGTCGTCCGTCGCCGTCCATGGCCGAGCATGACAGGTCGATCCTTACGGCCTCGCCCCGAAACTCCCCGTCGAAGACGACCGTGTTCGTGCCGTCTTCGGCCGGGGGCTGATTCAACAGACGACGGATCGCGGCGTCCAGTGCCGGATGGATCACCTGCGTGATCTTCAGCTTGGTCTGCCCGCCGCGAAACTCGAGGAAATGGGTGGCGTCTTCCGAGGTATAGACGACCTCGCGACCGCCGTTCAGAACCATGTAAGGTGGTACGAAGTGCTTCAATAGCTCGCGCTCGGGGGGGCTGACCGTGTCCTTCGGTCCGCTGCCGATATCTTCGGCGCCCAGCGCCGCGACCTTGCCGCGCGGCGCGTGAAGATCGACCCGCGTCGACGGGCCGGGCTTGCGTTTGAGAAGCCGGTGGTGACGCAGGACAGTGTCGAAGTAGCGGTCGGCCTGCGTCGGGTTTTCGCTGTTGCCCAGCAACAGAAAACCGCCTTCGCGCAGGGCGTAATGAAAGACGCTGATGGCGGTGTCCTGCAGGGTGTCGTCGAAATAGATCAACAGGTTCCGGCAGGACACAAGGTCGATTCGGGAAAAGGGCGGGTCCTTGATCAGGCTCTGGTTCGAGAACCGCACGAGTTCACGCAACTCCGCTCGCACCTGAAACCCCTTGGAGGTCGGCTTGAAGTACTTTGCAAGAAGGTCTTCGGGCACTTCGGTCGAGATCGCGTTGGGGTAAATCCCCTCTCGCCCGACGTTGAGGGCTTCGCCATCGATATCCGTGGCGAAAATCGCGATGCGCGGACGCAGGTTGACGCGCTCGGCCTCTTCCAGAAGCAGCATGCCGAAGGTGTAGGCTTCCTGACCGGTCGAGCATCCAGCGATCCAGATGCGGATTTCATCGTCGGCATCGCGGTTCTCGAACAGGGACGGGATCACCTCTTCGCGCACCTTGTCGAAGGTTTCGGAATCGCGAAAGAAGCTCGTGACGTTGATCAGCACGTCGCGGAACAGGCGCCCGGCTTCGTCCGGGGAATCGATAAGCAGCTTCAGGTAATCCTTCGGCTCTGCCACCCCGAGCACCGACATCCGCACCGCAATGCGTCGCAGCAGCGTTGCAGGCTTGTAATTGGAAAAGTCGTGACCGGTGCGGAAGCGAACGTGCTTGGCGACCCGGTCGATAAACTCCTTGTCCGTGAGATGGCTGGGTTCGATCCCGCCCATGCGGGCAAAATACTCTCCCAGCACCGTGATCATCTCACCGGCGGGCAACACCAGATCATAGGCGCCGGTTTCCAGCGCACTGCGTGGCATCCCGTCATATTTCGCCTCTTCCGGGTCCTGCACGAAGACAAGGCCGCTGTGCTCCTTGATGGCCCGGATGCCGGCGGCCCCGTCGCTGCCGGTGCCTGACATCACGATGGCCGCGCCGTTGATCGCAGCCTCGTCCGCGAGCGACTCGAAAAACCGGTCTATCGGCCTTCGTGTGCCGCGCGGTTTTTTGAAATCATGCGTGTGCAGGCATCCGTTCTTGACCGTCAGGTCCTTGCCATGGGGGATCAGGTAGACGTGCCCCGGCTTGATCTGCATCCCGTCCTGCGCGGTCTGCACCGGGCTTTTGGTGCATTTGGACAGCAGCTCGCTCATCAGGCTTTCGTGGTCGGGATCGAGGTGTTGAACGATGACGATCGCCAGGCCGTGTTCGTCCGGCAGGCTGCCGATGAGAAGCTTCAAGGCCTCCAGACCCCCGGCGGACGCGCCGACGCCGATGATCGGCGGAAATGGCCTGAGAAGCGAGTTCATGGAGTCTGCGGTGGTTGTCATGTGCGGGCGGGTCCAACTGGGGCTGCGGCTCATGACCTAGGTTCCACCCCCGACAGGTCCAGCGATGTGGGAACAAGGATTGACGTCGTCGGGGCATCGGGACACCTTGCCGCGAGATTGAAGGGAACCTGTGATGATCGTCAACCCAGTCCTGCCGGGCTTCAACCCCGACCCGTCGTTCTGCCGTGTGGGTGATGACTACTACATCGCCACATCGACGTTTCAGTGGTTTCCCGGCGTCCAGATTTTCCGGTCCCGCGATCTGGCGAACTGGACACTGGTCAAGCGTCCGCTCGACCGTGCGTCGCAACTGGACATGCGCGGCAACCCCGATGATTGCGGGATCTGGGCGCCCTGCCTGTCCTACGCTGACGGGCGGTTCTGGCTGGTCTATACGGACGTCAAGCGCCACACGGGCAGCTTCAAGGATTCGCACAACTACATCGTGACCTGCGACACCATCGACGGGGAATGGTCCGATCCGATCTACGTCAATTCGCACGGCTTCGATCCGTCGCTGTTCCACGACGACGACGGTCGGAAATACTTTGTCCAGATGCGCTGGAACCATCGCGGCGCAGGATCGGGCTGCAACCCCACGCACGATGCCTTCGATGGTATCCTGATGCAGGAATGGTCCGAAACCGAAGGTCTGATCGGCGAGGTCCGGAATATCTATTGCGGCACCGAACGCGGCCTGACCGAAGCGCCGCACATCTTCAAGCGCAACGGCTGGTACTACCTGACGACAGCCGAGGGCGGCACGACCTACGATCACGCCGTCACCCTGTCGCGGTCCCGCGATATCTGGGGCCCCTACGAGGATCACCCGGACCTTCACGTGATGACCGCGCGGGACGCCCCCGATCATCCGGTCCAGCGCACGGGGCACGGGCAATACGTCGAAGCACCCGACGGCACCGCATGGCATACCTTTCTGATGGGCCGCCCGATCACCGTGGACGGCACGCGCAACTGTCCGATGGGGCGCGAGACGGGGCTGGCCAAGTGCGTCTGGCGGGACGATTGGCTCTACCTCGAAGACGGCGGCATCCTTGCGCCCGAAACGGTCGATGGACCCGAGACACAGCCGCGCGGGCCGGTGGTTCATACCCGGTTCGACGCCCTGCCGACTGAGTTCCAGTGGCTCCGCACGCCGCATCCAGAGCGGTTGTTCCATGTCGCCGACGGAGCCCTGATCCTGACCGGGCGCGAGGGTCTGGGCAGCTGGTTCGAGCAATCGCTCGTCGCGCGGCGGCAAGAGGATTTCACCTACCGCGCCGAGACGCAGGTGCAATTCGACCCCGAAACCTACCAGCAGGCAGCAGGGCTGACGACCTATTACGACCGCCACCGCCTTCACGCGGCGATGCTGACACAAGAAAGCGGCCAGCGGGCCCTGACGATCCTGTCCTGCCCATCCAACTGGGACGACGGCGAACTGGAGTATCCGCTGGACGCTCCAGTCCCGGTCGGCGAGGGGCCGGTCGAGCTGGCGGTGACCGTCGATCGTGCCACACAGCAGTTCTGGTGGCGTCAGGGCGGTGACTGGCAAGCGCTGGGCCCTGAACTGGCCGCGCATGTGATCTCGGACGAAGGCGGGCGCGGGCCCGAACATTCGTCGTTCACGGGGGCCTTCGTGGGAATGGTCGCCTTTGACCTGACCGGACAGGGACGCGAGGCGCGGTTCAGCCGGTTTGGCTATTGGCCACAGACCTAGGGTTGCCGCCCCCGCCGGATCATGTAATCGTTTTAGAAATTCAGCGTTCTGGGAGGAAGCAATGAAGACGATCAAGGGACCGGGCCTGTTTCTGGGCCAATTTCTGGGTGACGCAGCCCCCTTCGATACTTGGGACGGGATTACCAAATGGGCTGCCGAATGCGGGTTCACGGGCGTACAGGTGCCCACGTGGGATCCGCGCTTCATCGATCTCGTCAAGGCTGCCGAAAGCAAGGGTTACTGCGAGGACTGGGCCGGGCAGGCGAAGGCGAACGGCGTGGAGGTGACGGAACTGTCCACCCACCTGCAAGGCCAGCTTGTCGCCGTGCATCCGGCCTATGACGAGGCTTTCGAAGGGTTTGCGGCCGAGCATGTGCGCGGTGATCCCAAGAAACGGCAAGCCTGGGCCGTCGATCAGGTCAAGAAATCCCTGTCAGCGTCGAAGAACCTTGGCATCGGTGCCCATGCCACCTTCTCGGGTGCGCTGGCTTGGCCCTATGTCTATCCTTGGCCGCAGCGTCCCGCGGGGCTGATCGAACAGGCCTTCGACGAACTGGCAGCGCGCTGGACGCCGATCCTTGACCACGCCGAGGACTGCGGGGTGGACATCTGCTATGAAATCCACCCGGGCGAGGACCTGCACGACGGTGTGAGTTACGAGATGTTCCTCGAGCGCACGGGCAACCACGCACGCGCCTGCATGCTTTACGATCCCTCGCATTACGTCCTGCAGTGCATGGACTACCTCGACAACATCGACATCTACCGCGACCGGATCAGGATGTTCCACGTCAAGGACGCCGAGTTCAACCCGACGGGCCGGCAGGGTGTCTATGGCGGCTATCAGGGCTGGGTCGATCGTGCCGGTCGCTTCCGCAGCCTTGGTGACGGTCAGGTCGACTTCGGCGCCGTCTTCTCGAAGCTGACGGCGAACGACTTCGACGGATGGGCCGTGGTCGAATGGGAATGCGCTCTCAAGCATCCCGAAGACGGGGCCCGCGAAGGGGCGCAGTTCGTGAAGGATCACATCATCCGTGTCACGCCGCATGCCTTCGACGATTTCGCGGGATCGGGCACGGACGAGGCGGCAAACCGGCGGATGCTGGGACTGGACCGTTAGCACCGGACCGGGGGCCAGCCCCCGGACCCCCGGGATATTTTAGGCAAGATGATGAGGACGATGACATGAGCCGGATTAGATTGGGCATGGTAGGCGGCGGCAACGACGCATTCATCGGGGCGGTGCATCGCATCGCGTCGCGGATCGACGACCGTTTCGAACTGGTGGCGGGCGCTTTGTCTTCCACACCGGAAAAGTCGCGCGCCAGCGGCGAGGCGCTGGGACTGGACCCCGACCGGACCTATGGCGATTTCACCGAAATGGCCAAGCGCGAGGCGCGGTTGAAGACCGGGATCGAGGCCGTGGCCATCGTGACGCCCAACCACATGCATTATCCGGCGGCGCGCGAGTTTCTCAAGCGCGGTATCCATGTGATCTGCGACAAGCCCCTGACCGCGACGATGGCCGAGGCACGCAAGATGGTGACGGCTGCCGAGAAATCGGATGCCAAGTTCATCCTGACGCACAACTACACCGGCTACCCGATGATCCGGCGCGCGCGCC
>JAIVHI010000311.1 GCA_020201155.1 Loktanella sp. | reverse complement strand
AGGACCTGCCGCAACCTGACCGCAGTCGCGAGAAGATGCAGGTCAATCCGGCGATCGCGGACATGCTGCGCGTGCTGCTGAAGGCCAAGGCGGACGAGGAGAACGTCGCGCAAAAGCTGCTGGCTTCGGCCAGCGACCTTGATGCGCTGGCGGCCGGCGAACGTGATCTACCCGCGCTCAAGGGGTGGCGGAAAGAGGTGTTCGGACGCGACGCCGTCGAATTGTGCGAAGGACGCGTCGCATTGGCTGTCGACGGCGCCCGTGTCGTGACCATCCCGCGCTAGCGGGACGAAACCTGGGCGCCCCGGTCAGCGGGACGAAATTTATGCGCCCGGCTTAGCGGGACGACACCTGCGCGTTGCGCTGTCCCTGCACGGCGATGCGACTGACGCCGACCAGATCGCTTTGCGTAAAGGTCTTCGCGGCGACGATCTGCCGCGACAGGGCGCCACCCTGTGCGGTGCCGGATGCCGCTTCGACCCGGAACGCGAGTGTCAAGGTTCCGGCATCGGCGCGCACGGGCACCAGTTCGGCATTGTAGGCGCCCTGTGTCGCTGCCGTGCCTGTTGCACGCACGATCGCCCCGAAACCGGTCTGCAGGACCTCCATCGACTCTACGTTGTCGATCAGCACGCGGGCGTCGATTTCCTGTGCGCCGCCTGCCGCGACCAGTGGGATCCGGTTGCCGTCGGCATCGACGGGTGTCGCGGTGGTTTCGCTGCTGCCGAACCAGTTCGTCGGATTGAAGCGCGACTCGGCCACGCGCGCGCAGCCTGAAACAGCCACAGTGGTGGCAAGGGCAAGGATCAGGGTCGTGCGCATGGGCGGGCCTTTCGTCGCTATCACCTGTGTGAGTAGCAGGGCCGCGCGGGTGAGGGAAGCCACGGGTGGACGTTTCCGTTCCGGCTTACTAGATCAAGGACAACAGGAGATGATCATGGCACAACCCGCATTTGAAGACCTCGTGGACGATTTCGAATTCCTCGACGACTGGGAGGACCGCTATCGTCACGTCATCGACCTTGGCAAGGCGATGCCGCCGCTGGAAGACGCGTTCAAGGTGCCCGCGACCAAGGTGGATGGCTGCGCCAGCCAAGTCTGGCTGGTGCCGGATGTCTCGGGCGACACGTTCCAGTTTCGCGGCGATTCCGATGCGATGATCGTGCGCGGGCTGATCGCGGTTCTGACGGCGCTTTATAACGGGGTCGAGGTCGAGAAGGTTCCGACGGTCGATGCGGGCGGCGAATTGGCCCGTCTTGGTTTGAACGATCATCTGTCGGCCCAACGCTCGAACGGGTTGCGCGCCATGATCGACCGGATCAGAGGCGTTGCGGGGCAGGCGGCCTGACGCTGGTCGTCAAAGCGCCTCCAGCGCGGTCTGCAGATCACCATACCCGGTGAAACGGCGCTCGAACGCCAGACCCAGCCGATCCGCCAGCGTGCTGGCCTTGGCCGTCAGTGTCTGGTCGTCGGTCTGGGCCTGATAGACCAGCGTTTCGTAGTTCCCGAAATACATGTCGCGCAGTTCCGGATGCCGGTCGAGCCCCAGTGGCTTCCAGACAAAGGCATCGAACTGTCGCACCAGAAAGTCGGTCAGGTAAAAGGCTGTGGTTTCGTCGCGGTCTGCAAAGGCGGTGTTGCCTTCGAAGAAGCTGTAGCAATGGGGTCCTGCCACCATGCCGACACCCATGTCGGCGCAGGCCTTTTGCAGCAGACCGCCCGTTCCGCAATCGGCATAGACGACGAAGACGTCCTCATAGTCGTCGCGGTAGGCGGCCACTGCAGCCCGCACCGCCGGGATGATCTTGTCAGGGGTGTTGTGCAGGATCGCGGGCAGACACTTGAGATCCAGATGCGTCCAGCCATTCGCGGCCCTGAGCGACAGGATTTCATGCGCCAGGGCCCCGCAGGCGATCAACAGGACATCACCGCCGCCCATGGGGTTGAGCCCCTTGTGGGTCAGCGTCTGGTCCAACGGGTCGGTCATTTGGGTTGCAACAGCACGCGCAGGATCAGGGCCAGCACCAAGGCGCCGGTCACGCCGACCCAAAGGTCGGGCTGTCCGGTGGCACCCTGCAACCACAGCCCAACCCAGATCGTCAGCCCCGCTGCCGTTATGGCAAGCGCAAGGATCAGGAGAAGGCGTTTCAGCGGCATGCGATAGATATGGGTGGCCAGACGCGGTCTGTCCACCCTTCTTGAAGTTAGTGTGTCGCCATGCGGTTGTGCCTGCGACCGATGAAGTCCTTGGCGGTCTCGACCGCCACGGCGGCGTCGCGGCAATAGGCGTCTGCCCCGATGGCGCGTCCGAACTCTTCGTTCAGCGGGGCGCCGCCGACCAGCACGATATAGTCATCGCGGATACCCTGTTCGACCATGGTGTCGATCACGACCTTCATGTAGGGCATCGTGGTGGTCAGAAGCGCGGACATGCCCAGAATATCGGGCTTTTCAGTGCTTAAGGCGTCCAGATAGCTTTCCACGGCGTTGTTGATGCCAAGGTCCACCACTTCAAAGCCCGCGCCTTCCATCATCATCGAGACAAGGTTCTTGCCGATGTCGTGAATGTCGCCCTTCACGGTGCCGATCACCATCTTGCCGACGCGGGGTGCGCCGGTTTCGACCAGAAGCGGCTTGAGGATCGCCATGCCGCCCTTCATGGCGTTGGCGGCCAGCAGCACTTCGGGGACGAACAGGATCCCGTCGCGGAAATCCTGACCGACGATCGTCATGCCGCCCACAAGGGCCTTGGTGAGAATGTCGTAGGGGGTCCAGCCGCGATCCAGCAGGATCGTGACGCCTTCCTCGATCTCTTCTTTCAAGCCGTCGTAAAGATCGTCGAACATCTGTGCGACAAGTTCTTCATCGTCCAGCTCCGACAGGTTGATGTCGTCGTCTTCGTCGGCCATGGAATGCAACTCCGCGTTTTGGGGAAAGCTTTGACAAACCCCTGATCTGTCTTCAAGAACCTATGCGACTTTGCGGCCCACTGCACGCGTCATTTCCCGACATTCGCAGGCGCGCGACCGACCGTGGCTTGCCTATGTTCACTTTATGTTCTAGCAAATTGGCATGGATCAGTTTCCGGTCAGACCCCGCCATCGCACGCCCGGCCGCGCTGCCGGGTCGAATCCTGACGTGCGCTTCGACCGGGTCACGGTCGAGGCCGTGGACGACGGCTGGGCACAGGACGATGAACTGCCCGTTCTGCGCACCCGCGTGACAGAGGAAACACCGCGCCGCGTCATCACCCGCAACACCTCGCCCGACATTTCCTTCGACAGGTCCATCAACCCTTACCGTGGTTGCGAACACGGTTGCATCTACTGCTTCGCCCGCCCCAGCCATGCCTATCTTGGCCTGTCACCGGGGCTGGACTTCGAGACCCAG
>JAIVHI010000131.1 GCA_020201155.1 Loktanella sp. | reverse complement strand
ATCCAGAAGGTGCTTGTGGCCTATGACGGCAGCGCCAGCGCCAAGGTCGCCATCGACCGCATGGCGGACAGTGCCGTCTTCGCCGATCTCGACCTGACGGTGCTCTGCATCGGGCAGGACGAGACCAAGGCCCGCGCCACCGCGGACGAGGCCGTCGCCAAGCTGCAGCGCGCCGACGTCACAGCGACGGCACGCACCGCCAAGGGCGAACCCGAGGACGTGCTGGGCGATCTCGTCGCCTCCGACGGCTTCGATCTGCTGGTCATGGGCGCCTACGGCCACAGCCGCATCCGCAGCCTGATCATCGGCTCGACCACCACGGCGATGATCCAGACCGTCAAAATCCCCGTCCTGCTCTACCGTTGAATGTCATAAGCACGATAAAAGAGATGAGATCCGCACGAACGGGTTTGACGACACTGCGGACTCATCTTTTGGACAAGGGTGGATACCGTAAAAGATCTCGACCCGTTCGCAATTACTGCGCCGATGACGCAGTTTGCACAATCTTCGCTTGGGTTTTCGAGGTCGCCACCGAATCGGCCAACAAGGACGCTCTTACATCCTCCTCGGAAACAGGGCGGTGCCACATGACCGCGGAAATGACATGAGCGCGTTGTTTGAAGAACTGGATTACTGCCCCACGCCCATCGGTGCACTCAGCCTGCGCCGTCGCCGCGATCTGCGTCTTGGCGTGGATGTCTGGGAGATCATGTTGGGGCAAGATTTCCTGATGACAAGCCATTTCACTGCCTCAGAGGTGGCGCTTGGGCGCTTGGGTGTCGCGGCCTGTTACGGTGAGGCCCTGGACGTAGTCGTAGGCGGTCTTGGACTTGGCTACACCGCCGAGGCTGTCCTTGCTGACATCAAGGTCGCTGACCTGCGCGTGGTCGAATACCTCTCCCCCGTCATCGAATGGCACGAAACAGGCATTCTTCCTTTGGGAACCAAGCTTTCGGACGACCCGCGGTGTCATCTGACCGAGGGCGATTTCTTTGCCATGGCTGCGGGTGACGGCTTCGACACAGACCGGCCCGGACGGCGTTTTGACGCGATCCTCGCCGATATCGACCATGCTCCCGACCACCTGCTCGATGATCGCAGCGACAGTTTCTACCGGGTCGATGGGCTCCGCGCGCTCAAACGGCATCTCAAGCCCGGCGGCATTTTCGGGCTGTGGTCAGATAAGGTGACGGATGCGCGATTCCTCGACCGGCTGAATGCCGCGTTTCCAGACGCTTGGGCAGAGCCCGTCACCTTCGACAATCCGTTGACCGGTAAGCCTTTTACCCAGACCGTCTATCTGGCGCGGGCGGAAAATGAATGACCCGATGTGTCGGACGCGCGAACTGACTCTGCAAAGTGGTGCATCAACAGGTGTTTACAATTTCGTGAGCTTGACGCACACGTTCGGACGAACAGGACTCGACCTTGTCGAGTGGCTTCTCCGGGCGCCCATCCCCCGGTAACATAGAGCGCTCTGTCTACGCATTCATCCAAACCGACCATTCGTCGGGGACATGCGGTTCGCAAATGCAGCGTTCTAAAGCGACCTTGTATCTCAATGAAAATGAAGACGAGCTTCCTCCGCGAGTTTGCGCGGCGAAAATTTGAAAGACTGATCGCCGAAGTGATCCGGGATGGAACGCTCGTCATTGATGACCCTGCCGGCCAGAGATATCGGGTTGGGAATGGCCTCGGACAGTCGGCTCATATCAGAATCACGACTTGGAGCCGCGTCTTCCGCCTTGTCACAAATCCTGATCTGGCATTGGGCGAAGGGTTCATGGAGGGCGAGATCGTGATGATCGAGGGGTCGGTCTACGATCTGTTGGCGGTAATCACAAAAAACCTCGGGGCATCGGAAGCACCGGGAATGTCGCGCGTAGCGCGGGGGCTCTTCCGGTTTCTTCTGCGTTTCACGAACTACAATGACCCAGCCAAGTCGAAGAAAAACGTTGGCCATCACTATGATCTGGATGGGCGTCTCTACGATCTTTTTCTCGACAGCGATCAGCAGTATTCCTGCGGGTATTTCGAAACACCGGACGCGACACTGGAAGACGCCCAACTCGCCAAGAAGCGTCATCTCGCGGCAAAGCTCGACCTGAAGCCAGGACAGAAGGTGCTGGACATCGGATCGGGCTGGGGTGGCCTTAGCCTTTACATGGCCCGCCATTCAGACGTCAGGGTTCAGGGCGTGACCCTGTCAGAAGAGCAACTTGCCGTGTCCCGAGCCCGGGCAGAACGTGAATCGCTGAAAGACCGAGTGCAGTTTGAATTACAGGACTATCGTTCTTTGCAGGACCGCTTTGATCGCATCGTGTCCGTCGGAATGTTCGAACATGTCGGACGCCGCAGCTACGAGGAGTTCTTCGCGAACCTTCGCGACCTGCTGACAGATGATGGTGTCGCCGTGCTGCACTACATCGGTCGGAGCTCACCGCCGAAGGTGACGAATGCCTGGATCCTGAAATACATCTTTCCGGGGGGCCACACGCCATCTTTTTCGGAAGTTCTGCCGGTGATCGAGCGGGAGGGACTGGTTGTGACCGATGTTGAAGTCTTACGTCTCCATTACGCTGAAACCCTTCGTATGTGGCGCTCAAGGTTCCTTCAAAATCGGATGCAGGCGGTCGAGCTTTACGACGAACGTTTCGCCCGCATGTGGGAATTCTACCTTGCCGCTGCCGAATGCAGTTTCCGTTACCAGGGTCTGGTCATCCATCAAATCCAGATGGTGCAGGACCAGAATGTCCTTCCCATCGTGCGTAGCTATATTCAAGCGGCGGAGGACGATCTTCGGCAGAGTGACGGTCATGCAAAGAAGGGAAGTGATGTCAGGGCCGCCGAATAATAACTACGTAATTCTCGACGATGGACTGCGACACGCACTTCCCTTGAATTTTACAAGACTGGGTTGATAGATCGATGACAACTGACAAGAACCAGGAAGTCGACCGCCTGAACGACTGTCTTGCCCTGATCAACGTCAACCTCAGCGAGATTGGCTTGCGGTTGAACGACTACCAGCGCGATATTCAAGCGGCCCACGATCACATGTGGGAAGCCCGCCGCGACATGGACCATATCGACAAGGTAGGCATGAGGCAGTCCATCGACCAGATGATGCGGTCATCAGAGGTGCTCCGTGCGCAGGCCAAGAAACTCGAAAAACTGCGCAAATCCCCTTACTTCGGACGCTTCGATTTCCGCCGCGCCGACCGCAACGAGACCACCGCCTATTACATCGGCATCCATGACTTTCGAGACGAGGACACGCAGGAATCTTGGGTCTATGACTGGCGCGCACCGGTGTCCTCACTGTTTTACGATTTCGAGACCGGTCCTGCCCATTACGAGGCGCCGTCGGGCACCATTCCGGGCGAT
>JAIVHI010000310.1 GCA_020201155.1 Loktanella sp. | reverse complement strand
CCTCCGCGCTATGAGGCGCGGATGCTAACGTGGCAGATGGGTCAATTTTACTCGCTCATAACCCATCCAAGTGGGTCACTTTTGCATGCCGCTTCACAGCACGCTGCAGCAAACTGCGCGAAATGCATCTGTGGCGAGGCTCTGGATAGGGGCTTCTCGTGCTATTCGTGGAACATTCACGGCAGCGTGAAGTTTGTGATCATGCGACAAAAAATCGCGACATTACGAGAAGGGTGGGCCGATGCCAGTCAGGGCCAGTTGCCTGGCGGGCGTGTCACCCGCCATGTGGCATCATTGTTGCGGGTCTTGTCCAGGGATCGCGGGGGCGGGGGACGTTTCGCGTTGGATGCAACGTTCCGTGAGGCGATGCAGGAAAGGGCTTTGACGTGAACGATAAAGAGACATCAGTGCAACAACGCCGGCCACATCACTATCTGATTGTTGCCATCACGGTCATACTGACGGGATGGGCCCTGAAAGCGACGGGGTCGTTCATGATCCCGGTGATTTTCTCGATCATTCTGGCGTTGCTCGTGGCTCCGCTGGACCGGTGGGTCACGGAACGGGTGCCGGAAAAGCTCGGCTGGCTGGGGCATCTTGCGGCCATGGGGACGATCCTTGTCGTCTTGCTCGCCTTTGCCGGGTTGATGTGGATCGCGGCGCAACAAACGATCGATCGCTTTCCGGACCCGACAGGCAACGACACTCTGTTGCCGGAATTCGATGCCGGTGCGTCGGAAGAGCAGGACGATGGGTCCGGCAGCGATGAGGCTTCGGGCTCCGATGCGGCGTCAGAGGAAGATGTGGTCGAGATGGTTTCGCCCGACGACGATGACGGCGGCACAATGAGAGAGCTCTATGACCAGTTCGAGGAATACCTGACGGGTGCGGGCATTTCGCTGATCGAACGCCTTGCCGACTGGGGGTCCAGTTTTGCCACCGGGATCATGAGCGCGGTGGGCGCGACATTGGGCGCGACCGTCCTCATCGTCTTTCTCACGCTGATCATGCTGATCGAGGCCCCGACATGGCGCGGCAAGATCGTCAGTATTCTGACCAAGTCGTCACAGGACAAGGCTGCGGCCTCGATCGACATCATCGCCGACCGCCTGCGCCGCTACCTGCTGGCGCGGACGATCCTTGGGGTGATGACGGCGGTGCTTTATGGGGGGTGGCTTTGGATTTTCGGCGTCGATCTGCTGGTTGTCTGGGTGCTGATTACCTTCCTGCTGAACTTCATCCCGACGTTCGGATCGCTGGTCTCGGGGGTCTTGCCTGTGATCTATGCCTTCACCCAGAAGGATTTCGGAACGGGCATGGCCATCGGGGCCGGCATTCTGGTGATCGAGCAGGTGATGGGAAACTACGTGGATCCGCGCGTGCAGGGGCGGCAGGTGTCGGTGTCGTCGCTTGTCATTCTGGTCAATCTGCTGGTGTGGTCCTGGGTCTGGGGCGTCGCTGGCGCGATCCTTGCCACACCGATCACGATCGCGGCGATGATCATCTGCGCTCATATTCCGTCCATGCGGTCCTTCGCGCTCTTGCTCAGCGATGCCTGCGATTACGAAGGGCTGGACCGACAGGCGAAAAACCTGAACTGACCCTGCGACCCCGTGACCTTACGTCACGAAAGCTGGAACGGCCGGCGCTTCCATGCGTTTGTGCGATTCAACTCATAGAAAGGCGACCTCAATGCAACTTTCGAACCTGAAGACCCGTATCCGAACCATGACAGCGCTGGTGTGCCTCCCGCTTGTGGCAGGCGCAGCTTTCGCGCAGGACACCGATGGCACGGACGGGATGGAAATGTCCGAGGGCGCGATCGAGCAGTCCGATACCGGCGCGCTGCAGGATGCGGTCGTCGTCACTGTCGGTGACGCCGAGATCGTCGGGGCCGACGTGATGACGGTCATCAACATGATGCCCCAAGAGATGCAGTCGCAACCCTCCGAAACGCTGGTGCCGATGGCGATTGAACAATTGATCCTGCGGGAATTGATCGTGGCCGAGGCCCGTTCGGAAGATCTTTCCGAAGACCCCGACGTGATCGCCCTTGTCGAAGGGGACGCGCAGGCGCCGGAAGAAGATGCCATGGTTCAGGTCTGGCTTGACCGGGAACTGTCGGACGTCGTGACGGATGAAGCCGTTCAGGATCTGTACGACGAGGCCGCGGAGCAGCAGGACCTTCCGCCCCTGGAAGAGGCGCGCCCGCAGATCGAACAGGCGCTGATCCAGCAGGCTATTCAGGACATCCGGAACGACCTGGAAGAGGACGTGGAAGTCGTATTTTATGACGAATCCGGTGAACCGCTGGAGCAGGCGGAAGAATAATTCCACCAGCCCGTTTCAAACTGCAGCCCCCCGGTAATGGCTTGGGGGGCTGCGTCGTTTGGAACGGGCCTAATTAGGGCCCGGCCGTCGGGATGCCCTTGGATCGTGCCACACGCATGACTACCTTTCCTTCAAACGGAGTTCGCCATGCAGCATTTTTCCCTTCTCGACCTGTCGCCGGTGGCCGAAGGCAGCACCACAGCCGAGGCACTTGCCAATACGGCCCAACTGGCGCAGGCCGCCGAAGCGTCGGGATACCACCGCTACTGGTTGGCCGAACACCACAACATGCCCGGGATCGCCAGTGCAGCCACGCCCCTCGTGATCGGTCACGTTGCAGCCGCAACCACAACGATCCGCGTCGGAGCAGGCGGCATGATGCTGCCGAACCACGCACCGCTGATCGTGGCCGAAAACTTTGGTACGCTCGCGACGCTTTACCCTGACCGCATCGATCTTGGGCTGGGCCGCGCGCCCGGCACCGACATGGCGACCGCACGGGCGCTGCGCCGCCATATGGCGCCCGAGGACAGCTTTCCCCAGGATGTGCAGGAGTTGATCGATTATCTGGGCGATCAACCCGATACCGCCGCCGTCAGGGCGATCCCTGGTGCGGGCACCCACGTGCCTGTCTGGATTCTTGGCTCAAGCCTTTATGGTGCGCAGCTTGCGGCCTATCTGGGCCTGCCTTACGCTTTCGCCTCGCATTTCGCACCGGCGATGCTCGAGCAGGCGCTTGATGTTTACCGAAGAACCTTCCGTCCTTCCCGCCATCTGGACGCGCCTTATGCCATGGTCGCGGCCGGTGTCTGCGCCGCCGATACAGATGCCGAAGCTGCGTATCTGCGTACCTCGCAGGAATTGGCCTTTGCCCGCCTCAGAACCGGCAATCCGGGCAAGCTGCCCCGCCCGGTCGAAAATATCGAGGAGCATGTGCCGCCGCAGGTGCTCGGGCAGGTGCGTCATGCTCTGTCCTGTTCCGCGACAGGCGGCCCTGCCACGGTCAAGGCAGAGTTGTCGCACATCATCGACACCTACCAGCCGGACGAGTTGCTTCTGAC
>JAIVHI010000130.1:3430-4618 GCA_020201155.1 Loktanella sp. | reverse complement strand
GACAGCTCTGCCGCAACATGCGCCATGCCGCGCTTGGTCGCTTGGCGCACGCTCAACGGGGCTTGGCCTTGATGAATAAACACAGTCATGGATTAAGCCTCCCTCACGCAGATTACGCCCAGGTCCACAGTCGCAGGCGCGACCGAAAATATGATCGTGTAGATGAACCTGTCATAGCTGACGGTGTAGTCCTCGCCCGTGCCTGGGCGCTTGAGCGCGCCGTCGACGTAGACGAACTTTGGCTTCCACCCCCGCCGCAGCGCAAAGGTGATCTGAGCGCCAGTGCCGGAGAACCAGAAGGCCTCCTGCACCACGCCTGATGCAACCTTCGCCCGGAGCATGGAAAGCTCCTCACGAAGGTTCTGGGCCGGTTTCTCGATGTTCACAGTCATGGTTTTACTGCTCCGCGATCATGCCGCCCGCCGCCGAGATCGCGGTCGTGACGGGGGTTTCAGTGTTGGCCACGCGCAGGAGGCCGTCGAACACGCTGCGCCCGTCGCCGGTCCCGACGTGCAGCAGGTTGGTCTTGGGGTCGTGGGCCAGCGCCGTGATTTCATCGCTCGTGCCGTAAAGCGTGCATTGCGCGCCCGGCTGGAACAGCTTGCGCTCGTCCTCGTAGATTTTGGCAACTTGGTCTGGTGTCGGCGCGGAGGCAGAGATGCGCAGGAGGGCCATCTTTCCGGGATAGGAACCCGATCCGAATATCGTGTTTTTCCCGATGAAAAGCGGAGCATCCGCAACCGAGACGGTTCCCGGTGCGGCCCAGCTGTCCGTTTCCACCCCGTCCAGATAGAGCGACACGACACCGCTGTGACGAACAAAGGCGAGATGCTTCCAAACACCGTTGAACCACGGCAGGCTTTTGGTAAAGACACTGCCACCGATGTTGATCCGCACGGTGTTTTGGGTTCCGTTTCCCTCGATGATGAAGGAAACCGCATCGGGTAATCCGCGAGAGACCACGGACCGCCAAGCCTCCATTTGATCGAGCCAGACCATCACCGAGAAATCCCCGGCCCCGAAATCGAGGTCCGCGTTGTATTGTTGGCTCAGGTATTTCGCGGTCGTGTTGAACCCACTGTAGGCCACCAGTTCGGCCCCTTCGGCCACCGGGCTGCGCGTGATTGTGCCGCTGACGATGAGGCCGTTGATGTTCACCGAACGATCATGGTCCAGAGGTTCCACGCT
>JAIVHI010000130.1:0-3403 GCA_020201155.1 Loktanella sp. | reverse complement strand
CTATACCACTGCGCAAGGGCCGCACCGGGCTTGTAGTCGTTGATCTCTGAAGCGCCGAATTGGTCATATGGCGGTGCCCATCTGAACAGGTGATTGCCAGCAGCAACCAGCCACAGAACGCCATCTGCATCGAATCCCATCGCCGGTGTGCTGGGCGTGTGGCTCAGCGTATTGTCACTGATCACGACCCCGTCATGCTTGATGATACTCGTGCCACCATCCGTACCGACCGCAATCGTCGGTACGGGCAGACCTTTTGAGGGGTCGCATGGCGCGTCCGGAAGCACGGTCATGGCGATATCGTTAATCTTCTCATTGACAATCCAGGCCGCATCATTCGGATCATCATTGAAGCCGCCGTTCTGGTGACGGTCGACAATCCCGCCCAGCATCCATTTGCCTTGGGTGTTATTGGTAGAGGTGATGGAACGGTGACGATATGCCGTGTCGGCGGGGAATTGGATGCGGGATACACCACCGTAAACGTAACCGCTGCCTACGGCCATTTCACCGTCGCGCATGACAACTGATGCAAGCTTGGGAGCGGTGCTGGACGCCAGCATGGACGGATTGTCGGTGTCAAACACCATCCACATCGGCAACGCAGGGTCATCCCCATCGTAGATCGTCAGTCGGTTCGCTTCTGCGATGATGACCGCAACCGCCGGAAACGCACGCCGCGCCCCGCGTGTGGCCGTGTTGAGCGGCTCATTGAACCACGAGGTATGCTGGCATCGCTTGCGCCAGGCCCCACCGTCGCTGTCGAGGCTGGTGTCATAGACGAACACGTCCGCGGCGGTCACGGCCTTGGCTGCAAGGATGGCGTCGATGCCCCCATAGGTCACGCCGGCTTTCACGGTCGCAAGGTGGGTCTCAGCGTCGGTCGCGTGTATACCCGCCGCGTCACGGGCCGCCACGGTCATGGTCTGCTCCGCCTCCGCAGAGATAACCTCGGCATGAGCTTCAGCGACCTTCGCGTCGATCGCAGCTTTGGTCAAGTTCGCCGCGCCGGTCAGCTGGTCGACCGAGGTGGTCAGCTTGGAAATCGAACGCATCAGGGTCATCTTTCCATCCTTGATATTGGCTGTGGAATCCGCAGCGCCGTCATAGCCGGCGCGCCCGTTTATTGAATGATGACCATGCCGCCCGCCGCCGCGATTGCCGTGGTGACCGGAACCGTCGTGTTCGCCACCCGGCGCAGCCCTTGAAATACTGACCGGCCCGCCGCGGTGCCGACGTGCAGGAGCCCGGTGTCTGGATCGTGCGCAATGGCGGCGACCGCGTCTGACGCCCCGTAAAGTGTGCAGGCCGCGTTCTCTTGGAACAAGAACCGCTCGTCGGCCTCGATCTTGGCAAGCTGGGCCGCCGTCGGCGTTGTCGCGGTAACGCGCACCAGCGCCTTCGGCTTTGTCCCGGCGATCTTGAGCGTTGTGTCGGTTATGGTCAGCCCGTCGATCGGCGCTGCGCTGACAACCCCATGCTTGAATTCCCAGACGCCGTTGTTCTGCTGCCAGCCGAGGGCATAGAGCGTGTCGACATAGGTGGCGTCGGAGCCTTCGAGGCAGTTGGTCTCGGAAAAGCCGCTGTAAGCAACCAGGTCCACGCCCGTGGCGACGGGCGCCCTGGTGATGGTGCCGACCACCAGAAGGGGCTTATTCGCCACCGAGCGGTCGGGCACGGTCAGTGCGCCGTCGCCCACCAGATCGGTCCCGCTGGTATCTGCGAGAAACGCGCCCTTAGTGGACCCGGGGAGCCAACCGCTGGCAAAGGAGGAGGCGGCATAGGCGACCATGTTGTCGCCAGCCGAAAGCAGGGAAAGCGCGTTGGTTGAACCCAGCGCCCGCGCAGCAGCGGAAGTCGGCGCGCCACGCAACGCAGGGACGGTGGCCGCGTTGAAGATCGTGCCGGTGAACCCATCCCCAGTGATCACGGCGACGTCATAGACCAGCATGTCCCCATCAGTGAAAACTGCCCGCAGCCGCCCGACGGCGTCGATTGTAAAGTCGATGCAGGCTGCGGTCTTGGCGCTGTTATAAAGCGTGTCGTCATCGTGGATCACAGACACACCACCCGCAGTCGCAACGGCAATCGTTGGCACTGGCAACCCTGTGGCTAGATCGCTTGGCGCATTGGGAAGAACAGTCATGGCAACGTCGCTGACCGCGACATCAGCGATAGCAACGTCAAAAAGTGAACTTAAATCGGTAGGTTTGCTTCCGCTAGAAGCATTCAACCCAAACCCACCTCTCGAAGCGAGAGACGAATACCGCCCAACAATATCTGCACCAAAGTCAATAAAATGCAGACCTAATGTTGTGTTTCTGCTATTTCCGCCCTCTGAACCAAAACACACCTTTCCATTTTTTGCGCTCAGGCCGGTCACCGTGAATACATTATGAAACCACTGGCGTCCCTCAGTAAGTGTGTTAGCTTGCTGATAAATCGCCCACATCGGCAACGTTGGATCATCGCCGTCATAGATCGTGACGTTATTTGCATTAGCGACTATCACAGCCAGCGCAGGAAACTCCCGCCGAGTTCCTCTCGTTTCAGTATTTAATGGCTCCCGATACCAGCTCATCCCAGCGCATCGGTGCCGCCAGGCACCCCCATCGCTGTCCTTTGATGTGTCATAGACGAACACATCGACCGCCGTGACGGGCTTCGATGCCGTCCGCGCGGTCAGGTCTTGATAGGCCACGGCCGAGGCGGCGGACTGAGCGGCGGTGTACGCCGCATCCTTGAATGCCCCGGCCTGATCCCGAGCGGACAGAGCGTTGCCCTTGGCGGCATGCGCCTGCCCCGTGGCAGACTGCGCGTCCACGACAGATGCATCGAGGGTGGCCTTTTTCGTGACAACGGCCGACTTAAGCTCGTCCACCGAGGCCACGAGGGTGTCTACTTGCTGTTCAACAATCATGTGCGATGCTCCTTATTCGAAGGCGACAGCGTCGACGTAACGCGTCTGCGAATTGGTATAGGCGGTCGCCATCTCGAGGAGAGCGGCTTCGATTTCGGTGAGAGGACCGGCGGCGTCTTCGACGATGCCGATGTTGTTCGCGATCACCTGGATTTCGTCGTCGAGCGGGGCGACCACGGCGGCCGCATCGGATGCCACTGCGGCGCTGGCGGCGGCGTTGCCTTCGCTGGTTGCTGCAGCGTGCTGACTTGCAAGGGCGGCGGCCTTATGTCCGGCCGCGGCCTGTTCGGAAGTAGCAGCGTTGGCCTTGGAGGTCCCTGCCTGCGCGGCAGAACTCGCAGCGTCGATCTGGCTTTGTGATGCCTCGGAAGCTTTGACCTCCGCGGTGTTTTCCGACGTCTTGGCATTGCCCGCAGACACAAACGCCTCGGACGCCTTGGCAACCGATGTAGTCGCGGCGTTTTGGGCTGCGCTCAGCTGCGT
>JAIVHI010000129.1 GCA_020201155.1 Loktanella sp. | reverse complement strand
AAATATAAAAAAAACGACCGGAAAACATCATCCACAAAAAATCGACAAATTCCTCAAGGCTGACCTTTCCGCGTGCAACCTCATCTGCAACCTGGCGGATTTCAAGCGTGGCCTCGCGAAGAAGTTTTTCCATCGCGGCAATGATAATGTCGGAGCGGGTCGGAAAATGATGCAGTAGTGCGCCCCGCGACACGCCGGCTCTGCGGCTGAACTCGATTGTCGTAGCCGATCTGTAGCCAAGATCGTGGATCACGTTGAGAGCGGTCTCGATCAATGTTTCGCGCATCTGAATACTGCGCGCCTGAGGCGACTTTTCCAAGTCCTCCGTCTTTGATGCTCGTTCCATCAAGGTCTCCACTCATACCTGTTGCTTCCATAATCCATCAGAAGGCGAGCGAAGGAAGCCATAGGGTCAGAGCCGGAAACAGGATCAGGATGATCAATGCCAGAATATCCATGGCGAGGAACCATGTGATACCTTTGAAGATCTCGGGCAGGGTCACGCGGTTGTTGAGCGCGCCGTTTATCATATAGACATTCAGCCCGATCGGTGGGGTTATCAACCCAACTTCAAGCAATTTGATAACAATGATCCCGAACCACACGGGGTTGATATCCGCATCATTCACCAACGGCACGAGGATCGGAAGTGTCAACAGCAAGAGCCCGATACTGTCGATCAACATGCCCAGAACCAGAAAGATGACCGCCACTGCGAAGATGATCCACCAGGTCTCGGTGCTGACCGAAAGGATGGCGTCGGCAAACGCACGCGGCACGCCCGACAAGGCGAGAAACCGCGTGAAGAATAACGACCCGATCAGGATGATGAAGATCGATGCCGTCGCGATCACGGCCTGACGCACGGCGTCGATCAGTGCGGTGCGGGTCAGCCTGCGCCGGATCATTGCGATCAGCAGCGCTGCGAACGCCCCGAGCGCGCCCGCCTCGGTCGGCGAGAAGATACCCGAAAAGATTCCGCCCAGAACGACGAGGATCAACAATGGCAGCGGCCACACATCGCGGAACGCCTCGCGCCGCTCTTCGGCGGTGGGGTTGATCATCACGGCACCTGCGAGGGTAGGGTTCAGCTTTACCCGGATCATGATCATTGCTATGTAGATTAGTGCCGACAGCAATCCCGGGATGAATCCGGCCATGAAAAGCTGACCAACGGAGACCTGCGCATAAACCCCGTAGAGGATCAGCAGGACCGAAGGCGGTATCAGCGACCCCAGAGTGCCAGAGGCCGCAATCGTGCCCGTCGCAAGCCCCCGATCATACCCGTTGTCCAGCATCTCGGGGACCGCCATGCGCGACATCGCCGACGCCGTCGCGACCGACGACCCCGAGGCCGCGGCGAAAAAGGCACACGCGCCGACCGAGGTGATGGCAAGGCCGCCGGGCAACCGCGCAAGGTAAAGCCTCAGCGCCAGAAACAGGCCCCGCGTCATGTCTGTTGACGAACAGATGAAACCCATCAAAAGGAACATGGGGGCTGCCGATAATTCCCATTGGCCGACATAGTCAAACGGCGTGGCAGAGATCACGCCCCACGCCACGTCCATGTTGAACATGAAGCCGATACCGGCAATCGACACGAGACCAAGGGTCAGTCCGATCGGCACACGCAGCGCAATAAGCAAAAGGGCCGCGACCACGCCCGCGATGCCGATTTCAAGATTGCTCATGGCACGTACTCCGTAGGCGTGGAGCCTTTTGCATCAAAGCGCCTGTCGCCGAGTGACGGCCCGCAAGAGGTTCGCAACCACGGCCATGAGCGCACCGCCAAAGCCGATCGGCAGCGCCCATCGGGCGGGCCAGATCTGGAACCTGAAATTGCTCATCGCCTCCTCGCTACGCTGTGTAGCCCGGATAGCGTCGTCGAGGGATTGCCAGAACAGCATCCCGAAAAAGATCAGACCGAGCATGCAGGCAAATAGGTAAAGGCCCAGTTGCACCGGCTTTGGCATCATCTGCGCGAACAGGTCGACGCGAATGTTCTCGTTTTTGTATTCAACATAGCCGAATGCCAGAAACACCAGCACGACCATGTGGTAGAACGAAACCCATTCCAGCGTGCCGACGAGATTCCCGTTGACGAAATACCGAACACCGACATCCAGAGTGATGTGAGACATCATCAGCAGCATCACCAGACACGCCACGGTAAGTGTGCCGACGTTCAGCCAGCGAATGACGCCAAGAGCGAATTGCATCACAAACCCTTGCTTTGGATCTCGGACATCTGCCCGGTTTCGCCAGTGTCGAGACGGCACTGACGGTCGAGGGGCCCGCGCGATGGCGGGCCCCAAAAGAGATCAGTCAGAACACGTCAGTTCACTCCGTAGGTGCTTGCGTCGATCTTGTTGAAAATTTCCTGCATGGCAATCGCGGTCAGGGCATCCTCGTCGGTGCGATCGACATCGGCCAGTAGGTCTTTCCACTTTTCCATCGTTGTCACGAAGTCGTCGATCAGCGCCTGAGGTTCGGCCACGCCGAAATCGGTGCCGGCCTTCTCTGCGGCGGCCTCGGTGGTGCGGTCGCGGAACTCGGACACGTGATCGACGAGATCCTGTTCGGGCTCATAGATATTGCCGCCCGCCTCCCGCGAGGCATCAAGACCAGCCTGGACCTTTCCGTTATAGGCGATGACCATGCGGGCCATCGACCGCGCCGAGGCTTCCATAAGCACTTCGCGCTGTTCGGGTGTCAGCCCCTGCCAGAAGCTCGGGTTATAGCCCCATTGTGGTCCCGAGTAATACATGCCCGTGGAAAGCATCGTGGTATGCTCCGCCACTTCCAGCAGGGACCGGTCCAGCAGGTCGCTGGCGGCGTTCGTCGCGCAATCTAGTGTGCCGCGCTCGAGCCCGGTATACATCTCGCTGGACGGGACATTGACGGGGATGCCGCCCGCCTCCTCAACCCAGACCGAGACCGCTGAGCCGGCGGTGCGGATACGCTTGCCGTTCATCTCGTCAAGAGTGCGCACCGGGCTGGAACACATCAGCACATAACCGGGTGTGGCGTAGGCCCCTAGGTAAACGACATTCTTGTCCTTCCATTCCTGAAGCTGGGTTTCGTTGTTCATCGAGAAATCTGTGACCGCAAAGATGGCGGCCATCGGATCGGAATAGGCAAAGCCCAGCTCCTGTACCGCATTGGCCACGGGAAGGTCCGACGGCGTGTAGATCGCAGCGTGGTGCGCGACCTGCACGACGTTGTCCTGGATGCCCTGCAAGGCCGCGCGCGGCGACAACAGAACGGTGCCGGTGAAGACTTCCGGCACCAGATCGCCGCCTGACAGCTCCTCGACCAGTTCGGCCCACTGGATATATCCCTCTCCGGACATCGGTACGGCCCCCTCATAGAAGCTGTTTGCGATGAACGATGTCTGTGCTGTTG
>JAIVHI010000186.1 GCA_020201155.1 Loktanella sp. | reverse complement strand
GTCGGCGTCTTTCGCTTCGCGCAGTTCGACGGGATTATGGCGGCGCGCGATCTGCTTGATCAGGTTCAGCTGGTGGTCGATCTCGGCGTCGGAGCCTTCGACCTCGACGATCAGCAGCGCCTCGCACATGGGATAGCCCGCATGGGCGAAGGCCTCGCAGGCTTCGATGCAGGGACGGTCCATGAATTCGATGGCGACGGGCAGCACGCCGGCCTTGATGATGTCGCTGACGACCTGACCCGCGACCTCGTTACTGTCGTATCCCATCAGCACGGGGCGTGCGCCTTCGGGCTTGTGCAGAATGCGCAGGGTGGCTTCGGTCACGACGCCCAACTGACCTTCGGACCCGCAGACCACGCCCAGATGGTCGAGACCGCCCGCGTCCAGATGACCTCCGCCCATTTCCACGACGGTGCCATCCATCAGAACCATCGTGACACCCAGCAGGTTGTTGGTGGTGACGCCGTATTTCAGGCAATGCGCCCCGCCCGAATTCATCGCGATATTGCCTGCGATGGCGCAGGCCAGCTGGCTGGAAGGGTCGGGAGCGTAGAAGAATCCGTCCTGTTCGACCGCACCGGTCACCGACAGGTTCGTGCGCCCCGATTGCACCGTGATCGTGCGATCGGCATAGTTCGTGTCCAGCACCGCGTTCAGGCGCGCCACACCAAGGATGACACTGTCGGCCGTCGGCATCGCACCGCCCGCAAGCGAGGTGCCCGAGCCGCGCGGCACGACGGGCACGTCCATTTCGTGGCAGATGCGCATGATGTCCGACACTTCTTGTGTCGAAGCAGGCAGCACGGCCAGCATAGGCGGGCACCTGTAGGCGGACAGACCGTCACATTCGTAGGCGCGGGTTTCCGCGGGGTCGTCGATCACGGCGTCGGCGGGCATGACCTCGCGCAGGCGTGCGGTCAGAGCATCCTTTTTCGCCAGCGTCAGCGCATCGGGCGTCGGCATCTGCATGTTCGGTCCTCCTTTTGCACCTGAAACTATCGAAAATGGGGGGAGTGGCAAGCGCCAGCGAACCGGTTAGCCTGCGACCATGAGCCCCGATGACCTGATCAACCTGTTCCCCACCGCCGACTGGATCGCGCTTTTCCTGACTCTTGGCCTGTGGCTGGGCATCGGCTGGTGGATCGAACATCCCGGCCTGAAGCACCCGTCGGTCACCGTCATGATGGCCGAGCGGCGGCGCGACTGGATGCGTGTCATGGTCACCCGTGAGCCGCGCATCTTCGACAGTCAGATCCTTGCCACCCTGCGGCAAGCCACGTCGTTCTTCGCCTCGACCTCGATTCTGGCGATCGGGGGCGTGCTGGCGCTGGTCGGGAATACGGAGCCTTTGCAGGGCGTGGTGGCCGAGATCACCGAGGTGGATGCGCCGGTGGTCATCTGGCAGGCGAAACTGGGGCTGGTGGCCCTGTTTCTGACCAATGCCTTTCTCAAGTTCGTCTGGGCCAACCGGTTGTTCGGCTATTGCGCGGTGCTGATGGCCTCTGTTCCCAATGACCCATCGGACGAAACGGCATATCCCCGTGCCGGTCAGGCGGCCGAGTTGAACATCCGCGCGGCGATCAATTTCAACCGCGGTCTGCGGTCGATGTATTATGCGCTCAGCACGCTGGCATGGCTTGTTGGGCCGGTGGCGTTGATCGTGGCGACCGTGGTCGTGACCTACATTCTGTGGTCGCGCGAGTTCCGGTCGCTGCCGCGCTCGATCTTGCAGGGAAAGACGTAACCGCCCCCCGGCGAAGGCATCGGCCTACGACCTGCGCCCTTCGCGCAGCCATGCGCCGACGGTCAGCAGGGCGGCCAGCAGGAGCCACGCCCATGCGGGCAGGATCGAGGCGACATTGATATCGGCGGTGCGGTAAGCCTCGCGCGGGGTGATCCCGATCCAGCCGCGACCGGCGGCGGGACGGCCTTCGCGGACGGTGCGGATATCCGGCAACCCCTCGCTGATGGGCATGATGCCGCCGCGCGTGCTGTCGACGAAGGGTTGCAGGGCCTCGCCGCTGGCGATCGTCTGGACGAATTCACGGGGGGCTGCCGGTCCAAGCGCGATGACCGTGTCTTCTTCCCCGTCCGACAGGCGGTAAAGCCCGACTTCGGGCGCCTCCCACAGCAGTTCGAAACGGCCGGGCGAGACCTGTTCCAACGTCACGACGCTTTCGGTGCCGTCGGGATGCGTGATGGTAAGGTCGGGAACGGTGTCGTCCAGCGTGCGCCGGATGATCCGCATGGTCTGACCCGCAGGTTCAACCCAAAGCGCCTCTTCCTCCAGTTCCGGTTCCTTCATCAGCCAGTGGGCCAGACGCCGCAGCAGTTCGGCCTGCGGGCCGCCGCCTTCGTAGCCGCGATCCCACAACCAGCTTTGGTCGGATGCGATCAGCCCTACACGGCCTTCATCGATGCGTTCCAGCGACAGAAGCGGCCGGTCGTCGAAGGCGGACATGACCGTGGTGGCGCTGGGCGGGACCACGACATCGACCAGCCGCAGCCACCGGCCCCAGCCCGGGCCTTCGTCATCTATATCCGGTGGAAAGAGCGCTTCGAGCCCTTCCGTCACGGGGTGTTTGTCGCCGATGTCGGTGATCTGCGGCACATAGCCCCGATCAAAGACGCGGGCGGTCGGTGACCCCGGAATGATATCGCCCAAGGGCGAGCGAAAAATGGATTCAGCCCCGCCGTATTCTGGACCAGAAGAGACCAGAATGGCACCGCCTTCGCGGACGTAGTTCACCACGTTTTCAAGGTAGGCCGTGGGCAGGATACCGCGTCTGCGATAACGGTCGAAGACGATCAGGTCGAAGTCATCGATCTTTTCGAGAAACAACTCGCGCGTGGGAAAGGCGATCAGTGACAGTTCGCTGACCGGCACGCCGTCCTGCTTTTCGGGCGGGCGCAGGATGGTGAAGTGAACAAGGTCCACCGCCGCGTCGGCCTTGAGAAGGTTGCGCCACGTGCGTTCGCCCGCATGCGGCTCGCCCGAGACAAGCAGGACACGAAGACGGTCACGCACACCGTTGATCTGGATGACGGCCGCATTGTTGCGGTCGGTCAGCTCGCCCTCCACGACCGGCGTGTCGAACTGGAGGACGTTCATGCCGCCGTGGGGCAAGGTTATGGGCAGCTCCACATCCTGTCCCAACGGGATCTGGAACTCCTGTGGCTGTTCTCCGTCGATACTGATGTTGACGGGTGCAAACGTCTCGTCGGCGGGGGCCTGCCCCTGATCCTCTATCCGCAGCGTCAGCGTCACCGGCTCGCCAAGAATGGCAAAGGCGGGGGCGTTGGCGACGATCAGGCGACGGTCCCAGTCCTCGGGCTCGCCCGTCAGCAGCGTATGCAGCGGCGCGGGCAGATTGGGCGCGCGTTCGACGTCGTGCAGGCGTCCGTCGGTCAACAGGATCATGCCCGCGACGCGCGCCAGCGGTTCTTCGGCAAGGGTTTGGTCAAGGGCCGTCATCAAGGCGGTGCCGGTGTCGTCCTCGCCGTCACCGACGGTGACGATCCGTAACTCGGTATTGTCGATCCGCGCGACTTCGGACTGCACGGCGGCGATAGCCTCGGCTGTCTGGTCCGGTCGCGTCGCGATCCGTTGGCTCGCGCTTTCGTCCACGACAAGGACGACGATGTCCGACAGCGGGTCGCGGTTTTCGCGTTGCAGCGCAGGATTGGCAAGGGCCGCCAGAACGGCCAGCCCGGCAAGCCCGCGCAGCCACCAGCCGCCCAGCCTGCGATAGATCGCAAGCCCCACGGCGACGGCGATCAGCGCGGCGACCACGGCAATGGCCACCCATGGCAGCAAAGGGTCGAAAATGACGGTATTGTTCATTGGCCCAGCCTTTCCAGCAGGTCGGGCACATGCACCTGATCCGATTTATAGTTGCCGGTCAGCACGTGCATGATGAGGTTCACGCCAAAGCGGTAGGCGAATTCGCGTTGCCGTTCTCCGGCCTGACCGCGACCTACGGGGAACATGCGGTCACCGTATTGATCGACAGCCCAAGCGCGGGCCCAGTCATTGCCGCCGATCACCACGGGCGTCACACCGTCGTTGAGGTTGCGGAACGGCATGCCATCGGCCTGTTCGGCATCGGCGGGCGAGGCTTCGACCCAGATGTCGCGACTGTTGTAGCGGCCCGGATAGCTTTGCAGCAGATAGAAAGTGCGCGTCAGGACGTGATCGTCGGGAATGGGCTCGATCTCAGGTATGTCGAGCCCCGCTGCGATGGCCTGCAGACGGCGGCCTTCCGGACTGGCGCCCCCGAAGCCCACCGTATCGGCGTCTTGGGTGTCGAAGAGGATCATCCCGCCGCCCCGCAGGTAGCGGTTCAGCTTGCCGTAGGCGTCGCTGCTGGGCATCGGCTGGTCGGCGATCACGGGCCAGTAGAGAAAGGGGAAAAGCGACAGGTCGTCGCGTTCGAGGTCGATCCCCATGGGCGGGCCGGGTTCGATGGAGGTCCGGCGAAAGAGGGTGTTCGATAGCCCCTGCAAGCCTGCGCTCGATATGTCGTCGGTCTGCTGGTCGCCGGTCATCACGTAGCCCAGCGTCACCTCGGAGGTGGCGGCGATGGCGAAGTCGTCGTCCTGCGCCTGTGCGCCTTGCGGGGCCAGCAAAAAGGCTGCCAACACCACAGTCGCTGCGGTCGCGCGCGGGCCTTTCAGCCGGCCACCGACGGCCAGGGATGCGATGATATCCACCGCCAGCAGTGCGAGAGCGGCCGCCAGCAGCCAGCCTTTCAGCGGGGTTTCGGTTTCCACGACCAGCCCTTCGACCGGGATGCGCGCGGGCCATTGCTGGGTGGCGAGGGTGGTGTCGGCGGAGATGGCGTTGATGGCGATGCTTTGATCCTCTGATGCGTATAGGCCCGGTTGCAGGTCCGCACCGGGGGCGCTTTCGGCGATGACCTCGCCCGCGATACCGGGCAGTGCGGTGCCGTCGTCAAGATTTCCGAATGCGTCGAGCACCTGTTGCGGCAGCCAGGTGGTGCCCTCCAGATCCCCCGCATCGGGGCTGGCGGGCCGGGTCGAGACGGCGAGCCGTTCGAGCATCTGCACGAACAGTCCCGACAGCGGCAGGCTGGACCATTCGGCATTCGCGGTCACATGGACCAGAACGACCTGCCCTTCGCCCTGCTCTTTGCGGGTGACCAAGGGTGTCCCGTCGGCCAGTTGCGCGATCACACGGTCCGACAGCGTGGGGTCGGGCTGTGCCATGACCTGTGCGGTTACGGTCACATCGTCAGGCACGGGAAGGCCGGAGAAGGGAGAGTTTTCGTCGAAAGGCGCAAGCGCCTTGGGTTCACCCCAGCTCATCGCGCCGCCGACGGTGCGGCCTCCATCGCGCAGGCGCACCGGCAAGAGCGGGTCTTCGGCGTCTCGCCCGACGTCGGATGCGGCCAGACGCGGACCGGCAAAGCGCAGCAATAGCCCGCCCGCCTCGACCCAATCCAGCACATCGGCGCTTTCGCTGCCCGACAAGGTGGCCACATCGGCCAGAACGATCACGTCGGGATTGCCCAGCAGGATATCCGGGATGCTGCCATCGATGATATCCGCCGTCGGTTCCAACGCCTCGCGCAGGTAATAAAGCGGCGACAGCAGGTCGACTTCCTCGGCGGAGCCGCTGCCTGAAATCAGGGCGACTTCGCGCCGGCGCAAACCATCGTCGGTCAGCGAAACCGCCCCTGCCGACCGGACGCCCGCCACTTCGAAGCGGGTGACGCGGTTGCGCAGTTCGGGGGGCAGCGACAGGGCCACATCGGTGGCAGAGGCCCCTGGCTCGAACACCAGCGGGGCGGTGGCAAGCTGGCGTTCGACGCCTGCAGGGTCGCGGCCGATGGCGTTCAACTGCAACTCCGACCCCGGACCAGAGGGCGTGCGCACGGCCGAAAGGGCGATTTCGCCATCTTTGAAGGTGGCGGGGCGCAGGGCCGTCACTTGCCTTGGCGACTGAAAGGCCGTGACCTGACCCGCAGCCTCGAAGGTCGCCAGCAGCGTATCGCGCTCGTCCCGGGCCAGACCGTCTGAAAGCCAGAAGGTATCGAAGCGCGCGGGAAGCGTCTCGGCCCAGTCTGCGAGCGCCTGCGGATCCGGCTGCCACGGCTTTGGCTGCAGATTGGGCAGGGTCTGGCGCACGGCTGCGGCGTCCTGAAACACCAGTTCGGCCGGTGGGTCTGTCAGGGTCGCCAATGCGACCTGGCGGCCTTGCCGGGCGGCGTCATCGAGAAGTGTCTCGATCCGGGCGCTGCGTTGCGACCAGTCGCGGGCATCGGCCCATGTGCCGTCGGCCACGATGAGCAATGGCCCTGTGCCTTCACGCTGAGGCTGCGGGTTCAGGACCGGCCCGGCGAAACCGATGATCAGGGCGGCCACGGCGAGAAGCCGCAACAGCAGGAGCCACCACGGTGTGCGGTCGGTCTGGCTTTCGTCGTCGGTCAGCCCCAGCAGCAGGGCCACACCGGGGAACCGCCGCTTGACGGGGGCAGGCGGGACCGCACGAAGCAGGACCCACAGGACGGGCAGCGCTGCCAGTCCGACCAGAAGCCAGGGCGCGAGAAAACCGAGAGGTCCGAGCGCGAACATCTAGCGCCCCCCCCGGTCGAGGGTGCAGGACCGGGGGCCAGCCCCCGGAGCCCCCGGGATATTTGGGGCAAGATGATGAGAGGGGCAGGTCACGTGCGACGTTCCAGGGACTGGTAGAGCCAGAGGAGGGCAGAGGGGGCGGGGCTGTCCGTGTGGTGGGTGGTGAACTGCCAGCCGGTCATGCGGGCGAGGCTCGAAAGCCTGTCCTTGCGGGCGGCCAGACGGTCGAGATAGCGGCTTCGCAGGTCGGATGCCTTGAGCGTTTCGTGCTTGAGGCTTCCGGTCATGGATTCGAACACCGTACGCCCGTCGAAGGGAAAGGCTTCCTCTTGCGGGTCGAGCACCTGAAGCAGTGCCCCGCGCACGCCCCGGTCGGCCGCGCGGGTGAGAGCGTCCTCGACCGGGCCGAGGTCGCCGAGGAAGTCCGAGACGAAAAGTGCGCGGGAATGGGGCAGCATGCCCTGTGCTTCCGGCGCACCGTAGTCGGTGGTGTCGTCTTCGGACAGGATGGCCGCCATCTGGTCGAGTTGTGCCGCCCCGCGACGCGGCGGCAGACGCAGGCCCGTCAGACCGACGCGTTCACCACCGCGCGACAGCAGGATCGCCACGGCCAGAGCAAGGGCACGGGCGCGATGGGCCTTGGTCGGAACGCTATCGGACGACGCAAAGCGCATGGCGGCGGCGCTGTCGATCCACAGGACGACGGACTGCGCGATCTGCCATTCCTTGTCCTGCACATAGGCGGCATCGGTGCGGGCCGAGCGCCGCCAGTCGATCATGCGGGTCGCGTCATAGGGCTGCGCGGGACGATACTGCCAGAAGGTATCGCCCAGCCCCGGCCTGCGCCGCCCGTGGTCGCCCAGCAGCACGGTGCTGGCGAGATGTTCCGCCTCGGCCAGAAGCGGCGGCAGCGGGGCCGCCAGATGTTCGGCGTCCGCGCGGAGGGCGAGGGGGGTGGTCATGCGGCCGCTTGCGCCTGCGTGATCTCGGCGGTGGTGCGGTCGATGAGGCCGGTCAGGCTTTCGCCCCGTGCCCGGGCCGCGAAGGTCAGGGCCATCCGGTGTTCGAGCACCGGCACCGCCATGGTGCGCACGTCCTCGACCGATGGCGCGAGGCGTCCGTCGAGAAGCGCCGCGGCACGGACGGTCAGCATCAGCGCCTGCGCGGCCCGGGGGCCGGGGCCCCAAGCGACCGACCCGTTCACCGCATCCGATGCGTCGGCACCGGGGCGGAAGGCGCGGACCAGATCGAGGATCATGTCGACGATCGCCTCGCCGACCGGCATCCGGCGCAGCAGGGTCTGTGCGGCCAGCAATTCATCGGCCTGAAAAACGGCGGTCGCCGTCTCTTCCGACGCGCCGGTTGTGGCGATCAGGATGTCACGTTCTGTTGCGCGGTCGGGATAGGGCACGTCGATTTGCACAAGGAAACGGTCAAGCTGTGCTTCGGGCAGGGGATATGTGCCTTCCTGCTCGATCGGGTTCTGGGTGGCGAGGACGTGAAACGGCACGCCCAGCTTGTGATGCTGCCCCGCGATCGTGACTTCGCGTTCCTGCATCGCCTGCAGCAGTGCTGACTGGGTGCGGGGCGAGGCGCGGTTGATCTCGTCCGCCATCAGAAGCTGGCAGAACACGGGGCCTTGCACGAAGCGGAAGGACCGGCTGCCATCGGCGGCCTGATCCAGCACCTCGGAGCCGAGGATATCCGCAGGCATCAGGTCGGGCGTGAACTGGATCCGGTTGCCGTCGAGCCCCATGACGGTCGAGAGCGTATCGACAAGGCGCGTCTTGCCCAGACCGGGCAGTCCGATCAGAACCGCATGGCCGCCGCAGATCAGCGCGGTCAGGGTCAGGTCGACAACGCGGTCCTGCCCGATGAAGCGGCGCGCGATGGAGGCCCGGGCCTGACGCAATTTTTCACCCAGATCCTCGATCTCGGCCACGAGGTCAGCTTGGTCAGTCATGGCAATCATTCCCTGTCGCGCTAAAGTTCTACCCAAGCATCTATGACACAATGGCCCAAGGGCAAAAACAATGAGCGGACAAAAGATCGTGACCCCATCGGCAGAGAGCATCGCAGCTGCCGCAAAAGAGACTGGAAAGCGCGGTTTGCCGCCGGTCGACAAATGGGATCCGCCGTTCTGCGGCGATCTGGACATGCAGATCCGCAAAGACGGCACATGGTTCTATCAAGGAACCCCGATCGGGCGGCCGGCCTTGGTCCGCCTGTTTTCGACGATCCTGCGCAAGGACGGTGACGCGTATTTTCTGGTGACGCCGGTCGAGAAGGTCGGGATCACCGTCGAGGACGCGCCCTTTGTCGCGATTGATTTCGAGGAGCAGGGCGACGAACTGGTCTTCGAGACCAACGTGGGCGACGTGGTGACGGCAGGCCCGGACCATCCGATCCGGGTCGACCGGGACCCCGAAACCGACGAGCCACGGCCCTACCTGCTTGTGCGGCGCAATCTCGAGGCGTTGATCGATCGCAAGAGCTTTTACCGGCTTGTCGAGATCGGTGTCACGCAGGACCACGAGGGTGCGCACTGGTTCGGCCTGCGGTCGGGTCGTGCCTTTTTTCCGGTCATTCCGCAGGCCGACCTGTGACGATCTTGGTCACGGGCAGGAACCTCAGGGTGCAAGCGTAGCCGGGCAAGCTGTCGTCGACGTCGAGCTGCCCGCCGATCTGGGCGGCCGAGGCTTCCATGATCTTCTGCCCCAGGCTCACGATCGCGTCGGCCTCTTCCGGTTGATCGGTTGACAGGCCCTTGCCGTCGTCCTTGCAGACCACGACGACGTGATCGTCGTTATCGCGGCTGGCGGAAATGCTGATCTGACCCGTGCGACCGTCCGGAAACGCATGTTTGATCGAATTGGCCACGAATTCGCTGACGATCACGCCGACGGCTGTTGCCTCGGATGACGATACGCTGATGTTGGCGACGGTCTGTTCGACCGTGACGCCTTCGGGCAGGGATTGCTCCAACAGGGCGATGACCCGTTCGAGATACTTGCCAAGACCAAGCCGTTCGACCGAACTGGAATCGTAAAGTTCAGCATGCAGCGTGATGATCGAGTCGAGCCTGCGCTCGACCGCGCCGAAGGCACTGAGAGCCGTGGGATCATGCGTCTTGGCGGCGTAAAGCCGGATCAGCGATTGCACGGTCTGGAGTGAATTCTTGACGCGATGATCGATTTCCTTGCGCAAAGTTTCCTCGATCCTCAACAGGCGGCGCAGTTCAAGCTGCGTCATCACCTGGTTGGCAAGGGTCTTGAGCGTCTGGCGCTGCAGGGCCGTCAGTTCGCGCGGTTCCCGCGAGAGCACGCAAAGGGTTCCGATCGGCAGGCCGTTCGAGGCAACGAGCGGCGCGCCCGCGTAAAAGCGCAACTGTTCTTCGCCGGTGACCAGGGGATTACCGCTGGTCCTGTGGTCCAGCGTCGTATCCTTGATGAAGGGCTTTCGGTCGCGGCGCATGTCAGGCTGTCCGACCGGCAGGATTCAGGCCCTGCCGGTCGGGACTTCGTCAGATGCTTTGGCAGATGTATTTCATCTCGAGATAGTCGTCGATGCCGTGGTGGCTGCCTTCGCGGCCCAGACCGGACTGCTTGACGCCACCGAAGGGGGCGACCTCGGTCGAGATGATGCCGGTGTTCACGCCGACGATGCCGTATTCCAGCGCTTCCTGCACCTTGACCACGCGAGAGAGGTCATTGGCATAGAAATACGATGCAAGGCCGAAGATCGTGTCGTTCGCCTTGGCGATCACGTCATCTTCATCCTCGAACATGAACAGCGGCGCGAAGGGGCCAAAGGTCTCTTCTGTGGCGACCTTCATGTCCTGTGTCGCCTGCGTCACGATGGTCGGCTGGAAGAACTGCCCGTCCAGCGCTTCGCCGCCGGTCAGAAGCGTGCCGCCCTTCGACAATGCATCCGCAAGGTGGTCCTTTACCTTGTCCACCGCAGCAGGTTCGATCAGGGGGCCAAGGTCCGTGCCTTCGGTCAGGCCGTCGCCGATTGTCAGCTTTTCCACAGCGACCTTCAGCTTTTCGGCGAAGGCGTCATAGACACCCTTTTGCACGTAGATCCGGTTGGCGCAGACACAGGTCTGCCCGTTGTTGCGGAACTTGCAGGCGATGGCGCCTTCGACGGCTGCATCGAGATCGGCGTCGTCGAAAACGATGAATGGCGCGTTGCCGCCCAGCTCCATCGAGCATTTCATGACCTGATCCGCAGCCTGGCGCAGCAGGATGCGCCCCACCTCGGTCGAACCGGTAAAGGTCAGCTTGCGGACGACCGGGTTCTCGCAGAACTCCTTGCCGATCTCGGACGCGGCATCCGAGGTCACGACCGAGAACACGCCCTTGGGCACACCGGCCTCTTCGGCAAGCTTTGCCATGGCGAGCGCGGAAAGCGGTGTTTGCGACGCGGGACGCACGATGAAGGAACAGCCTACGGCCAGGGCGGGCGCGACCTTGCGGGCGATCATCGCGGTGGGAAAGTTCCACGGCGTGATGCCTGCTGCCACGCCGATGGGCTGGCGGATGACGGTGATGCGCTTGTCGGGCTGATGCCCCGGGATCGTTTCGCCGTAAACGCGCTTGGCCTCTTCGCCGAACCATTCCACAAAGCCCGCGCCATAGGCGATTTCGCCGCGCGACTCTGCAAGTGGTTTCCCCTGTTCGGCGGTCATGATGATCGCCAGATCCTCTTGATGCTGCATCATCAGGTCGAACCATTTGCGCAGGACGCCCGCCCGGTCCTTGCCGGTGCGCCTGGCCCAGTCGTGGCGGGCCTTGTCGGCGATGGCGATGGCCTCTTTGACCTCTTCACGGCTGAGGTCGGGCACGGTGGCGATGACGTCGCCACGGGCGGGATTGACCACGTCGAAGGTCTTGCCACTGGCCGCGTCCTTCCATTCACCGCCGATGAAGGCCTGTGCGCAGACCAGATCGGGACGGGACAGCTTCTTGTGCAGATCGGTGGTGTTGTCTTTCATATGTGATCTCCGGATAGTGTCGATGCCCGCATCCTGGTGCGGTGCGGTTTTTGGTCTGATGGCAACGGTCAACGAAAACGGGGTCCATTCGGGTCCTTAGACGTTGACGATCTGCTCGCCCAGATAGGTCAGCGTGTCTGTATCGTCGAGACTGTAGGGCAGGCCGCCGAACGCCTCTTCGGTGATGATGATCAGGGTGTTGTCGCCCCCCAGCCGCAACAGCACGTCATCGGCTTCACCATCGTTCAGAAATTCGAGCAGGCGTTCGGTGATGCGCCCGTGGATGACCTCGACATGGGCCGTGTCGATGAACGCGCCTTCCAGTTCCATCGTCAGCGGTTCGGGCGCATTGGGCTTGCCGCTGCCGTAACAGAACTGCTGCGCGGTGGCGGCATCGTCAAAATCGGCACCGAACAGATGCAGGCGCAGCTTGTCGTCGGGCAGCCGGTGGGGCGGTGTCGGATGATCGACAAGACCCGCTTCTGCGGGGTCGATGCCCTTGCGCAGGGTTTTCAGGATGCGCTTGAACTTCATATGCAGCGACCGCCATCGACCTCCAGCGCGACGCCGGTGATCATCGACGCGGCGTCAGAGCAGAGGAACGTGGCCGCATTCCCCATGTCTTCCGGCGTCGAAAAGCGGCCCAGCGGTATCGTGGACAGGAATTTCGCGCGCATTTCCGGCGTGTCTTCGCCCATGAAGGACGCCAGCAGCGGTGTTTCACCGGCGACCGGGTTGATGGCATTCACGCGCACACCGTAAGGGGCGAGCTCCACGGCCATCGACTTGGTCGCCGTGATCATCCAACCCTTTGAGGCATTGTACCAAGACAGGCGCGGGCGCGGCGACACCCCCGCCGTCGATGCGACATTCAGGATCGCGCCACTGCCCCTTGCCTTCATCGCGGGCACGAAATGCTTGGCCATCAGGAAAACGGACTTTGTATTGACGGCCATGATGCGGTCGAAATCCGCTTCGGTGACGTCTTCCATCGCTGTCGGCAGATGGGTGATGCCCGCGTTGTTCACGAAGATATCGACTTCGCCCAGCTGATCCGCTGCAGTATAGGCCAGCCCCGCCATCGCGGTGTTCTGGCAGACATCCACGGCGGCGTGAACGCCGCCGATCTCGCGGGCGATGTCGCGGGCGGCGTCGGCGTTGATGTCTGCGACAAGCACTTGCGCACCAGCCTGCGCCAAGGCCCGCGCGATACCCGCTCCAAAGCCCGATCCGCCGCCGGTGACGATCGCTGTCTTGCTGTTCAAATCCATGCGGCCAAGTGACCCGCAAATGACCGGCCTTGCAAGGGGTGACGCCGACGTCCGGCCAATCCAACATCCAGCGCCAATTTCACGATGCCGTCATCGGCGTCGGTTCCGGGGTCGCTTTGCAACCATTCAGCATACTGATACTTAGGGATTCGCTCGATTTTAGAAAGCTGCTGACATGACATTCATACCGAAACTATCGCGTCGGGCCTTCGGCGGCCTGATGGTCGGCGGTATGGCTGCCTGCGCCAGGGAAATTCCCGTCTCCAACACCGATGCCCCGGTCGAACCGTCCTTCATCGACGGATACGGCCCGCTCGAGGATGCAGGCTACACCCTTCCGGGCATTCCGGACAGGTACCTGCAGGGTGTGAACCGTCGGATGTCGGGCGAGTATCTGGGCGAGGCCCCGCCTGATTCGATCGATGTCGATCCCTACGCCAAGTTCCTGTACCACGTGAAGAATGACGGAACCGCGACCCGCTATCCGGTTGGTGTGGGCCGTCAGGGCCTGACATTGTCCGGCAGTGCGACGATCCAGCAGAAAAAGGCGTGGCCCGGTTGGACCCCGACGCAGAACATGCTGAACCGCGAGCCCGAGGTCTACGGCCCGTTCGCCGGCGGCGTTCCGGGCGGCCTGACCAGCCCGCTGGGCGCGCGTGCGCTTTATATTCATCGCAACGGGCGCGATACGTTCTACCGCGTCCACGGCACGAACGATCTGGATTCGATCGGAAATTCCGGCTCGGCGGGCTGTATTCGGCTGTTCAACCAGGACATGATCCACCTTTACAACCGCGTGAACGTGCCGATGCCCATCTACATCCGCACCGAGGCCGAAAGCCTGCGCGTCGACCCCGAGAACTTCGGGCGCGGGATCGAGCAGCCACCGGTCGTTCTGTCGCGCGAGGACCTGCTTGGCCCTGACGTGAACGATCGCGAGCCCGACCGCAGCATGCTGGCCAACATCAAGGCGCGTTGGAACCGCTGATCTTGTGATGTGTCGCACATGCCGCTGGAATTGACGGTAAGGACGTCTTACCTTTCTCACATAACGATTGTTGGGGAATTTCATGGCCGATTTCGACGCACAGATTAAGGAAAGCCAGACGCAGGTCGCGCAGGCGCAAGGCAAGATCGAAGAACTGACAGGCCGGATCGAACTGGCCCGCCAGAAAATGGCGGAAGGCACGGATATCTCGGTCGATATCGAGAATGCCACGCTGGAAGACGTTCATGCTCACACCGATCTGATGAACGCGAATATCGCAGAGCTCATCATGGGGCTCGACGATGTGACAGCCGCCTTTTCCAAAGATTTCGATGAAATGCGGTCGAAAACCACGATGGAAAGCGTCGTCGGCTGGTTTTCATCCGCCAAATCCGATTCCATGCGTGAGGAGCGGATGCGCTCGGCCAGCGTCGACGACAAGCTGCAGGATCTGATCTCGAAGTCCGACGTGATCACGCGGCTGCTTGAAAACCAGCTGGCGGTATTGGACGACCAGAAAACCAAGGTCGAAACGAACCTGACCGGCACGCTGGACGAGCGTGAGCAGACCGTCGCGGCCCTAGAGCAGACCCGCGCCGACGTGCTGGCGCTCGACCCCAAGATCATCGCGCTGGAACAGAAAATCGCGATGGAGCAGGACGCGGGCGCGCGCACCAAGCTCGAATCCGAACTAGCGGCCCTGAACACCTCCTACAACGAGATGGTGCAGCGCGAGCAGGTGCAGCTGGCGAAAAGCCAGACGCTGGAACGCTACATCGAAAAGGGCAAGACCTGGATCGATTCGCTGCAGAATCAGGCCGCGACGCAGATGGTGCTGATCAACAAGCTGAAGACCGACACCAAGCAGCGTGTGGTCCTTTACGACGCGCTGTCGAAATCGCTCAAGACGGCGCAGCAGCAGGACGTGGCGCACAAGATCAACGAGATCGGCGTGCAGACCGACGAAGAGGCGCAGACAGCGATGGCGGCGATCGGATCGGCCACCAACGCGCGGATGGCCGACATGCTCGAGGCGCACGAGGACCACATGGTCTTTGCCCGCGACGTGCTTGAACAAAAGGCCAAGGCCGACGAGCGGTTCGTGAGACGGTTCCAGAAGATCGTCGAAAAGCACGACAGCAACCAGTACGGACCGGGGGACGTGGGCTGACGGGCGGCTGAGGCGCGGACGCACGCGGGAGATTTGAATGGCCGACCTGTCGCTCGATCACTTCGATCTCGAGGATACCCGTGTCACCCGGCGCTACTTCGACAAATTCGCACGGATCACCGATTACCTGACCCGCGTCGCCGCCGTCATGGAGGTCGAAAAACGACTGTCCCGTGCGGATATCTCGGCGATGGCGGGATACCTTGCGGGGCTGAACCTGACCTTTCGGGCCCTTTCGCACAAGTACCACTTTTCGGGCCGCTTCGCCCATGCAGGCAAGCTGACCTTCGACCGTGTCGAAAGTGGTTTTCCCGTTTATCAGGAACTGCTGGAACTGGCGAATGACGCGCTGCAGGCGCAGTCCCATCTGGACGGGTCGCAGTCGGTCGAAGGGCTGAAGGACGAGATGGTAAAGACCATCCTGCGCGATCAGGCGGTGCCGACCAAGCTGCAATACACGCTGTCCCAGCGGCTGTACTACGAGGAACTGGCGAAGGGCGGCCAGTTTCTGGCCCGCAACGACCCGCGTGCCGTCTGGCAAGGCAACGACGGCGACCGGCGGCAGTTCCTGATCCACTGGGCGATCTACGACAGCCAGGTCAACCTGCCGACGATCTACCTGCTCGACGTCGAGGACAGTGGGCGCACCGGGCTGCCCAAGGACGACCGGCGCTGGCCGGAAGCGCAGGCGCACCTCATGGCGCAATCGCTGGCGGGGCTGAAGCTGGTACAGCCATGCCTTCACACGCCAGTCCGGCCCATTGCGCGAGGTGCTCGAGGCGGCCCGCGCACCGGTGGGCGAGGACTGGGCGCTTGTCTGGACCGAAGAGGATCTGGTCACCGAGCGGGTGGAGCGGGTCAAGTCCGGCTGGTTCGGCACCGTCGAGCGGCAGGTCTTCGCGCTTGATCCCTTTGCGGGGCAGGGGGCCGACACTGGTGCGACGCGGATGGAACGGTCGCTGATCATGCCGCAGCGGCCGTATCAGGCCCTGGCGGAGCGCGATCCGCCGGGGTTTTCGGATGTGCGCAAGTTTGTCGTGGGCGCCGGCGGGCGCGTGTTGAGTTACCGTTAGGGCGTGGCGCGGGGGCGGGATGCCTCCGGCGGGGATATTTTGGGCAAGATGATGAGGGGCGACAGATGAGCCAGACCAGCGACCAGATGGAACTGCGCGAAGAGGATATCCGCGCACATTATGCCGCCGCTCTGGGGCTGCTGGAAGGCTTCGATCACGCGCCGCGTGTGGCGAAGGTGGGGGCCCCCGCCGTGGCGGGCCGGTCTGCGGGCGTTCCGGAGCGGCGGCGGTTCCGGTCGACAACGCCGGGGCTGGCGGCGCGGCGGGTGGAACGGCCCGAGGGCGTGCAGCTGATCGCGCGGATCGAGGCGGTCGGGGGCGAGGCGTTGACCACCCCGCTGCAGGCCCATGTGCAGCACGGGCTGCGCCGCGCCATCGCGCTGGCGCTGGCCGTCGCAGAGCAATATGCGGACCGGACCGCGTTGAAGGACCTCAAGCGCGCCAATCTGCAGGGGGCCTTGCCGGAGGGGCGCAAGACGGCATTCAGCGAGCTTCTGACCGCCGAGGCGCTGATCGCGCTTTATACGTTCGCCAACGCCACTGCCTATCTTTTGGCGGAGCATGCGGGGCAAGACACGGTCGAAATCGGCGATATCGAGGAAATCCTGACCGAAAACGCGCAGCTGGCCCTGCACGGCGTGCTGTGGGAGATGGACCAGCGTATCGCGGCGCTGGGTGCCGACGATACAACGATGCTGGCCACCGTGCTGGGCTTTGCCGAAGCGCTGATGGAGAAGATCGCCGCGCGGGCCGGGACAGCGCCGCGGCTGGACGCTTTCACCGGCGCCGCATGGCGCGTCGCGGCGGATGACTTCGTGATCGACGGCTTTAGCCCCGCGCGGGCCGCGAAGGGCACGACGCTGACGATGACCTTCAAGAAGCCGAACGAGGTCGTGGGCAACCACATCGCCAAGTATCAGGCGATGAAACTGGCCAAGATGCTGATGGCCTATGACTTCGAGCGGCGGCTGAACCCCTTTGCCGAGCTTGGCGGATTTGTCTTCACCTTCATGGGTGACGGCAAGCCCGGCACCGGCAAGACCACGCTGATCCAGATGATGGCGGGGCTGATCAACGACTATTGTCAGGTTGCGGGCTATCCGTTCCGGTATCAAAATCTGTCGACCGAGAATATCGATAGCTATCAAGGCAAGTCGGGGCAGAACGCGAAGGCCTTTATCAACACGATCCTCGACCCGCAGGTGATCGGCTTCGGCACGATCGATGACATCGATCAGCTTGCGGGCAAGCGTGGCGACAGGCAGTCCTCGGCGGGACAGCTCGAAATCACGGCGGTGCTGATGGAAAGCTTTTCGGGCGCCAACACGGTTGTGCGTGGAAACTGCACCTTCGGGATGTTCTCGAACTATCCCGAGAACGTGGACGATGCGCTGCGGCAGCGCGCAGGGGCGCGGTTCCTCGTGGACGGGCCGCAGACGCGGGAGGATTATATTGACATCCTCTACCTGCTGATGGGCCGGAACCATGACATTCCCGTGGGGGATCACGACGTCTTTTCGGCGCAGGAAATCAAGTCGGCGGTGGCTGCCAGTTTCGAAAGTCACGCGCGCCCGCACGAGGAGGGGTTGATGCGGGTGTTCGAGCGGGTTCATGATCGGGTCGGCGATCTGGATACGATCGCCAAGATGGGCACCTACCTCAAGGCGATTCAGGAGGCGGACGATCGGTTCACGGGGCGTGCGATCAAGAACATCACCGATGCCGTGAAGGTCAGGGCGATGGATTTCGAGCTGCCGGACGCGTGGATGGAGCAGCCGGACCTGTTTTTGCGCAAGGACTACGACACAAAGGCGTCGATGATCGCGGAGTTGCGCGTGCCGATCACGACCGACATGGTGATCCAGGAGATCAACCGCTACGCCGACAGCGAATTTCGCTATGCGGACAAGTCCGACGAGGCGGCCATCACGGCGATGGTGCGCGACTTCGGGCGACAGGATGCGGCCAAGAAGCGCTATCTGGAGGGCAAATGACACGGGGCAGGGCTTTGCGGGCATGACAAGCGGCTGGTGCTTGCGGTATTCGCGATCACTGCGACCGCTTTCGTCTTGTTCATCCTGTTTCAAATCCTCTTTTCCCAAGTGGTCGAAGGCTCGCTTTCGGCGATGGACGGGGACCTGTTCACTGCCGTCTGGCTGGCCGATGCGTTTCTCTGGGTCCCGGTTCTGATGGTGAACGTGATCTGGCTGGCCATTCAAGAGCGCAGGGACTGGGGCGGCTGATGGAGATTTTATCAGGCGGACTTCTTATACCGGCGGTGATCCTCGCCTTCCTTGGGTGGCTGGTGCCCAAGCTTTTGTCGATGGTCTTTCCCGAGGGGGTGAAAGCGCTTTTTGTGCTTGCCTTCGTGGCCAGCCTGATCATGTTCGCGATCTCGGTGGTCTTTTTCATCGCGCTCTACATGTGGCAAGGGGTGCCGCTGTCGCGGTTGCTGGCGGACGGCTGGGCTATGAACCTGCAGTACTTCGGACGGCTGGCCCTGATCGCCGCGATGATCTGGGCGCCCTTCCTGATCCTGTCGGTCGCCGGCCTGCCGCGCACATGGAAAAAGGCGGTGTGGTGATGGAGGATCGGTCATGCACCGCCTGATCGAAAAGGGACTGATGTTCGGGAACCTCATCCGGGTGGACAGCCCGGTGCTGGTCGCGCGCTACAACCGCGCGCTCAAGGCGTTGACGGGGAAGACGACGGCGCTGGACATCTTTCACATCGACATCTCGGGCTATTCGCCCGAGGTGGGCGAGGAGCTTGGTGACGACCTCTACCTCAACCACGCCGGGGTGAACCGGCAATTCATCCTGCTGACGACAGAGCAGGAAACTGCACCGCTGCTGCATGCGAAGTTCTCGACCTCGCGCGGGATCCTCAAGCAGTTCATCGCCGAGAACCGCGCGGCCCTTTTCGCGCTGACGGCGCAGGATGCGGTTGCGGGGGATCTGGTGAATTCGGTCTACCTTGCGGATCGAGCTGCGCGGCTTTTTGACATTCGGCGGATCACGATCGAGGCGGATACGACCCGTGGCACGGTCAAGACCGCCGAAAAGCTGGCCGGAATGATCGACGACTTCAAGACGCGCGCGGCCTCTACATCTTTCGCGGGGTGCCGCATCCTGCCGCGATTGCGGCAGGCGACAAGGACGGGCTGGGTGATCTGCCGATCCCTTACGTGTTCGATTTCAATGACCGGAAGGCCATCGCGAAGTTTCTGGAGCTCAACACCCTGGCCGAGCCCATCGTGAAGGCGCGTGGGATCGATGCCGCCGCGATTCTGCATCAGAAGATGGATTTCGTCGTCGCAGAGGTCGCAGCGGCGATGGGCGAAACCCTTGATGGGGCGACGCGGCGCGATCTGCGGCTGCTGGGCCGGCGCCACGCCAAGCAGTTGCCCGCCGAATGGCAAGGGCTTGCCGCGATGGCGCGCTGGGCCGAGGAAGACGGAGACTGGCCGCACATCACGAGCGACCACCCCGCTTATTTCTATACCCTGCGGGCGACGCAGCACCCTGATGCGGATCTGGTGAACATGCTGTTGGCGGACCTGTCGCCGCTGGATATCCGCCAGCTTTTCATCTGCCACAAGGAGGCTTTCTATCGCGCCTATGCCACATGGCCCGACCCCAAAAAGGACTATGTGGCCGATTTCCTGTCGCTGGAATATCAGGTAGACAAGTCCGGAACGCGGGCGGCGCTGTTCGGACAGGAAGACGCGATGGTAGAGCCCGTCGCACCGGTGGCGGGGCCCTGGTCGAAGACAGGGCAGCGCGACGATCTGATTGCCCGTGTCGGCCCTTGGGGTGCAGTGGGCAAGCGATAGGGGAATGGTATGCAGTTCATCAAGCTGATCGTCTTCGGGTTTGTGGCCCTCAGCGTCATCTATGTCTGCCTGTCGCTTTATTCGAAGTCGGTGCGCCGGGAGCGGCTGGAGAACCGGTATGACGAAAGCCCTGTTGAGGGTATGGATCGCGACGACTACGTCGAGAAGGGGATCGCGGAGTACAATGCATCCTTGCGTCCGAAACTGCTGCTTCTGGTCTATGTCGTCCCGGTGGCGGTGATCAGCACCATCATCTACATCGTCAACACCAACTGAAGGCCAGCCCATGCGTATCGTCACCGTCTTCAAGCTTCTGGCCCTGCTGATCGTCGGGCTGTTCCTGCACTATGTGCTGCCGCAGCACGATGTGGTGAGGGTGACTTCGACCGAGGTGATCCGGGTGGATTTCTCGGGGTGGAACCGGATCTTCTACGCGCAGGCGGACTCGGGCAATGTCGAACAACCGACGCGTGACCTGCGGTTGATCAATACCGAGAAGCGCAAGACGTGGGCGCTGGGCTTCGTGCCGCGCGACAGCACCGAAATCATGGTGTACCGGAATGAAGACACAGGCTGGATCTGGCCGCCCTATTTCAAGTTCGACAGCTCTGACCTGCAGGCCGAGGCATCAGTGGCGGGCCGCGATGACAGTTGGGCGGTGATCACGCATTACGGTTGGCGGATGCGCTGGGCGTCGATCTATCCGAACGCCATCGCGCTGCGCGAGATCGACGATCCCGACAACGTGACGATTGTCCCTTGGTTCAACATCGCGTTTTTCATCTTTCTCGCTTTCTGCTTCGGCATGCTGCGCATCATGTGGGCGCAGTTTCGCGAACGTTCGCTCGATCCTTTGGGCGATCGCGTGGGGGATCGTTACGATGCGGTGTCGGCAGGTGTCGCGGAACACCGGAGCGGCGTGCGCAACTGGCTGAACAGCTGGCGGTCGAAGGACAAGCGCAGGTAGAGGGTGGGCGGGCCCGCCCACCCCTTTTGGGGGCTCTGCCCCCGTCCTGCGGACTCCCCCGGAGTTTATTGGCCAAGATGAAGGAGCAGAGTCAGGCGCCGTAGGGCACCCAGACGTTCTTGACCTCGGTGGCGTGGCTCAGGATCGCCTTGGTGTGATCCTGCGTCCAGTCGCGCGCCACGCCGTTGTTCACCCATGTGCGTTTGAGGTTGCCGGCGGCGGCTTTTTCGATCCGGGTGGAAATGTCGGCGGCAGAGGCTGACCAGACGGCGTCCAGATCGAGGTGTGATGCCATGGGGCCTGCCAGTTCCCCATGATCGCCGGTCAGGATGTTGACCACGCCCGCAGGGACATCCGAGGTTTCAAGCACCTGATAGAAATCGGTCGCGGCGAGGGGGAAGGGTTCGGAGGCCACCAGCGTGATGCGGTTGCCCATGGCGATGGCGGGCGCCATGAGGCTGACGAGGCCCAGAAGCGGCGTGGCATCGTCGCAGAAGGCACCGATCTTGCCTGTGGGTTCCTTCATGGCGAGGGCCACCGCGCGAAGCGGGACATCGTGCACCTGACCGTCGTATTTGTCGGCCCAGGCTGCGGCTGAAAAGAGCCGCCGGATCGCCAGCTGCACCTCGTCCTTGCCGGTCTTCTTGCCGGTCATCGCGTCGATGCGCGCGGCGAATTCGGCGTCGCGGGCCGAAAGGTTCTCGGCGATGTAATAGAGGATCTGCGCGCGCTGGTGGCCTGTCGTGCCGGACCATCCGCGGGCGGCGTTCATGGCCTCGACCGCGTTGCGGATATCCTTGCGATTTGCGAGCGAGATCTGGCCCAGCAGGGCCCCCTTGGGGCCGAAGACCGCCTTGGAGTAGCCGCCGTCGGGACGGGCCTGCTTGCCGCCGATGTAGAGCTTGGCCGTCCGGTCGAGCGGGTCGGCCGGGGTCTGGTCGCCGGTGAATGCGGTGATGGGCTTGAGTTTGACGGGCTTGCCCTTGGGCCGGGTGTATCCGGCCAGACCTTCCCAGCCGCCTTCGCGGCCGAAACCGCTTTCGCGCACACCGCCGAAGCCTGCAGCGGCGTCCATCATGTTGGTGCCGTTGACCCAGACGATGCCCGACGCAAGCCTTGGCGCGATATCCAGCGCCACGTTGATGTTTTCCGACCAGACGCTGGCGGCCAGACCGTAACGGGTGTTGTTGGCGATCTCGACGGCCTCGTCCGGGGTGCGGAAGGTGGTGGCGACCAGCACGGGGCCGAAGATTTCCTCTTGCATGAGGGGCGAGGCAGGCGACAGGCCGGTGATCAGCGTTGGCGGGTAGAAGCACCCCTCGGGGGCTGTTGTCTGGTAGGTTTCGCCATCGGTGTTGTCGGTGACCATGCGCGCGATCTGTGCATGTTGTTTGGGGTCCACGATGGCGCCGACGTCGATCGCCTTGTCGAGCGGGTCGCCCACGCGCAGGCCGTCCATGCGGGTCTTGAGCTTGGCGTAGAAGCGGTCGGCGATGCCTTCCTGCACCAGAAGGCGCGAGCCCGCGCAGCAGACCTGACCACCGTTGAACCAGATGGCGTCCACCAGACCTTCGACGGCGCTGTCGATATCTGCGTCCTCGAAGACGATGTAGGGGGATTTGCCGCCCAGTTCGAGCGACAGCGCCTTGCCGGTGCCTGCCGTCGCCTCGCGGATGATGCGGCCCACGGCGGTGGAGCCGGTGAAGGCGACCTTGTCCACGTCTGACCTGACGAGGGCATCGCCCGTTTCACCGTCACCTGTGACGATGTTGACGACACCGGCAGGCACGCCGGCCTGCTGGCAGATCTCGCAGAAGACCATCGCGGTCAGGGGTGTCCATTCGGCGGGCTTCAGGACAACGGTATTGCCCATCGCGAGGGCGGGGGCGATTTTCCACGCCAGCATCAGCAGCGGGAAGTTCCACGGGATGATCTGACCGCAGACGCCCAAGGCTTCGCGGTCGGGCAGTTCGCTGTCCATCAGCTGGGCCATGCCCGCGTGATAGTAGAAGTGGCGGATCGTCAGCGGCACATCGATGTCGCGGCTTTCGCGGATCGGCTTGCCGTTGTCGAGCGTCTCGATCACGGCCAGAAGGCGGGCGTTCTTTTGCAATCCGCGTGCGATGGCGTAGAGCACGCGGGCGCGGTGGTGGGCGTCCTTGGCCCAAGCGGGCTGGGCGCGGCGCGCGGCCTTGACGGCTTTGGCGACTTCATCGGGCGTGCCCTTGGTGACACCGGCAAGGCGCTTGCCCGTGGCGGGGTTGTTCGTCGGGAAGTCGTCGCGGCGCGGCCCCCATTCGCCGTTGATGAAATGACCGGCAAGGCCGCCGTGCGCGTCGATCCAGGTCAGCGCCTCGGACGCGCTTTCGGGGGCAGGTCCGTATTCCATGCTGTCGAAGATGTCCTTGATGTTCATGCGCGTCGTACCTCGGGTGGGAAGGTGACGCCAAGCGCCGCCTCGTATTCGCAAATGGTGTGAGTGTCGCTGCGCCCGATGCCGACCAGAAGGGCCCGGGCGATGACGGCAGAGTGCTCACCGTCCAGATGCTGCACAGTCTTCGCGTGATCCGAGCCATCGGACAGAAAAGCGGCCAGCGCGTCGCCCAGATCATCGGGGCGCCGGGGATCGTGCCACATATCGCGCCATGCGTTTTCGGCCCAGACGGCCAGGTAATCGAGCTGCGACTCCACCATGGCGGCATCACGCGGCGCGCGGCGCAGGACGGAGGGGACAAGGCGGTCAAGCAAGGGCATGTCGCCACCCTGCGGAATAGGCCCCCGTGACGTGGTGTTCCAGCTGGCGTTCGATGTCGCCCAGCAGGGATGAGGCGCCGAAGCGGAAGAGATCGGGCTGCAGCCAGCGGTCGCCCAGTTCGTCCTTGATCAGGGAGAGGTAGAGCAAGGCGTCCTTGGCCTTCGAGATTCCGCCCGCGGGCTTGTAGCCGACCATCTGCCCCGTGCGGTCATGAAAGTCGCGGATCGCGCGGATCATCGTCAGTGTCACGGGCAGGGTGGCGTTGACGCCTTCCTTGCCGGTCGAGGTCTTGATGAAATCCGCCCCTGCCATCATGCAGACAAGGCTGGCCTTGGCGACGTTGCGCAGGGTGCCCAGTTCGCCCGTGGCAAGGATCGCCTTGAGGTGGGCGTCGCCGCAGGCCTCGCGCATGGCGCGGGTCTCGTCATAAAGCGCCTGCCAGTCGCCGGTCAGAACATGGCGGCGCGAAATCACGATGTCGATCTCGCGCGCACCCGCGGCGACGCTTTCACCGATCTCGGCGATGCGCAGGTGGAGGGGGGAAAGGCCCGCCGGGAAGCCCGTCGAGACGGCGGCGACCGGGATCGCCGTGCCACTCAGCGCGGCAACGGCGGTTTCGACCATGTCGTGATAGACACAGACGGCGCCGGTGGTGAGCCCCTGCATCCCCAAGCGGTCGAGGATCGCCGCCGAAACCGGCTGGCGGGCCTTGGCACAAAGGCGCTGGACACGGGCGGCGGTATCATCGCCCGACAGGGTCGTGAGGTCGATCAGGCTGACCGCCTTGCACAGCCACGCGGCCTGGTGGTCTTTCTTCACGGACCGGCGACCGGGCAGGGTCGCGGCACGCCGTTCGATGGCAGAGCGGTTCGCCGTGGCCTGTGCGACCCAGTCGAGGTCGAGCGGCATGGCTTCGACACGGGGCAGGTGAAGCTGCGGCAAGAGGCCATGATGCGCAATGGAGGCGGTGGCGGTTTCGGTCGTCATGATGGCTCCCAAGGTTGGGGCGAGCGTGGCAGGTGCGTTGCTCTTTGACAAGGTTTGACCGTTTGATCAAATTATTCCGGCTGAATGACGTGACGTTGAAACTGCTGGCGGTATTGATGGGGTGTCGTGCCGAAACGGGCCCGAAAGAGTTTGTGGAAATGCGACAGGTTCGACAGGCCGATCTGATTGGCGATTTCCGGCAGGGGGGCACTGTCCGTGGTCAGCGCGCGGGCCGCGTAGGTCATGCGCAGCGCGTTGATGTAATCGGTCGGTGTCTGGCCGTAGTATTCGCGCATGGCCCGGGCGACGTGTTCGTGACTGCGCCCGGTCTGCGCGACGAGGCCCGCGGCCCCGTCGCGAAAGACCTCGGGATCGCGCGACGAAAGGCAGGCATCGACAAGCCATCGCGGTGCACCGGGGGGCTGTGCATCGCGGATCAGGTCCGACAGGAGCGGCAGTAGAAAAGCCTCGGCCGCCAGCGTGTCGCAGGCGCTTTGCTCGAGCGTCAGCGCCGCGCGGTTGAGCGCTGCAAGCTGCCGCATGTCGCGACTGACCGTGAAGGGGTCGGCGCCTGCGTGCCAGAACGCCAGTGTCCCGAGGGCCGGACGCTTCAGACCTGCGATCAGGTCGGGATGCAGGGTCAGCGATACGACAAGCGCGTTTTCGCCGCGTCCCTGCAAGCCGTGACGGTCACCGGGTCGCAAAATGCAGACCGTGCCTTCGGTCAGCGTTTCGCGCCCGTTGGGAAGATGGTGACGCACTTCGCCGTTCTGCACCCAGAAAAGTTCGAAAAAGTCATGCTGATGCAGGCGCTTGGGTCGGCTTGGCGTCAGGGCGGCGCGCGCAATATGGACCGCCTGTCCGGGCGGGAGAATCGTCGCATGCCGCAGGGTCAAGCTGTCCATGGCATGGCATACCGCGGAGCCGTCCGGGGTGCAAATGCAGGATGACGCGCTTTGAGATTCGGTCTAGGGAATGGCGAGACAAACAGGAGCTGCCCCATGTCCTTTGATCGTTCCCTCAAGATCGCGCCGTCGATCCTTGCCGCCGATTTCGCAAACTTCGGCGCGGAATGCGCCGCGGTCGAGGCGCAGGGCGCGGACTGGGTTCATGTCGACGTCATGGACGGGCATTTCGTGCCGAACATCACCTTCGGCCCGGCCATGTGCAAGGCGATCCGCCCGCATATCAAGGGCACGATGGATGTGCATCTGATGATCGCCCCGGTCGACACCTACATCGATGCCTTCGCCGAGGCCGGCGCGGACATGATTACCGCCCATGTCGAGGCCGGACCGCACATTCACCGCACGCTGCAGGCGATCCGCGCGGCGGGGGCCAAGGCCGGCGTGGCATTGAACCCCGGCACGCCGGCAGAGGCGGTGAAGGAACTGCTCGACGTGGTGGATCTGGTTTGCGTGATGACGGTGAACCCGGGTTTCGGCGGTCAGAGCTTCATCGACATGACGGAAAAGGTCATGGATATTCGCGCGATGATCGGGGACCGTCCCGTGCATATCGAGATCGACGGTGGCGTCGATCCGACAACCGCCCCGATGGTGGTGGAAGCGGGAGCCGACGTGCTTGTCGCGGGGTCGGCGGTTTTCAAGGGCGGGTCCGTGGCGAATCCGGCGCCCTACGGCGAAAATATCCGCGCGATCCGCGCGGCCTGTGCCGACTGACGGCCTTTTCGGTGCCGTGTGATGTGGCGTGGGCGGGCCCGCCCGCCCACCCCTTTGGGGGCTTTGCCCCCGTCCTTCGGACTCCCCCAGAGTTTATTTGGCAAGATGAAGGGTCAGCGGAGTGCGAGGGGCCCGTCATGGGCCAGGAAGGCGAAGCCGTTACCGGGCAGATGCACCGTATTCGCGTCGCGGGTCGCGCTGTGAAGTCCGGTCAGGTCGGCCTCTTTGTCGAGCGTCACGGTCATGGCGTCCGGTGACAGATTGAAGACGCAGGTCAGCGTCTGATCCTTGCTCTGGCGTCGGAAGGCCAGCAGCGGGTCGCGCGTATCAAGGAAGATCGTCTTGCCACGCGACAGGGCCGGGCTGCCCTTGCGCATCGCGATCGCGCGTTTGTAGAAGGTCAGGACAGAGCCGTCGTGGCCTTCTTGCAGGTCGACGGCATTCGCCAGTTGCGGTGCCTTGACGGGCAGCCAAGGGGAGCCGTCCGAAAAACCGCCGTTCGGCGCGTCATGGGCCCAGACCATCGGGGTGCGGCAGCCGTCGCGGCCCTTGACGCCGGGCCAGAAGCGGATGGCTTGTGCGTCCTGTAGCTCGTCGTATTCCATCACCGTTTCCGACTGGCCCAGTTCCTCGCCCTGATAGATGCCGATCGTGCCTTCGAAGGCCATCAGCATGGCGATCGCGAGTTTTGCCATGGCCTCTTCGTTCACGGCATGGTCGGACCAGCGGCTGACATGACGGATGACGTCGTGATTGGAGAAGGACCAGTAGGGATGCCCGTCCGGCGCGCCCTTTTGAAAGCCTTCGATGCAGTTGCGGAAATGGGCGGGCGAGAAGTCCGGCCCGAGCATGGCGAAGGAATAGGCCATGTGCAGCCGGTCCGTTCCCTTGGTATAATCGCCCATGATCTCGATCGAGCGTTCGCCGCTTTCGCCGACTTCCCCCACCATCATGACGTCGTCGTATTCGTCCGTCAGAGCCCGCATCCGTTCCAGAAAGCCGATGTTTTCGGGGCGGGTCTTGTTGTAGATGTTTTCCTGCATGCCGTAGAGATCGACCGACATGAAGTTCTGGGCCTTTTGCGCGGCGGGGTTCGACCGAAGCCGTGGGTCATGGTAGAAGTAGTTCACGGTATCAAGGCGGAAGCCATCGAGACCGCGGTCGAGCCAGAAGCGGCAGGTGTCCAGTATCGCATCGACCACGTCGCTGTTGTGGTAGTTCAGATCGGGTTGGCTGGTGAGGAAGTTGTGCAGGTAATACTGCCCGCGCTGGGGGTCGAATTCCCACGCGGGGCCCCCGAAATGGCTGTGCCAGTTGTTCGGTGGCGATCCGTCCGGCAGCGGGTCGGCCCAGACATACCAATCGGCCTTGGGGTTGTCGCGGCTGACACGGCTTTCCTTGAACCACGGGTGCTGGTCGGACGTGTGGCTGAGGACCTGGTCGGTGATGACCTTGAGCCCGAGCCCGTGCGCCCGGTCGATCAGCGCGTCGAAATCCGCGAGCGTTCCGAAAAGCGGGTCGATCGCGGTGTAGTCCGAGATGTCATAGCCCATGTCCTTCTGGGGTGATGCAAAGATCGGCGAGAGCCAGATGCAATCGGCGCCCAAGGCCGCGACGTGCTCTAGCCGTCGGGTGATGCCCGGCAGGTCGCCGACACCGTCGCCGGTGCTGTCCTGAAAGGACCGGGGGTAGATCTGGTAGATGATCGCGTCGCGCCACCATTCGGTCTTGGTCGTCTCGGTCATCCGTTTCCTCCGGTCATGAAGCTGCCTTTCAGGAAGGCTAGCACTGCGAGACGTCGCATCAACTGGCTTTGAACTTTGGTCGGTGGCGTCTAGTCTGAAAAGAGAACCGGTTGGACGAGGACGCCATGCACAAGACAGCAGCCCAGATGGTCGCAGAGGCACGGGCCCGTATCGATGAGGTCGAGACGGTGGATGCCATTGCACTGGCGGAAGACCCCGAGGTCGTCATCGTGGATTTGCGTGACGTGCGCGAGCGGGCGAAGGGGTTCATTCCCGGCAGCGTGCACGCCCCGCGCGGCATGATCGAGTTCTGGGTCGACCCGCAAAGCCCGTATCACAAGCCCGTCTTCGCGCAGGACGGCAAGACCTACCTTTTTCACTGCGCATCGGGGTGGCGGTCGGCGCTGACCGTCGCGACCCTGCAGGACATGGGCTTTCCGGCAGCACACCTGCGCGATGGCTTTACGGATTGGGTCGCGCGTGGCGGGCCGGTCGAGATGCCCGAAGACTGAACATCTGCGACGCGTTTCGGGGCTCGGCTTGCGGCACGACATGGTGACAAGGTCAAGGAACCAACCCCCCGGTTGAGCGTTGATGTCCGAAGGCGACAGATTGGCGCATGTGTCAATTTGCTGGCCAGAAGCGAAAGGACATCAGATGGCAACGAAAAGCCGAACAGAAAAAGTAGCCGAAACCGCCAAGACAGCGGTGGAAGAGGCCCGTGATACGGCCACGAGCGTCGCCAGCGATGCCACGCAACGTGTGAAATCCGAAGCGCGGGATCGCGCCGAAGCCGTCCAGTCCGGTGCCGCCGGAGAGGTCGACAACGTTGCAAGCGCGCTGCGCAAGGCTGCGTCGGAAGCCCGCAAGGGAAGCCCGCAAGAACGAAGCTTCGGGCAGATGGCCGAGGTTCTGGCCGATGCCTCCGAAGCGATCGGGCAAAAAGACCTTGGCACGATCGCAAGTGATGTAAGCTCTTTCGCGCGTCGCAATCCGCTGTTGTTCATCGGCGGTGCCGCATTGGCCGGTCTGGCCGTGTCGCGTTTTGCGAAAGCATCAGGCTCGGAGGCGCGTCATGCTTCAGCATCTGGGTCGGACATCGACCCCTACGCGACCGACATCGACGCTGCGCGGAGGATCGACGGATGACGACGCGGACGCCCACGAATATCCTGAGCGATGTGATGAACAACGCCAGCCGTCTTGTTCGGCGCGAGGTCGATCTGGCCCGCGCGGAAGTGGATGAAAATCTGCGGCAGGCAGCCGTGGCGATCGGACTGATCGTTGCAGCCATCGTCATCCTTCTTGTCGCGCTCAACGTGTTGGCGGGGGCCTTGGTCGCTGCAATCACGGAACTGGGTGTGCCCGCCGGATGGTCGGCCCTGATCGTCGGTGGGGTTTTCGCTGTTATCGCGATCTTGATGTTGCTGAAAGGCAAGAACGATCTGAGCGCCACCAGTCTTGCCCCGACAAAGTCGGCCCGCAACCTGCGGCGTGACGCGATGGCCGTGAAGGAGGCAACTCAATGAGCCGCCAAACACCTGAAGAGATCGAAAAAGAGATCGAGATGGAGCGCGCGGAGCTGTCCGTGAACCTGCATCAGTTGCAGGAAAGCCTGTCGCTCGACACACTTGTCGAGCGTGGCAAGGACTATGCCCGGACCCACGGTCGCGAAATCGGTCGCGCAGTGGTCGAGCAGGCCAAGGCCAACCCCGTCCCGGTCGCACTGATCACGGCGGGCTTGGTGTGGTTGGCCGTCGGGCCCTCGCGTTCTGATCCCAAGGTCGAACGGGCGGCGCCCCGTGCTGACGTGGCCTTTCCCCGTCCGGCCTATGCGCCGGTCGATCACACGCCAGAGCCCGCAAGCCGCTATCGCACGGCACCTGCCGATGCGGCCGCAGCGCGGCTGGAAGACAAACGAGATTCACCTGATTGGGCCGAGGATACGCAGGCCCCGAGCCGGACACGTCAAGACAGCAGACCCCACTGGGTCCCCGCAGACGATGTCTGGTCGCAACCCGGAGATAGAAAATGAGCTATACACCCGATCATCAAAACCACACAGCCGACCCCAGCTTTCGCGAGCGTATCGCGCAGGGCACCGAGGATCTGACCGAAGAAGCCCGCACGCGCGTCATTGCAGCACGCGAACGGGCCATCGCGGCGGGTCGTGAAATGAACCGTCAGGCGCATCACGCGCAGGACCGCAGCATCGACCTCTTCGAGCGTCAACCTCTGATCGTCGGTGCAATCGCCTTTGCGATCGGTGCCGCCATCGGTGCCGCCCTGCCGCGCACCCGGCTTGAGGACAGCACTTTTGGTGCGACGCGTGACGATCTGGTCGCCGAGGCCGAGCGCATCTACGAGGAAGAGAAGATCCGCGCCCGTGCCGCGATCAAGGAAGCCGGGTCAGAGGCGCAGCAGGCACTGACGCCGCCAATTCCGCGCATCGAAAAAGGGCCGCTCTTTGCAGAGCGGCCCTTTTTCATGTTTGGTGAATGTCGTCATGCTCAGGTCAGCCAGGCAATATCCGTTTCCTGATAGCGATCATGAAAGCCGACACGTTCCGTCCAGCGGGCGGGCGCCTTGATCCGCATGTAAGGGCGTTCGACCGAGATTTCGTCACGGTCGGTCAAAGACCGCAACAGGCGATTGACATAGATATCCGTCAGCCCGAGCGCATCGCCGATTTCCTTCTGGCTCAGCGGCATCTGGAAGCGGTCGGCGCATTTCTCACCCTGATTTGGCACCTTGCTTTGAATGCAAAGCAGGAAGTGCATCAACCTGTCTTCCGCAGAGAGACGCGTCGCGGCATAGAAGCGGTCGCGCAGGACCACGTCTTCGATCTGCGACATGGAAATCAGCAAAAGCAGCAGGCGTGGATGTTTCTGCGCCAACCGGCTGAGGTCCGACGTGTCGAAGAGGCTCATGGAGCCGTCGGTCTGCATGATGATGTCATGAGGTGTGGACTGGGTGCCCAGATCGCAAAGCCCGATCAGATCACCGGGGCAGAAGACATGCGTGATCGCCGATCTGCCATCTGCACCGGTGACCCTGCGGGTCGCCCAGCCCGAACGCAGGATCGCGAAGTTGTTGTGAACCGTTCCTCTGCGCATAACCGCTTCGCGCTTTTTCACAGAGCGGCTGTCCCGCTCAAGCTCATGCAGCGCCTGCCTTTCGTCTGCGTCGAGCGTCGTCAGCTGTTCAAGCCGCAACAGCAGCGCGCTGGAAGTAACTTTCATATCGAGTGCCTTTCGATCCGTCTTCAAGTTTGACAGTCACCTGTTCTATGTCGGTCTGCGATAGCGGCGGATTCGGGCAGGTGCATTAAACTGGATTAATCGCTCGACGCATTGCCCCGTCTTTTCGGCAGAGTTGCGAGAATTGGCGATTCCTCGCCCATCAAGGAGATTGGCGACGCCCCGTTTTCAACGGGTTCCTTTCAGGAGCCATTCGTCGGTTCTTGCGACCGTACAAGAACATAACGTCCGGACATGCGCCCCAGTTCCGCTAAATCCGATCTTGCCCCTTGTCGGGATCGGCAATCTGGCCTAGCGATAGGCAACCCGATGGGAGAACTGCGCAAGCAGTGCCGAAGGAGCAACCGCCCCGGAAACTCTCAGGCCACAGGACCGTCGGACCGAAACACTCTGGAGAGTGCCCGTAACGGGCCGCCGAAGGGATAACGATCTCAGGCGCAAGGACAGAGGGGGCAGGGCATGCGCGGCATGGCCCTGTTCTGACGTGGAGGGGCGATGACCGATCTCAAGACCACACCGCTGCATGCGCTGCACCAGAAAGCAGGGGCAAAGATGGTGCCTTTCGCAGGCTATCACATGCCGGTGCAGTTTCCTTTGGGCGTGATGGGCGAGCATCTGCATACCCGGGCCAAGGCCGGGCTTTTCGATGTCAGCCACATGGGCCAGATCCGGGTCGAGGGGCCGGGTGCGGCACCGGCGCTCGAGGCGCTGATCCCGGTCGATATCGCCGGTCTGGCGGTCGGGCGGCAGCGCTACGGGTTCTTGACCAATGCGACTGGCGGTCTGCTGGACGACCTGATGCTTGCGAATCGCGGCGATCATTTTTTGCTGGTGGTGAACGCGGCCTGCAAGGATGTCGATCTGGCCCACCTTCGGGCGCACATGCCGCCCGATGTCACCGTCACCCCCATCCCTGATCGCGCGCTGTTGGCCCTGCAGGGGCCGCTGGCCGAGGACGTTCTTGCCGACCTGAACGCCAGCGTCCGCGACATGGCCTTCATGGACGTGGCGACAGTTGATCTGGGCGGAACCGAGGCTTGGGTCTCGCGCTCGGGTTACACCGGCGAGGACGGGTTCGAGATCAGCGTGCCCGAAAGTGACGCGGATCCGTTGGCCCGCCGCCTGCTGGCGCTTCCGGATGTCGAACCGATCGGTCTGGGTGCACGGGACTCGCTGCGGCTGGAGGCTGGTCTTTGCCTTTACGGGCACGACATCGGGCCAGACACATCGCCGATCGAGGCGGGCCTGATCTGGGCGATCCAGAAGGTGCGTCGGGCCGGTGGCGACAGGGCCGGCGGATTTCCCGGTGCCGACCGAATCTTAGACGAGATCGCGTTTGGGGCCACCCGCAAACGCGTCGGTCTGCGTCCCGAAGGTCGTGCGCCGATGCGCGAAGGCGTGCAGCTTTTTGCGGATCACGACAGCGACGCGGTGATCGGCACGATCACCTCGGGCGGCTTTGGTCCGACCGTCGGTGGCCCCGTCGCGATGGCCTATGTCTCAGCCGACCTTGCCACATCCGGCACAACCGTTTTTGGTGAGTTGCGCGGCAAGCGACTGCCGCTCACCGTGACCCCATTGCCGTTCACACCGGCCAAGTTCAAACGATAGGAGACCCGCCCATGAAATTCACCGAAGAACACGAATGGCTACGCCCGGAAGGCGACCTGATCGTCGTCGGCATCACCGAATACGCGGCCACGCAACTGGGCGACATCGTCTTCGTCGAACTGCCCGAGGTCGGGACGGTGGTGTCCAAGGACGACGATTGCGTCGTGATCGAAAGCGTCAAGGCGGCATCCGATGTCCTCGCCCCGATCGACGGTGAGATCGTCGAGGTGAACGAGGCCCTGACCGACGAACCCGCCAAGGTGAACGATGACCCGCTGGAAGGCGGCTGGATCTTCAAGATCGAAGCGTCCGACCCGTCCCAGATGGACGAATACCTGACCGAAGCCCAATACAAGAAGCTGATCGGATAAACGCGCCATGACCTTCACCCCCACCGACTATCTGCCCTACGACTTCGCCAACCGCCGCCACATCGGCCCCTCGCCCGAGGAAATGGCGCAGATGCTGGACACGGTGGGGGCAAAGGATCTGCACGCGCTGATCGCCGACACGGTGCCCGAAGCGATCCGGCAGGAGCAGCCGCTCGACTTCGGCAAGGCCCTGTCCGAGCGTGAGTTGCTGCATCACATGCGCGAGGTGGCGGACAGGAATACCGTTCTGGTCAGCCTGATCGGGCAGGGCTATCACGGCACCGTCACGCCGCCCGCGATCCAGCGCAACATCCTTGAAAACCCGGCCTGGTACACGGCCTACACGCCTTACCAGCCCGAGATATCGCAAGGCAGGCTCGAGGCGCTGCTGAACTTTCAGACGATGGTCAGCGACCTGACCGGACTGGAAATCGCCAATGCGTCCCTGCTGGACGAGGCCACGGCCTGCGCCGAGGCGATGACGATGGCGCAACGTGTCGCCAAGTCGAAAGCCCGTGCGTTTTTCGTGGACGAGAATTGCCATCCGCAGAACATCGCGGTGATGAAAACCCGCGCCGCGCCCCTTGGGATCGAGGTCGTCGTCGGTGACCCCGACGATCTGGAGCCGTCCGAGGTCTTTGGCGCGATCTTCCAGTTTCCCGGAACGCATGGCCACCTGCGCGACTTCACCGATCCGATTGCCGCGCTGCATGATCAGTCGGCCATCGCCATCGTCAGTGCCGACCCTCTGTCGCTGACGCTGCTCAAGGAACCCGGCGCCATGGGCGCTGATATCGCCGTCGGATCAACCCAGCGGTTCGGCGTGCCCGTCGGCTACGGCGGACCGCACGCGGCCTACTTCAGACCCGCGAACAGCATATCCGGCGGGAAAAGGCCACGTCGAACGTCTGCACGGCACAGGCGCTGCTGGCGGTCATGGCAGGCTTTTACGCGGTGTTCCATGGCCCCAAGGGGCTCAAGGCTATCGCCCAGCGGATTCATCGCAAGACCGTCCGGCTGGCCGAGGGATTGAAGGACGCGGGCTTCGAGGTAAGCCCCGAAAGCTACTTCGACACGATCACCGTCGATGTGGGGCTGTTGCAAAAGGGCGTCATGCAGGCTGCCGTGAACGAGGGCGTGAACCTGCGTGCCGTGGGGCGCACGAGGATCGGCATCACGCTGGATGAACGCACACGTCCCGCCACCATCGAGGCGGTCTGGCGGGCCTTCGGGATCGACCGCGCGGATGAAGACTATGCGCCGCACTACCAGATGCCCGACAGCCTGATCCGCCAGTCCGACTACCTGACCCATCCGGTGTTCCACATGAACCGCGCCGAGACCGAGATGATGCGCTACATGCGCCGTCTGGCCGACCGTGATCTGGCGCTGGACCGTGCGATGATCCCGCTGGGGTCCTGCACGATGAAGCTGAACTCTGCCGCCGAGATGATGCCGGTGACATGGGATTCGTTTTCGCTGCTGCATCCCTTTGTGCCCAAGGATCAGGCACAGGGCTACACCCAGATGATCGAGGACCTTTCGGCCAAGCTGTGCGACGTGACCGGATACGCCGCGATCTCGATGCAGCCCAATTCGGGCGCGCAGGGCGAATACGCGGGGCTGCTGACCATCGCGGGCTATCACCGTGCGCAGGGGCAGGGGCACCGCAATGTCTGCCTGATCCCGGTCAACGCCCACGGCACCAACCCCGCGTCGGCGCAGATGGTCGGCTGGAAGGTCGTCGCGGTGAAATGCGACGATCAAGGGTCCATCGACGTGGCCGACTTCCGGGCAAAAGCCGAGCAGCATGCCGATAACCTTGCCGGCACGATGATCACCTATCCCTCGACCCACGGCGTCTTCGAAGAGACGGTGAAAGAGGTGTGCGAGATCACCCATGCCCACGGTGGGCAGGTCTATATCGACGGGGCGAACATGAACGCGATGGTGGGCCTCAGCCGCCCCGGCGATCTGGGCGGCGACGTCAGCCACCTGAACCTGCACAAGACCTTCTGCATCCCCCACGGCGGGGGCGGCCCCGGCATGGGCCCCATCGGTGTGAAGGCGCATCTGATCCCGCATCTGCCCGGCGATCCCAACACGGGCGAGGGTGCTGTCAGTGCTGCACCCTTCGGGTCGCCTTCGCTGCTGCCGATCTCATGGGCCTATTGCCTGATGATGGGCGGCGAGGGGCTGACGCAGGCGACGCGCGTCGCGATCCTGAACGCCAACTACATCGCCAAACGGCTCGAGGGCGCCTACGACATCCTTTATCGCGGCAGGACCGGGCGTGTGGCGCATGAATGTATCGTCGACACGCGGCCCTTTGCAGAGCATGGCGTGACGGTGGACGATATCGCCAAGCGGCTGGTGGACAACGGCTTTCACGCCCCGACGATGAGCTGGCCGGTCGCGGGCACGCTGATGATCGAACCCACCGAAAGCGAAACGAAGGCCGAGCTGGACCGGTTCTGCGACGCGATGCTGGCGATCCGGGCCGAGATCGACGCGATCGCCGGGGGCGAGATGCCATACGACCAAAGCCCGCTGCATCACGCGCCGCACACGATGGAAGACCTGATCAAGGACTGGGATCGGCCCTACAGCCGCGAACAGGGCTGTTTTCCGCCCGGTGCGTTTCGCGTCGACAAGTACTGGCCGCCGGTCAACCGCGTCGACAACGTATTCGGTGACCGGAACCTCCTGTGCACCTGTCCGCCGATGGACGACTATCTCGAAGCTGCAGAATGACCATCATGGGTTGACCGGCAGTCGGATGACTGTGGCGCTGCTGCTGCAATGGCTGAATTGTCGAAGCAGCGCAGTGGCCCGAATCTGAACGCTCTTCTAGAACAGTCGCGTGGCGGGGGCCTGCGAGGACTGACATGAAGCTATTTTCCGCGCTGGCGCTTGGCCTGCTGACCCTTTTTGCGGCCCCGACTGCATCCGCCCAGCAGCGCGAAACAATCGGGATCGGTCGCCTTTTCAACAACGACTATTTCGGAGACGGGCGTGATCGCTGGCGGTCCGGGTCTTACGTCGCCAGCTACGTCCGTGCGCCGCGACCCTATGACGGGATCGGGCAAGGCTTTGGCGAGTTGCTGGAATACCGTCTGCGGGGCGAGATCATCCAGCCCGCCGGGCGGGCAGGGTCGTCCGGCGACAGGCCCTATGTCGGCGCGCTTTCCTTGGGGGTCCATACGCATTATTCGGTCGGCGCCTTCGATCTGAGCGTGGGGGCGGATGTCGTGGCTGTCGGACCGCAGACGGGACTGGCCCGGTTCCAAAGCAATGCGCACGACGCCTTCAGCCTGCCGCAGGTGCGGTCCGACAACCAGATCGAGAACGAGATCTTTCTCGATGGCACCTTCGCGGCCTCTTCCAGCATCGTCCTGTCGGACGGGGTCGAGATCAGGCCGTTTGCCGAAGCGCGCAGCGGGACGGAAAACCTGTTTCGCGTCGGCGGAGACGTCCTGATCGGACCGATCGGCGGGGCTGATCTGCAATTGCGTGACGTGGTGACCGGGCAACTCTACCCCGGCACCGTCAGCCATGACACCGGATGGACGCTGACCCTTGGCGGCGATATGGCGCGGGTGACCCACAGCGCCTTTTTGCCGGGGTCCGACGGCTTTGTCCTGTCAGACACACTGACGCGCGGACGGGTCGGTCTGCGCTATCAGGCGACGAATTATCTCAACCTCTTTTACGGCGTCACACGCATCAGCGAAGAATACCAAGGTCAGCCCGGCGGGCAGACTGTGGGTTCATTGACACTGAATTTCACATTCTGATCATAACTTTCCGTTGCGACCTTAAAGTGTCTTGATCGGTCGCTTCCGGTGCCTTTAGGCTGTTTTTCAAGCACCGCGCGGCAAATGACGCGGGCGAGAGAGGCAGAGTATCAGGTATGAAAACGGGCTTTCGGGGCACGTTTGTCATTTCTTGGGCGCAGACGCAGTTGGACGGGCTCGGCTCGCCGCCTGTGTCGGATATCGGGCCGGGCCGCACGTGGGTCTGGTCCGGCGAAGCCGTCCGTGTGGACGGCCCCCGTGGTGTGTTGCCGCTGGGGATGTCCGAGAAAGAGGCGAAACTCAGGAAACACGCGGCCCCCAAGGTGCGTCGCCTGCTTGTGGCGAGCAATGTGGCGACGGACCGGCTGGATGCGCCGATCCTGCGGGATCCGCTGTTCAACCAGACATTCACGGTCACCGATGGGTTCAAGACATGGGAGGTGACGGTCATCGCCGGCGGCCCGGGCCGCAAGCCGCTTTTGATGTTCCACGCGGCCATCCCGCCGCGCAACACCGATCTTTGGATCGTCAGCGACACCATCGGCGCCGATCTGCGGAGCGAAGCCAGCAAGCCACCCGGCGGGGTGATCTGCTTTACACCGGGGACCATGATTCTGACCCCGCAAGGGCCGCGGGATGTCGCGTCGCTGGCAGAGGGCAACTACGTCCAGACGCAAGACAACGGCCCGGCCGAGGTGCTTTGGGTCGGGCGGCGTCACGTGACGGGTGCGCGGATGCGCGCGATGCCCGATCTCGTGCCGGTGCGGCTGCGCGAAGGCGCGTTGGACAAGGATGTGCCGGACGAGGGGCTTCTTGTCTCGCCCGATCACCGCATGGTGCTGCGCGGAGCGCGGGCGCGGGCCCTGTTCAGTCAGGATGAAGTGCTGGTGACGGCCAAGGATCTGGTCAACGACCTGACCGTGCAGCGCGACCATTCGCTCAGGGGCGTGACCTACATTCACATGATGTTGCCGCAGCACGAGATCGTCTTTGCCAACGGCGTTGCCACGGAAAGCTTTCACCCGGCCAGCGCCGCCCTTGCGACCATGCAGCCGCTGGAACAGGAACGTCTGTTCGACCGGCTTCCCGACATTCGCGGCAATCCGGGCAGCTACGGCGCTTACGCCCGCCGCGTCCTGACCGACAGCGAGACGGCGATCATGCGGCAGGATGCGACAGGTCGGACGCGCTAGCTGCTCTGGCCCTTGCGCGCAGGATGACTTAGCATCGCGCGATGTGGAGGACATCGTCAGGGTCGATGCGCGGCTGGCGCGTGATGGTGCAGATCGTCGTTCTGACGGTCGTGCTGGGCTTTGTCGTGTGGCCGCGCCTTGAACGCTACTTTCTGTTGCAGGCGGCCCAGCAAAACGCGGTCACGCAGCGCCTGGCCACGGATGGATTGCGGGCCGCGCTGGACCGCTACGCCCCGCTGCCGCCGCTGATCGCCGAACGGCCAGAGCTTGTCGAACTGCTGCGCAATCCCGATGACGCAGAGCTGCAGGCACAAGGCAATGCCGCGCTTTTGAAGGTCGCCGAGGAGATCGCCGCTTCGGACGTCTACCTGATGGATCTGACCGGTGATGCAATCATCGCCAGCAACTACCTTCTCGAGACGTCTTTCGTGGGCGAGAACTTCGATTTCCGACCCTATTTCTTCAATGCGCTCGAACAGGGGTGGGGCGAATTCTTTGCCCGTGGCACGACATCGGGGCTGCGCGGCTACTTTTACGGCGCCCCCGTGACGGACGGGACAGATGTCCTTGGCGTGCTGGCCCTGAAATTCGGCGTGTCCGCCTTTGAAGAGGGTTGGAGAGCGGCCGGTTCCGATATCATCGTGACCGACGCGCGGGGCGTGATCTTCATGTCCACACGACCGGACTGGCATTTTCGCGCGGTGGAACGCCTGACGCCCGCGACACTCGCCGCAATCGAACAGAACCGGCAGTATCCGCTTGACCGGGTTTCTGAGCTGGACGTGATGCAGGCCCCTCTCGATGGGGCCGCGACGCTGATGACCATCACCGGCACGGAATATGTCGCGACATCTTCGGCATCCATCAAGCAGGCGGGATGGACCGTGACAACGCTGGTGCCCGCGGCACCCGCGCGCGTGCAGGCCATGATTTCCCTCGCGCTGCTTGCCGTTCTTGGTCTGGCCGCGATCCTGGCCGCAGCTTACCTGCGCAGCCGCAGTGCCCAACAGGACCGCGCGCGGCGCCTGCTGGAGAAACGGGTGAAAGAGCGGACATCTGAACTGCGTCACGAAGTCGAGGAACGCCGCGCTGCCGAAGAAGAACTGCGCCGCACCCAGACGTCGCTGGTGCAGGCGGGCAAGCTGTCGGCGCTTGGGCAGATGTCGGCCGCGCTGAGTCATGAATTCAACCAGCCCCTCGCGGCGGTCAAATCCTATGCGGAAAACGCCGCGGCCTTTCTGGACCGGGGCAAACCGGATCAGGCCCGCGACAACGTCATGCGAATCAGCCGCATGACCGACCGCATGGCGGCGATTTCCAAGCACCTGCGGAACTTTGCCCGCCGCCCGCAAGAGGCGATCGGCCCGGTGGCGCTGGGCCATGTCATCGACGAGGCGCTGGCCGTCGCGAATGTGCGGCTGAAGGCGGATGGCGTGCGCGTGCATTACGACCCGCCGGTGGGCGAAGCGATGGCTCTGGGCGGGCACGTGCGGTTGCAGCAGGTCATCGTGAACCTGATCACGAACGCGGTTGATGCAATGGCGGGGCAGGACCGGCCCAGCATCCACATTGCGGTGAAACCCGCGGCGGGGACCTGGCAAGTGACGGTGCGCGACCACGGACCCGGCATCGCTGAGGAAACGATTGCCCAGATGTTCGATCCGTTTTTCACGACCAAGGAAACCGGCAAAGGTCTGGGGCTGGGGCTGTCGATCAGCTTCAACATCGTGCGAGATTTCGGGGGCACCCTTTGGGGACGCAACCACCCGGACGGCGGTGCCATCTTTGGCGTTGACCTGATCGCCGCCCCCGCGATTGCAAAGGAAGCCGCCGAATGAACGAGACCGTGCTTTTCGTCGATGACGAGGAAGACCTGCGCATGGCTGCGGCACAGACGCTTGAACTGGCGGACTTGCCCGTCACCCCGCTGGCCGAGGCTGACCTCGCGCTCAGCCATGTGGCCCGCGATTTTCCCGGTGTTCTGGTCACCGATATCCGTATGCCCGGGATGGACGGAATGGTGCTCATGCGGCGGGCGCTGGAAATCGACCCCGCGCTTCCGGTCATCATCGTGACCGGCAACGGCGATGTGGAACTGGCCGTGCAGGCGATGCGGGACGGG
>JAIVHI010000021.1 GCA_020201155.1 Loktanella sp. | reverse complement strand
AAGCAGTGGCCCCTCTCCGATCAGGCCCGGCACGACCAGCACGGCGAACAGGGCAGCACCGCCCAAAAGCCCAAGCATCGGCGGCAAGGCCACCCCCCAGCGCCGTGCCCGCAGCGCCCGCTTCGCGGACGCGATCTGGCGGGACACGTCCTCTTGCATCGCCATGAGAGACGGCACGACCAGCAGCACAAGTATCATCCCGAACCCCAATCCGAAGGTCAGGGTGACCACGGTCGGTTTCAGGAACTGGGCCTGGCTCGACCCTTCGTAAAGCAGCGGCGTCAGACCCAGAACGGTCGTCAGCGTGGTCAGCATGACCGGCCGCAGACGGTCCGCGGCACCGTCGATGATCGCAGGCGTCAGGCCACGTTCCTCGGCGTATTCCTGAATCGTGGTCACCAGCACGATCGAGTCGTTGATGATGATCCCGACCATGCCGATCAACCCGACCACGGTGAACATGGACAGAGGAATGTCCCAGACCTTGTGACCGTAGATCGCACCCACCAGACCGAAAGGAATGATCGCCATGACGACCAGCGGCCGCGTCCAGGACGAAAAGATCCACGCCAGAGCAAGGTAGATGCCGCTCAGCACCATGATCAGCCCGTTTCGGGCATCGTTCAGGAACTGACCCTCTTGTTCACTGAGACCCGACAGGGCCGTATCGACGCCAAACCTTTCCTTGATGTCGGGAAGGATCCTGTCATCGATGATCTGCTGCACCTCGGACGCGCGTGCGGGATCGTCATCGGACAGATCGCCGGTCACGCTGACCAGAAGGATGCCGTTCTCGCGCTGGACCGTCGCGAAACCGACGCGGCTTTCGACCGTCACAACGTCGCCCAGGGCCACGTAAGATCCATCACTCGTCCGGATCTGCATGCGGCTCAGAAAGTCAGCCGCCAACTCGCCTTGGGGCAGTTCCACGCGGATGGTGCCCGACCGTGTGCCGACCGGGTAACTGGCGGCTTCGATCCCGCCCAGACGGTTGCGCAGGGTCGATCCCAAGCTGTCGATCGACAGGCCCAGCGCCTGTCCCTGCGGTGTCAGTTCCAACAGCAGTTCCTGCTTGTCATAGGCCAGACTGTCTTCGAGCGCCGTGATCTCGGGAAATTGCGTCAGTTGCGATTTCAGTTCTTCCGCAGCCGCCTTCAGCGTCTCTGTTTCGGCACCGAAAAGATCGACGGACAGGCTGTCGCCGCCCGGCCCCTGCCCCCACGATCTGAAACTGACGGTTTCGGCCAGCGGGTGCTGGACAATCCTGTCCTGCAAGGCGCTGGTGAATTCGCCGCTGGAATAGGGTCGCAAATCGGCGTCGATCAAGGTGATCGAGATCGACCCCAGTTGATCGGGTTCTTTCTGATCGGCGCCCGCGATCGACCGTCCGGAATTACCACCCACTTCCGCGATCACGAAGTCGACCGGGTTGGCACCGTGTTCGGCCTCGTATTCGGCGCCCAGTTCAGCGGTGGCACGCTGCATCTCGCGCATCATTTCGAAGGTGTCGTCGCGTGTGGCCGCGGGCAGCATGGCGAAGTTGCCGGTCACGCGACCCTGCTCGGGCGAGTTGAAAAAGCGCCACTGCACATCGCCAGAGATGACAAGGGCCACTTGGCTTGCGAGAATCGCGCAGACACCGGCGAAAACCACGTACCGGGCGCGGATCACGAACCCCATCAGCGGCCTGAACAGCCGGTCACGGACCCAGTCGAACCCGCGGTTCACGACCCGTGACGGCGCATCGTACCAAGCACCCTTTTTGCCGTGATCCATCGACTTGGACAGGTGGTGCGGCAGGATCAGGAAACATTCGACCAGCGACGCGATCAGCACAACGATCACCGTATAGGGTATGTCACTGATCAGGTCACCGAACCGGCCCGAGATGACGACAAGCCCGAAAAACGCGATAATGGTGGTCAGCGTGGCCGAAAACACCGGGCTGAACATCCGCTGGGCCGCACGCTCGGCTGCGACGACCGGAGGCTCGCCCAGCTGGCGCGCCCGGAAATCGGCGTGTTCTCCGACGACGATGGCATCGTCCACCACGATACCAAGCGTAATAATCAGCGCAAAGAGCGAGATCATGTTGATCGTGATGCCGGCCACGTACATCAGCGCAATGGCGGCCATCATCGCCGCAGGAATACCCGCCGCAACCCAAAAGGCCGTGCGTGCGTTGAGAAACAGGAACAAGAGGGCCAGCACCAGCCCCAGCCCCATCAAGCCATTGCTGACCAGGATATTCAGACGACCGGTGATCGCCTCGGCCAGCGTGTTCGTCAGGGTGATGGACACACCCTGCGGCAAGGTCGACTGATAGGCCCGCGCGACCTCTTCGACGGATTGCTGCAGGCCGATGGCGTCGCCTGTCGCGGTGCGATTGACGCGCACCTGAATGGCGGAATCCTCACCGACGAAATAGCCGCGCTCGCGGTCCACCGATTCGACCAGAACCGTGCCCACATCGCCCACTGTCAGGGATGAGCCGTCGGTGTTCTGGCGCAGGACGATGGCGGCAATGTCGTCGGCGCTGCGCTTGGCGGCGCCGGTGCGGACCCGCGTCGCACTCGACACGTCGCCCGCGGGGTTCGCGTCGGCCTCCTGCCCGATCAGGTCCGCAATTTCGCGCATCGAGATATCGTATCGGATCAGGTTCAGAGAGGGCACTTCGACGATGGTAGAGGGTGCGGCCACCCGCGCCTGATTTCGGGGTCTTCCGCATCCGACGGCAGGTTTGACGTGCTGTCGAGAACCAGCTGCACCTCTTCCGTGGCGGCGTCGATGTCCGTGCCCGGGGCGAATTCCAGACGGATCGAGGCACGGCCCTCTCTGCTGCTGGCCGAGGAGGAGGACACGCCGTCCACCGTCAACAGCGCCGGTTCGAGGATCTGGACGATGCCTTCGTCGATATCTTCGGGGCCCGCGTTCTGCCAAGTGACCGAGATGTTGATGTCGTCCACGGCACTGTCTGGGAAGAACTGCGCGCGCATCTGCGGGATGGCCGCAGCCCCCGCCGCCAGCATCAGCAGCAAAAGCAGGTTCGCGATGGTGCGATGCCGCGTGAAGTAGGAAAAGATGCCGCCGACCTTCATGCCATCAGCCCCCCATCTGGCCTTCGAGACGTTCGACGGTCGCAAGCGGCACCTCGGGTTGCTCCAGTTGCGCGATGATGCGGGTCTTGACCTCGTCCGGCATGCGCCCGTCCTGCACGAAGGCCACGAGTTTGGCGCGTCTGTCGTCATCCAGCGAAATGCTGGCATCAATCTGCGGCTCTTCTTCGACGGTCTCTTCCTCTTCCCGCAGGGGCCGGACGCCGATCCCCGCGCCCAAAAGCGGCGACCGGGCGACGACGATCTCCTCGCCCGCCAGATCGCCGACGCGGATGATGACATCGTCGCCCTGCGTCCGCAGCTGTTCGACCGCGCGCAGTTCAAGCCGGTCCTCGGCAGTGACGATCAACACCGTGCGGTCGGCATCGACAGCCGTAGCCGGCACCAAAGCGACGCCCGTCATCTCCGGCTCGTCGATCGAGACGGTCACGAAATCGCCGGGGCGGAAGCCCGCGGCGGCGTCGAGTTGCGCGAACAGCAGGCGCCCGGTCTGGCCTTCGCCCACCGATGCCCCCTCGCGCGTGATCTGGCCCTGCGCGACAAGATCGACACCCGATACGTCCAGTTGAACCGCAACAGGCGCTGCGATCAGATCACCCTCGCCGTCCAGTAACCGTGCGTATTGGGCGGTCGACACGCGAAATGCGACCTCGAGCTGGTCGGGATCGAGCAGGGTCGCGATCTGTTCGTTCGCGGTCACACGCCCACCGGGCGAGACGGTCACATCCGTCAGGGCACCGTCGAAGGCGGCTGTGATCTCGGTGTCCTCAACCTGTCGCTCGGCCTCGGTCAGATTGATTTCCGCCCGCGACAGGCGTGTTCTGGCCTGATCCAGCCGCGCCTCGGCGCTGGCCAGTGCCTGCCTGCGCGTCAGCACCGAGGCTTCCGCCGATTGCGCCGCCAGCTCGGCGGTTTCCAGCGCTGCGGTCGTTCCCACCCCACGGTCGAGCAGGTCGCGCGCCCGCGTTTCAGCCTGCGTCCGAAGCGCGGCCTGCGCCGTCGCCCCGTCCAGTTCGTCCTGGGCAAGGTCCAATCCGCGTTCGGCGTCCCGCACCTCGGCCTGTGCGTCCTGCAGATCAGCGGCGATCCGGTCCCGTTCGGCCTGCACGCTGCGCGGATCGACACGCAGCAAGGGCTGGCCGGCCGAAACCGAACCGCCCTCGATCAATGCGGGGTCGGTCCATGTGACGGTGCCACCGATCGTCGCGCGGATCCCCAGTGTGCGACGGCTTTGGACCTCGCCAAACGTCGTCAGGACGGGTGTGATGGTTTCGGGCACCAATTCGGTCACGTTCACCGCAAAGACCCGTTCCCGCTGCGGGAAAGAGCGCGGTTCGTCGTTCATCCGTTCGACCACAGCTTCGCGCACCGTGTTGGCAGCAACCGCGAAGAGGGCGAATGTCGCGCACAACAGGAAGACCCCGATCAGGCTGCGTCTTAAAAATCGCATGAAGGCTCCGCGGAACTGAATGACCTGACGTTAAACTACGGCAAGCAGGAACCGTGTCGAGTCGCAGTATATCACTTCCGCTTCATATGCTCGTCCAAACGCGGCATGATCTCGACGAAGTTACAGGGGCGGTGCCGGTAATCGAGCTGTTTGCCCAAAATTTCATCCCAGGCGTCACGACATGCACCGGGAGAGCCGGGAAGCGCGAAGAGATAGGTGCCCTGTGCGACGCCGCCGGTCGCGCGGGATTGAACTGCACTTGTCCCGATCTTCTGCATGGAAACATGGGTAAAGACAGTCCCGAAGGCATCGATTTCCTTTTCGTAGACATCCCTGTGCGCTTCGACCGTCACGTCGCGGCCCGTCAGCCCCGTGCCGCCCGTCGACAGGATCACGTCGATCTCCGGATCGGCGCACCACGCGGTCAATTGCGCGGCGATTGTGCCCCGATCGTCCCTCACGATCTCGCGGGCCGCCAGCGTGTGGCCTGCGTCACTGAGACGCTGGACCAGCACGTCACCGGACCGGTCATCTTGCATGGTGCGGGTGTCGCTGACGGTCAGCACGGCGATGCGGACGGGGATGAAAGCGCGGGCGTCGTCGATGCGGCTCATGGGGTCAACCTTGCCTGAATGTCGAGAAGGTCCGCCCAGGCCTCGCGCTTGGCAGCGGGCTGACGGAGCAGATAGGCCGGATGCAGCATCGGCATCACGGGGCGACCCAGCGCTTCGGTCCAGTGACCGCGCAGCCGGGTAATGCCGGTCTTTTGCAGGATCGCCTGACAGGGCGTGTTTCCCATCAGCACGACCAGATCGGGGTTCGCCAGCACGATGTGCCGCTGCAGGAACGGCAGCATCATGGCGATTTCGGCCGCTTCGGGGGCGCGGTTGGCAGGAGGGCGCCACGGCAGCACGTTGGTGATATAGAGAGCCTGTGCTGCGTCCTCGGCATCCCGCGCAAGGCCGATGGCCCCGAACATCCGGTTCAACAGCTGGCCGGCCTGCCCCACGAAGGGCTTGCCTTGCTGGTCCTCTTCGCGTCCGGGTGCCTCGCCCACGATCATCACCCGTGCGGCGGGCTGGCCATCGGCAAAGGCAAAGCTGCGCGCACCTTTCTTGAGATCGCAAAGCTCGAACGCCTCCATCGCGCGGGCGAGGGCGGGCAGATCGGTTGCCGCATCGGCTGCGGCCTGCGCGACCGCTACGGGATCGACATCCTGCACCTGCGGAATCGGCGGCGGGGTGGTGCGCGCCTCGGCCACGGCGGGTGGCGCGGGGGCTGTCGGCCGCGGATCCAGCGTGTAACGGTCGACCGGCGTCTCGAGGGTCGCCTCGTCCGCACCCAGTTCGACCTGCCACGCAAGCGCGGCGAGGTCCGACCAATATGTGTCCTGCGATTCCATGCGCCCGATCCTAAGGGGGAAAGGGTTTGCCCGCCATGCCCTCTGCGCCTATAACGCGGGCGTTTGCATCAGAGGTGACCACCCCATGTCCTTTCGCGCCCGCCACCTTCTGGCCATCGAACACCTGAAGCCCGATGAGATCACAACGCTGCTCGATCTGGCCGACCGTTACGCCACGGACAACCGCAACGGCATCGCGCACAAGGATGTCCTCGCGGGCATGACGCAGATCAACATGTTCTTCGAGAACTCGACCCGCACGCAGGCCAGTTTCGAACTGGCGGGCCAGCGGCTGGGTGCCGACGTGATGAACATGGCGATGCAGACATCCAGCGTTAAGAAGGGCGAAACGCTGATCGACACCGCGCTGACGCTGAATGCCATGCACCCCGACCTGCTGGTCGTGCGGCATCCGTCATCCGGGGCGGTCGATCTGCTGGCGCAAAAGGTGAATTGCGCGGTGTTGAATGCGGGCGACGGGGCGCATGAACATCCCACCCAGGCGCTGCTCGATGCGCTGACGATCCGCCGTGCCAAGGGCCGCCTGCACCGGTTGTCGGTCGCGATCTGCGGCGATATCGCGCACAGCCGCGTCGCGCGGTCGAATATCATGCTGCTGGGCAAGATGGAGAACCGCGTGCGCCTGATCGGGCCGCCGACACTGATGCCGTCCCAGATCGACCAGTTCGGAGTCGAGGTCTTCGGCGACATGAAAGAGGGGCTGAAGGACGTGGACGTGGTGATGATGCTCCGGCTTCAGAAGGAACGCATGGACGGCGGTTTCATTCCGTCCGAACGCGAGTATTTCCACCGGTTCGGGCTGGACGCGGAAAAGCTGTCGCATGCCAAGCCCGACGCCATCGTCATGCATCCGGGGCCGATGAACCGCGGCGTCGAGATCGACGGGACCATCGCAGACGACATCAACCGCAGCGTCATCCAGACGCAGGTCGAGATGGGTGTCGCCGTGCGCATGGCCGCCATGGACCTATTGGCCCGCAACCTGCGTTTGTCCCGGCAGACAGCCAAGGAGACCTACGCATGACCCTGTCCATTCCCGCCAACGATCACGGGCGCATCTATGTCTACGCGGTTCCCGGCGTCGCCCCACCCGGTATCGTCGCAAAGGAACCGGATGCGCTGAAAGAGGTCTTCGGCATAGACCTGAACCCGGATTACATCGACGTGGTGAACGCCGACGAACTGTCCGGCCTGCCGCTCGCCAGCTATATCCGGCAAGGCTACGACATGCCCGAAGACGGCATGAACGCAGAGCTTCTGAACAGCCAGCGCGGGATTGTCGTGCTGCTGATGTCGCGGGCCTTCGGCGAGGCAGCGGTCGAGTTGAACCCGACCTCCGCCGTCGAATACGTGACGACGGTTGCGGAACCGTCGAGCTTTACCGCGCCAGAGGTGTTGCGCAGCGAAAGTGCCGATGGCGATGTCGGGCCCGGCAAGGGGCGCAAGGTGCCTTCGGATGCGGCGCTTTCTGGCAGGGTGGCGATGATTGCCCTCGTGGTGCTTTTCGCGGTTGTGGGGCTGATGCTTTGGGTCGCGGCCTGATGGGCGTTCGGCGGCGCTTGGCCAAGAGCAATTGACGGCAGCCTGTCCCCTCACCTACACCCCTGCCAACCTGCGCAGGTAGCCCATGTCAAAAACACTTTTCATCAACGCCCGCCTGATCGACCCCGAGGCCCAGACCGATGCCATGGGCGCGCTGCTGGTCGAAGACGGTCGGATCGCTGCCGTTTACGGCGAAACCCATCCCGATATCACCGGACCCGCGATTGTGGACTGCCAGGGGCAGTGCCTCGCACCCGGGATCGTGGATATCGGCGTCAAGGTCTCGGAACCCGGTGAGCGGCACAAGGAAAGCTTCCGGTCCGCCGGTCGCGCGGCCATCGCGGGCGGGGTCACGACCATCGTGACGCGGCCCGATACGCGGCCCGCCATCGACACGCCGGAAACGCTGGAATACCTGCGCCGCCGCGCCACCGACGACGCGGGCATCAACGTGTTGCACATGGCGGCCCTGACCAAGGGGCGCGAAGGTCGCGAGATGACCGAGATCGGCTTTCTGCAGGACGCCGGTGCCGTGGCCTTTTCGGATGCGGACCGCGTGGTCAGCGACACCAAGGTCATTTCGCGCGCGCTGACCTACGCCGCCTCGCTGAACGCGCTGGTCATCGGCCACGTGCAGGAGCCGATCCTGTCCAAGGGCGCCGCCGTCACTTCGGGCAAGTTCGCATCCCTGCGCGGCTTGCCGGGCGTGTCCCCCATGGCCGAACGTATGGGGATCGACCGTGACATCGCCCTGTTGGAGATGACGGGGGCGGCCTACCACATCGACCAGATCACCACCGCCCGTGCCCTGCCACCGCTGGAGCGGGCCAAGGCCAACGGTCTGAACATCACCGCCGGCGTCGGCATCCACCACCTGACGCTCAACGAACTGGACGTGGCCGACTACAGGACCTTCTTCAAGCTCAAGCCCCCCCTGCGGTCCGAAACCGACAGGCTGGCCGTGGTCGAAGCGGTCGCCAGTGGCCTGATCGACGTGATCTGCTCCATGCACACCCCGCAGGACGAGGAAAGCAAGCGGCTCCCCTATCAAGAGGCCGCATCCGGGGCCGTCGGCCTGCAGACCCTGTTGCCCGCCGCCCTGCGCCTTTACCACGAAGACCAGCTGACACTGCCGCAGCTGTTCCGGGCCATGGCACTGAACCAGATGCTTTGATGCCCGATGTCGTGACACCCCCCGTCTTGCTGCTGATCTGGGCCGTCTTCGGCTTTTTGCTGGGGTCGGTGCCTTTCGGGATCGTGATGTCGCGGGCCTTTGGTCTGCCCGACCCGCGAACGGTGGGGTCCGGCAATATCGGGGCGACCAACGTGCTGCGCTCCGGTAGCCGGTTGGCCGCGCTTCTGACGTTGGTGCTCGATGCGGGCAAGGCGGCGTTCGTGGTTTTGATCGCCCGCTGGCTGGCCGCCGACGACGCGGCACAGATCGCGGGCTTCGCGGCATTTGCGGGCCATTGCTACCCGATCTGGCTGCGTTTCAAGGGGGGCAAGGGCGTCGCGACCTACTTCGGCCTGCTTCTGGCGCTGTCGCCGCCGATCTTCCTTGCCGCCAGCGCCATCTGGCTCGCGACCGCGGCGATCAGCCGCTATTCGTCCCTGGCGGCGCTGGTGGCTGCGGGCTGGATCCCTGTGGTTGTGGCCGTGACCGGCCAAGGCGCGCTTTTCGTTTTCAGCTGCGCGCTGTGCCTTGTGATCTACGCGCGCCACTGGGCCAACATCCGGCGGCTGCGCAGCAAGACCGAACCCAAGATCGGCGCGAAGGGTTCAGATCAGGGTGCCACCGCGCCGCGCCCACCAGAGTAACCCGCCGCCGCCCAGAAGGGCGGCACCGCCGCTCCACTCGGGGCGTGCAAGGTAGATCAGCAAGGCGGTCAGGCCCAGCAGGATCGGGAGGCGGATCAGCGGCTTCAAAAGTTGCGGAAGACTTCGCAGGCCCAGAACCCACAGCATCAAGTAGGCCGCAGGGGCGACGATCAGCCACCCGGCCCAAGCCCCCAGCACAAAGGCCACCGCCCCCTGCGGATGCACCATCGCACCGCCCGCAAGCGGCACGACCATCACCATCAGGAAAGCGAATCGCGGGTTCAGAAACAAGGGCATTGGCCAGACTCCTTCCACAACGATAGGGGCACTTTGCGCCAACACTATGGCAAGGTGTGCAGACGTGTTCCGGCCTCGCGCTCAATAGGCGTAGGCGTCGTAAATCCGCGTCAGGTCCCCGTTCCAATCGCCATCGTAGTGGTCCAGCAACTCGTCAGCCAGCGTCTTGCCGGTTTCCAGCTCTTCCTTCAGCGCGTTCAGGAAATGCGTCTCGTCCGGCAGCAGACCGCCTGCGCCGGTGCGCCCGCGCGCCTTGAGACCCGCTTCGGCGATGGCGACGGATTCACGCGCAAGCTCCATCATGTCGATACCCTCGACTTTGGCCTGCAAACCATCGACCGAGGCGGCGACGCGCAGCGCCTCGCGTTGTTCGGCGGTCCAGTTCTTGCACAGGTCCCAAGCGGCATCCAGCGCGGTCTGGTCGTACATCAGGCCAACCCAGAAAGCGGGCAGCGCACAAAGCCTGCGCCACGGGCCACCGTCGGCGCCGCGCATCTCGATGAAACGCTTGACGCGGGCTTCGGGGAAAACGGTGGTCAGGTGGTCGGCCCAGTCAGAAATCAGGGGCGTCTCACCCGGCAAGGCAGGCAGCTCGCCCTTCAAAAAGTCGCGGAACGACTGGCCCAGCGCGTCGATGTATTTTCCATCGCGGTAGACGAAATACATCGGCACATCGAGAACCCATTCTGACCATTTCTCGAACCCGAAGTCATCGTCGAAGATAAAGGGAATCATGCCCGTCCGGTCATCATCCAGATCGCGCCAGATGCGGCTGCGCCAGCTTTTGTGGCCATTCTTCTGACCTTCGAAAAAGGGGGAGGATGCGAACAGCGCCGTGGCGACCGGCTGAAGGGCAACGGCCACCCGCATCTTTTGCACCATGTCAGCCTCTGACCCGAAGTCGAGATTCACCTGCACGGTGCAGGTCCGCCGCATCATGGCGGTGCCCATCGTGCCGACCTCCTGCATGTAGTCGTTCATCAGCTTGTAGCGGCCCTTGGGCATCAGGGGCATCTGGTCATGCGTCCAGATCGGCGCGGCCCCAAGGCCGATGAAGCCCACACCGATCTCGTCCGAGACGCTTTTCACCTCGGCCAGATGGGCGTTCACCTCGTCGCAGGTCTGGTGGATCGTCTCGAGAGGGGCGCCCGACAGTTCCAGCGCGCCACCGGGTTCCAGACTGACGTTGGCACCTTCCTTCTCCAGCCCGATCAGATGACCGCCTTCGGTGACGGGCGACCAGTCGAAGCGGTCGCGCAGGCCGGACAGGACCGCCTCGATCGACCGCTCGCCCGCGAAGGGCAGCGGTTTCAGGCTATCGGTGCAAAAGCCGAACTTTTCGTGCTCGGTCCCGATGCGCCAGTCTTCCTTGGGTTTGCAGCCCTGTTCCAGATATTCGGCAAGCTGCGCGGTATCGGTGATCGGCGCACCGCCGGACTGTGGGATGGACATGGGGCGGGCTCCGTTCGCGCAGGGTCAGATCATGGTGTTGGCACCCTCCCCCGCTCAATGCAAGAGCGGACGGGACCTCTGCCAAACCGTCACGCGCACATCGGGTCTGCGGGAAAGCGCATCCAGCATTTTCTGCGTTTCGATGCCCGGCAGCTTGGCGAAGACGTCGAAAAGTTCATCCGCGCCACGCGCATTGACCGGCACCTCCAGCTGCGTGCCGTCCTCGCCGGTGACGATGCATGGGTGAAATCCGATGGACCGGTAGGCCCGCATCGCTTCGTTGCTCGACGCGAAAAGCGTGGCCTTTTTGACGCCGCGTGCCCGCGCTTCGGTCAGATGCAATGACACGGCTCGCCGTGCATAGCCGCGCCCGCGCAGATGGGGTGGAGTATAGACGCCGCCCACCTGCACGATATCGGGCAGAGTGGCATTGAACCCAGTCGTGCAGACTGGCTGTTCCGCGATCATCAGGACACGGTGGCTGTCATTCGCGATGTAGCTGTCCAGTTCCGCGGCGACACGGGACCGCGCCACGGCTTCGCTCTCGCCCAGGGTCTCGACGTTATAAGCGACGCGCCAGTCTTCCATCATAGGGCGGGGTGCATCGTCCAGTCTGACCAATTGACCGCTGGTCTCCGGCACCGCCAGATCGTGCAGATCCAACAGAAATTGCGTCTCGTCGCCGTCCAGTGCCACAGCACCGGTCAGACCAGCCGCAGCAAGCAATGCTCGGGCGCCTTTCGCCTCTCCGATCACGCCGGTCAGGTCACGGTCCACGATCATCTTTGCCGCCGCCGGTGCGGCATCGGGGGCGATCACGGGCAGCACGATGCCCTCGCGCGTGACGCACAGCACATTGTCGCCGTCTCGCCAGAACGACGGGGCCCGGGGATGATCGCCGTCCAGCCCATGGCGGTCGAGATTTGACAGCGGGAACATCGCCAGATGCGGCTGACGCTCCAATATTGCGCGCATTGCTGGCAGATCAGCTGGTACGACACGCTCCATCACCAGTCACCCAAGGCTTGTTGCCAGACGGTCAGGGCTACGACAGCCGCCGTGTCGGCCCGCAGGATGCGCGGGCCCAGAGGCACCGGATGAGCGTTTGGATGCGCGTGCAGGCGGTCGCGTTCTTGCACCGAAAAGCCGCCCTCGGGGCCGATCAGGATCGCCCAGGGTCCGGGCTGCGCATCGGCCAGCACCGGCCCCGCGCCAATCAGGGCCTCGTCGCAGAACATCAGCTGACGGTCGTCGGGCCAGTCCCGCAGGACGGCATCCAGCTTTTGCAATTCCGTCACTTCGGGGACGAAGGTGCCGCCGCATTGCTCTGCCGCCTCGATGGCGTGGGCCTGCAGGCGGTCCTGCCGGATACGCTCGCTGTTGGTATAAACGGTCTGGACCGGCAGGAGCCTTGCTGCACCCATTTCGACCGCCTTTTCGACGATGAAATCGGTGCGGGCCTTCTTGATCGGCGCGAACAGGAGCCACAGGTCGGGTGGCGGTTGAAGCGGCCTTGTCCGGGTGTCGGCCTGCAACGCGCCTGCCCGTTTGCCCGCCTTGAGGACAGTGGCGTCCCATTCACCGTCGCGCCCGTTGAAGACCGACAGCACAGCGCCCACCGGCAGACGCATGACGTTGAACAGGTAATTCGCGGCATCCCGATCCAGCGGAACCGTTTGCCCCTCCCCCAGAGGGTGATCTACATAAAGCCGAACCTTGGATGCCATGAGGCCTATCTATGACCAACCCCGCCCCGATGCCAGAGGGCCGCGTCGCAGACAGCGCGGATAATTGGGTCGACCGGATCGCCCCTGCCGCGACGCGTCCTTACCTGCGGCTGTCCCGCGCCGACCGGCCTATCGGGACATGGCTGTTGTGGCTGCCCTGCCTTTGGGGTCTGGGGCTTGCGATGCTGGCTGACGGTCAGGCCACGTGGTTCGATCTGTGGCTGGTCGTCGGCTCGGGGATCGGGGCCTTCCTGATGCGCGGCGCGGGCTGCACCTGGAACGACATCACCGACCGGGACATCGACGGCAGCGTGGCGCGGACACGGTCACGGCCCATCCCCTCGGGGGCCGTGGGCGTCCGGGCGGCGCTGATGTGGATGCTGTGCCAGACCCTCGTGTCGCTGCTGATCCTGCTGACCTTCAACTGGGCCGCGATTCTGCTGGGCTTCATCGCCCTGATCCCGGTCGCCATCTATCCTTTCGCCAAGCGTTTCACGTGGTGGCCGCAGGTCTTCCTGGGCCTGGCGTTCAACTGGGGCGCCCTTCTGCTGTGGACAGCGCACAGCGGATCGCTTGGATGGCCCGCCGTCGTGGCCTATGTCGCGGGTATCGTCTGGACGCTGTTCTACGACACCATCTATGCCTATCAGGACGCCGAAGACGATGCGCTGATCGGCGTGAAATCCACGGCCCGCCTGTTCGGAGACGCCGCCCGCCCATGGCTGCGGGGGTTTCTTGCCGGCAGCACGGTGCTTCTGGGCATCGCGGTGCTGCTGGCGGTGCAGGACAGATCGGTCCTGTCGCTGCTGATCGCGGTCGGCGGGCCTTGGGCGATGGGCTGGCACATGACATGGCAGCTGGCCCGATTCGATGCGGGCAACGACGGGCTGTTGCTGCGGCTTTTCAGGTCCAACCGGAACGCAGGTCTTTTGCCTTTGCCGTTTTTCGCCGTCGCATTCCTGCTCTGATTGCTCATGCGGGCACCAGCGCCTAGAAGCAGGACCAATACCAAGTGAGGTTTTTCATGCGCCTGTCCGCACTCTTCATACGCCTCGGTGCCTTTCTGATCGCCGCCCTTGTGTCCGTCGTGGCGGCCCGCGCCACGGTTGCGGTGGTGGAAGACCGGTCGGTGATCGCCGTTCAGGAAGAATTGGTCGAAATGGGCCAGGACTGGGCCGAGGTACAGGGTGACGGACTGCAGGTGATCATCGAGGGCGAAGCACCCTCCGAGGTCGACCGCTATCGTGCGATTTCGGCTGCAGGCCGCCTTGTGGACGCCAGCCGCGTCATCGACAGCATGGCCGTTGTCGCGTCAGAGGGAATTGCACCGCCGCAATTCGCCATCGAGATCCTGCGCAACGACAAGGGCGTCTCACTGATCGGGCTGATCCCCGCCTCGACCGATCGGGACGCCCTGCTCGAACGCGTGGGCGAGGCCGCTGGCGGCGCCACCGTGACGGACCTTCTGGACGCAGGCGACTACCCGGTTCCGGATTCGTGGCGTTCGGCGGTCGATTATGCCATCCGCGCGGTCGGTGAGCTTGAGCGATCGAAGATTTCGGTCGCATCGGACCGTGTGGTCGTAACGGCGATTTCCGACAGTAACCGGCAAAAGACGCAACTCGAGACACGCCTGAACCGGAGCCGCCCAGCAGACGTACGGGTCTCGCTGAACATTACAGCACCCCGCCCCGTGATCTCGCCCTTCCTCACACGGTTCACGCTGGACGAGGAAGGTCCCCGCTTTTCGGCCTGCGCGGTGGGATCACTGGAAGCGAACCAGGTTGTCATCTCGGCGGCACAAGAGGTCGGCTTCGAAGGGCGCAGCCCCTGTGTCGAAGCACTTGGCTCGCCGTCGCGCCAGTGGGCCGACACCATCGCGATGGGTATCCGCGCGGTGGGTGAGCTTGGCGGCGGGACGCTGACCATCTCGAACACCGATGTCTCGCTGGTCGCCCTGCCCGGCACGGCGCAAGATGCCTTCGAAGCCGTGGTCGGCGAGCTCGAGAACGATTTGCCCGCCGCCTTCGCGCTGACGGCGGAACTGCCGGTCAACGAAGACGCTGACGGCGACGGGCCGCCGACCTTCACCGCCACGCTCAGCCCCGAAGGCGCCGCGCAGTTGCGTGGGCGCGTGAACGACGACTTGACGAACATGGCCGTGGAAAATTTCGCGATGGCCAAGTTCGGGGCCAACGATCTGACGATGGGGACACGTATCGTCGACGGCTTGCCCACAGGCTGGCCGGTCAGGGTGCTGGCCGGGATCGACGCTCTGTCAAGGCTCTCAAACGGCTCCGTCACCGTCACCCCGGACCGGATCACGATCCGTGGCAATACAGGAAACGCCAGCGCCTCTGCGGACATTACCGGACTGATGGTCGAAAAGCTGGGCCAAAGCGCTGCCGTCTCGATCGACGTGACCTACGTCGAGGAACTGGACCCCGTCGCTGGACTGCCGACTGCGGAAGAATGCCTCGCACAGATCGACGTCGTGACCGAGGACCGCAAGATCACCTTCGAACCGGGGTCGACGACGATCTCGTCAGAGGCCAGCCCGATCATGGACGATATCGCGGACATTCTGCAGGGTTGCCCGGACCTGCCCATCCAGATCGCAGGTTATACGGATAGCCAAGGCGGTGAAGAGATGAACCAACAGTTGTCCAAGGACCGTGCAGAGTCCGTTCTGGCCGCATTGCGCAGCCGCCGCGTGCCCGTATCGACCTTCGATGCCGAGGGCTTCGGAGAGGCCGATCCGATCGAATCCAACGAGACCGCGGAAGGTCGGGAAGCGAACCGCCGGATTGAATTCAGCTTGATTGTCCCCGAAAGTGACGCCGACGCGGAATCCGCTCTGGACGAAACGGCCGAAGAGGGCGAAACACCTGACGCGCCCGAAAGCGAATGACGAAGGCAAGACGTTGAACAGAACCGAATTCATCATCGCCACGGCGATCATTCTCTTCGTCGCCTTTTCACTGGGGTGGTTCGCAAGCTGGCTGATCAATCGGTTCACTCGGGTCACCAAGGCCGACGTGGGCGAACTGGACCGGATGGCGCAGGCCCTGCACGAGGCCGAGGAAATGCGCGATCAGGCGATCACCTACCTGCAGCAGCGCGAAGCGGACATCCAGAACCAGCTGTCTCAGACCGAGGCCGAATTGCGCGCCGCGATGGACGGGCTGCGCGAGGCCCGCAATGAAACCGAGGAGTTGCGCGCCTATATCGAGCGCCAGAACGCCTGACCGAGACGTCACGCGTTGCGCGGCGCGGCCGCACGCTTCAGCCGGTCGTTGATCGCCAGCCCCAGCCCGATCATCGGCACGGGGGCGACCGCGATCCGTTCGGCACCTTTTGCGTCCAACTCGTGCAGGCAGGCGAACAACCGTGCCGCCGCTTCGACCAGATCACCCGAAGGCGACAGGTTCAGATCAGCCTGCATCGGACCGAAGCCCAGATAGACCTCATCCGCCTGCGGTCTCTCTACATTCAGCCGGACAGACCCCGAAGGCGCGTAATGCGACTGCAACTGGCCCGGCGCCGACGGGATGTGCGCGTCGATCTGTTGCGCCAAAGGCTGACCGACACAGGCTTCGATCGCGTGAAGCGGAACGCCGCCCGCCCGCAACAACCGGGGCGTGCCGGTGCAATCGACGATCGTCGATTCCAGCCCGACGCCACAGGCGCCACCATCGACGATCAGGTCGACCGCATCGCCCAGCCCTTGCACCACATGGGCCGCCGTCGTCGGGCTGACCCGCCCCGAAGGGTTGGCAGAGGGGGCAGCGACCGGACCGCCGAAGGCCGCCAGCACAGCCTGCGCGACCGAATGGTCGGGCACGCGCACCGCCAGTGTGCCCAGACCGGCGGTCACCAATGGCGAAATGACACTGCCCGCCTTCAGCGGCAGGACCAGCGTCAGCGCTCCGGGCCAGAAGGCGGCGGCCAGACGCTCGGCCACCGGCGTGAACTCCACGTATGTGCGCGCCGTGCCAAGATCGGACACATGCACGATCAGCGGGTTGAACGACGGCCGGCCCTTGGCCGTATAGATACGCCCGACCGCCCCGTCATCGCGGGCATCCGCGCCCAGCCCGTAAACCGTCTCGGTCGGGAAAGCGACGAGCCCGCCCTGCCGCAGCAGCTCGCCTGCGCGGGAAAAGGCATCGGGGCCGGATGGGACGAGGTTCGACATGCGGTAATTTCTGACGTGGCGTTTCAGTTGCGGGCGTGACGCGGGCGGCTAGGCTTCGATCCATAGCCACGAACGTCATTTTTGCCAAGCGACAGCCGCAGGAGCCTTCCCATGCCATACCGCGCCCCCCTCAGCGATTTCCGGTTTCTTCTGGACCATGTCGCGGGCTTTCGCGCCGTGCAGGACACGGACCGGTTTGCGGAAGCGACAGGCGATACGGTCGAAGCGATCCTGACCGAAGCCGCGCGGATGTGCGAAGAGGTTCTTTATCCCCTGAACCGCGCCGGCGATCTGCATCCTGCCAAGCTGGAAAACGGCGTTGTCCGCACCTCTCCCGGTTTTGCCGAAGGGTACCGCGCGATTGCCGAAGGTGGCTGGATCGGCATGAGCGCAGCACCCGAGAATGGCGGCATGGGCCTTCCCATGACACTGACGACGGCCGTGAACGAGATGATGTCATCGGCCTGTCTTGCCCTGCAATTGAACCCGCTGATGACGCAGGGCCAGATCGAGGCGCTGGAACATCACGCCTCGGACACGATCAAGGATACCTATATCCCCAAGCTGATTTCCGGCGAGTGGTGCGGCACGATGAACCTGACCGAACCGCAGGCCGGGTCCGACGTGGGGGCGCTGCGGACCAAGGCAGAGCCGCAGGACGATGGCAGCTATGCGATCTCGGGGCAGAAGATCTATATTTCCTGGGGCGACAACGATTTTTCGGAAAACGTCTGCCACCTTGTTCTGGCCCGCCTGCCCGGTGCGGTCGACGGGACCAAGGGCATCAGCCTGTTCATGGTGCCCAAGTTCATCCCGGAAGAGGACGGCAGCCTTGGCGCACGCAACTCGCTGCGCGTCGTCAGCCTCGAGCACAAGATGGGCCTGCACGGATCGCCCACAGCGGTGATGGAATACGACAACGCCAAGGGCTGGCTGGTCGGCCCCGAACACGGCGGAATGGCCGCGATGTTCACGATGATGAACAACGCCCGCTTGGGCGTCGGCGTGCAGGGGATCGGCGTGGCCGAAGGCGCCTTCCAGCATGCGCTGGCCTATGCCCAGGACCGCAAGCAGGGCAAGGCGGGCGGCACGGGGTCGATCGTCGAGCACCCGGATGTGCGCCGGATGCTGGCCGAGATGAAGGCCGACACATTCACCGCCCGCGCCATCGCGCTGATGAACGCGGCGGCCATCGACATGGCGACCGCCACCGATGACGCCGCATGGAAGGCCCGCGCGGCGCTGCTGACCCCGATAAGCAAGGCCTTCGGCACCGACACCGGCATCGCCGTCTCGGGAACCGGCGTGCAGGTTCACGGCGGAATGGGCTTTGTCGAGGAAACGGGGGCCGCGCAATATTCCCGCGACGTGCGGGTGACCGCGATCTACGAAGGCACCAACGGCATTCAGGCGATGGACCTTGTGGCCCGCAAGATGATGGACGGTGGCGAAGCGGCCTTTGCGCTGCTCGATGAAATCGAGGTCGCTGTCGAGGCCGCCAAGTCCGGCCACCCCGATCTGGCCGCCCACGTCTGGGACGCCGTCGCCTCGTTGCGAGAAACGACAGAATGGCTGGTCGAACAGGACATGACCGACCGGTTCGCCGGAGCCACGTCTTATCTCAAGGCCTTTGCGCGGGTGTTGGGCGGTCACGCCCATCTGGCCGCAGCCGCCAGCGGAGACGCGGCGCGCGCGCGGCTGGCGCGGTTCTACATCACGCGGATGCTGCCCGAAGCCGGAAGCCTTCTGGCGGCGACCCGCGAGGGTGCGACAGATCTCATGGCGATCAAGGCAGACGATCTGGCCGCTGCGTGACGACACGCCTCGCCAATGGTGCGCCGGTCGGGCAGGAAGCGGACATGACCAGCGCACCGATCCGCACGCCCTATGCCACGCCGCCCGCCGAAGGCTGCGCAATCGAGGTGGACCCCGGCATCCTGTGGATGCGGCTTCCCCTGCCGATGGCGCTGGATCACGTCAACATCTACGCGCTGGACGACGGTGACGGCTGGACGCTGATCGACACCGGTTTCGACAGCAGGCGCAGCCGGGCGATCTTTGAGGCGCTGCTGACCGGACCGTTGGCGGGCAAGCCCGTCACCCGCGTGATCGTCACACACCACCACCCCGATCACGTGGGGCTGGCCGGCTGGTTCGTGGCGCAGGGGGCCGAACTGGTCATGACCCGCACCGCGTGGCTGATGGCGCGGATGCTGACGCTCGATGTTCAGGACCGCCCTTCGCCCGAGCAGGTCCGCTTTTACGAACGCGCCGGGATGGATGCAGAGGTGCTGGCGCAACGCAGGGCCGAGCGTCCCTTCAACTTTGCCGATTGCGTGGCCGCCCTGCCGCTGGGTTTCACGCGACTGACCGAAGGCCAGTCCATCCGGATCGGCCAGCGCAACTGGACCGTGCGCATCGGACACGGTCATGCGCCCGCCCATGCGACCTTCTGGCGTGACGATCTGGTGATCGGCGGCGACCAGCTTTTGCCGTCGATCAGCGCCAATCTTGGCGTCTACCCGACAGAGCCCGAAGCAGATCCCGTCGGGGACTGGCTGGACAGCTGTGCCGCCTTCAAACCTTTCGCGACCGCCACGCAGCTGGTCCTTCCCGGCCACAAGCTGCCCTTTACCGGTCTGCCCGCGCGGCTCGACCAGATGATCCAGAACCACCACGGCGCCTTGCAGCGGCTTATGGAGTTTCTGGATCGCCCCAAGTCCGCAGGCGAATGTTTCCTGCCATTGTTCAAGCGCGAGATCACGGGCAGCGCCTACGGTCTGGCGCTGGTCGAAGCGGTGGCGCATGTGAACCATCTGCACCGGAACGGGCAGGTCACGCGGCACCTCTCGCCCGAGGGTGCCTGGCTCTATACCCGCGCCTAGTGGCGGGCGGCGACGCGGGCCGACAGCTTCTTGAGAATCCGGCTGGCCGTGGTTTCACACACGAACGGCAGCACCGCGTGGATCAGGGCGGCGGCACCGGCCACGAAAAACCAGAACGAAAACCACAATGCAAAGCGCATGTGGCCAAAGTATGTTTCGTTGACCGTCGCAGGATGGGCCGTGAAAAGGCGCGTCAGGCTGCGGGGCGGGTTCTGGGTATCTGTACGCGACATCGGGTGCTCCTTGCTTTCAACCATCATAGCCCCCGGTATCCACCAATTTATCCCAAAGTTTACTTTCAGGCGGCATTGGATTGGGATAATGTCCCAGAAATGACCGAAGAACTGGACACAACAGACCGCGCTATCCTGCGGTTGCTACAGCGTGATGCCTCTTTGTCCGTCGATGCGATCTCGGAACAGGTCCATCTGTCGCGCAACGCCTGCTGGCGCCGGATCAAGGCGATGGAACACGCCGGCGTCATCACCGCGCGGGTCGCGCTGGTCGACCCGGCACGGGTCGGCGCGCCCCTGACGGCGATCGTGCTGATCCGCACCCGGAACCATGACGACGACTGGCGGCGCACCTTTCAACAGACGCTCGCCACGCTTCCTGAAGTCGTCGGCGCCTATCGCATGACCGGCGATCTGGATTACGTGCTGCGCGTCAGGCTGGCCGATGTTCCAGCCTACGACGCCTTCTACAAGCGCCTGACGTCACGGGTGCCCGTTTCGGACATCTCGGCCAGTTTCGTGATGGAGGAAATCAAGGAAACGACGACCGTCCCTTTGTGACGCGCGATGATGGCGATCACCCGCCACCCGCGACCTGATGCCCCGTGACAAGCCCTTCGCAATGGTCTAACCCAAGCCGCAACCGAATTGATCTGACCCAAAGGACCGCTGGTATGGCCGAACACAAGCACGGCGAAATGGACATCACCGAACAAAAGAAAACCTATGATACCTTTGTTTCATGGTCCACCAAGGGTGCCATCGGCATCATCGTCTTTCTGATCTTCCTCGCGCTCGTCAACGGCTGAACCATGCTCACACGGCGGACTGTTCTGGCCGGGCTGCCATTGGCCGCCCTGGGTGCCTGTGCGGGCGAAAAGGTCTATGCGCCCGATGCACAGGTACAACAGGCCGCTGTCTCTGGTTCGGGCACGCCAGCCGTCACGCTGTACACGATGCGCGACACGGGCAACGGAAGCGGCGCGCATACGGCCCTTGTCATCGACGCCAGTCAAAGGGTGCTTTGGGATCCGGCAGGGTCTTTCAGCCACGACTCTATTCCCGAACGGAATGATCTGTTGTTCGGGATCACCCCCCTCATCGAAGAATACTGGGTCAGCTATCATGCCCGAGCCACATTCTACGTGGTCGGTCGGCGCAAGCTGGTATCACCCCAGACGGCAGAGCGGTTGCTGAACGACTTCAAGGCAGCGGGGCCTGTAGGCAAAGCCAATTGCACCCGCGTGACCTCGGCCGTCCTGCGACAGGTTCCGGAATTCGAAAGCCTGCCCGCGACATGGTTCCCCGTGACGCTGGACACGGCCTTTTCCAAGCTTCCGGGTGTCGAGACGGAAACCTACCGCGAAGGCGACGAAGACGACAAGCGCGTCGCGCTGATGCGGCTTGACTCAGAAATCCGCACGGCGGCCCTCAGACGATAAGAAGACCGCCGTAAAGCGTGATCGCCCCGGCGACGACGGCAAAGTAGAAGCTTCTGGTCCAGACACCGACAACCAGCGTCACCAGACCGCAGGCAAACCGGACAGGATCGAAGACCCCATCCGTCGCGGGCGGCCACAAGATCAGCGGTGCGACCATGCCCGGCAGCACGGCCACCGGCGTAAACCGCAGCACGCGCAAAGCGAAGGGCGGCAGCGGACGGTTCCCGATCAGCCCCAGAAATGAAAAGCGGATCGCGAAGGTGCCAGCGCCGAGAAGCGCGATGATCAGCCAGATCTGTCCTGCCGAATAGGTCATCTGCGCGCCTCCATCCATTGTTCCACCATCGCGCCGGCCAGCATGGCGCAAAGCGCCGCCACGATCAGGCCAAAGCCCGATGGCAGGCCGCTCAACACCAGCGCCACCGCCACCGACACACCTGCAGCCACGACATGCGGTAGCGACTTCAGCATCGGCGCGACCAGTGCCGTGAAAAACAGCGGCAGCGCGAAATCCATCGCCCAGCTGTCGGGAATCGTGGCCCCCACGCTGGCCCCGATCAGCGAACAGATGATCCAAAGCGGCGTGATTGGCGTCGCCACACCAAAGTAATAGGCCACCTTTTGTGCGACCGTCATCTGCGGGCGGTCCTCGTAGCGGGCGACACTTGCGATATAGGTCTGGTCGAACAGCAGGTAGGCCACCAGGGCCCGGTGCCAAAGCGGTGCGGGCCCGATATGCGGCACCATCGCAGCAGAATACATCGCCATGCGCAGGTTCACCGCCAGCGCAGCCAGCAGGACAAGCGCGACGGCTGCATTGTCGACCATCATCTGCAAGGCCGCGAATTGCGACGCACCCGCAATGACCAGCACGGAAAAGCCCATCGTCTGCGCCAGTGTCAGGCCCGCCTCGACGGCCAGCACGCCGTAGACCAGCGCGAAAGGAGCCGCCATCAGGATGAAGGGCGCACCGTTGCGGGCACCCGCCCAGAAGGCAGTTTTGGCGGTGGTCTCGGGCATGCGGTTGACCTAGTCTTACGGGACTTTCACACGAGGCTTAGACCTGCCCTTTCGGAATGACAACGTGGCCCGGCCAACTGACCCATCAGAGTTCTTGATTGCTGCGATCATCGACAGGTCGATGACCCTGCGCAAACCCGCTTGCGCGGTGTATTTCGGATGAACGCGCCCATCGGGATCATCCTTGCCGGTGGCGGTGCCACCCGGATGGGGGGCGGCGACAAGGGGCTCTTGCCATTGGGTGACAGCCGGATCGTCGACCACGTCATCGCCAGGTTCGATCCCCAGTGCGACAGCCTTGCGCTCAACGCCAATGGTGATCCTGCCCGCTTTGCCGATCTTGGACTGCCGGTCATCGCGGACGAGGTCGCGGATGGCGGACCACTTGCAGGCGTGCTGGCCGGTCTCGACTACGCGGCCCGTCGGCAGGCGG